>JAFGIW010000016.1 GCA_016929415.1 Chitinispirillaceae bacterium | reverse complement strand
GGTCCGCTGGACCTTCTGCTTTATCTCGTCAATAAGGCGGAAGTCAATATCGTCGATATCAAGGTGGCGGAAGTCGTCGCGCAATATCTCGAATATCTCGACCTGATGCGCGATCTCAACATCGACATTGCGTCGGAATATCTGCATATGGCGGCGACGCTCATCCGCCTTAAAGCACGCGAGCTGCTGCCGCCGCAGGAGGGCGGGGAGGCCGCCGAGGAAGAGGAGGGTATTTACAACAGAGAGCAACTGATCGCCCAGCTCCTCGAATACAAGAAGTTCAAGGAAGCCGCGCATACGCTGCGGTCGTTCGAATCGGAACACTTCGGCGCATTTACCCGCGGGGCGGCGGATGTCATCGAAACAGCGCCGGCGCAGCAGGAGGTCGACCTCGGAAACATCAGCATTTTCGATCTTCTGGCGGCGTTCAAGCGCATTCTCGACCGGGCCGATAACAGCGGGGAAAAGCTGCATGTCGTCGCGACTGACAATGTCAAGATCGATGAACGTATCGAAATGGTGCTGGGGATGCTGTGCGACCGCGGCGAGGTGCGGTTTGAAGACCTTTTTGCGGGGGATAACCGGAAAATCGTCGTAGTGGTAACATTCATGGCAATTCTGGAACTGGTTAAGATGCAGGAAATTTCCTTCAGGCAGGAAGCGAGTTTCGGCCCTATATTTGTATTACGGCGCACGCCGCAGCCGGACCCGCACGCAGAGGGGCGGCCGTCGCCGGAGTTGAATAATGATTCGTTGGGAGAAAAACAGTCGAAGGAGGATATATGATGAGTAAGCATGACGCGGAAGACGTTTTGGATGAGCCGACAGGTGCCGACGGCAACGACGCCGGCAATGAGCCCGCAGCAGGGAGTGCGCCCGACGACCTTCGCATTTTCGAGGCCGTACTGTTCGCTTCTGATGAATTGATGACTACCGGGTCTCTGAAGACGATCCTGCCGGGTCAGCCCGATGCACGGAACATACGCCGGATGGTGGAAAAAATCAATATCCAGCTGCAGAAGGAACGGCACCCTTTTGAGATCGTCGAGATCGGCGGAGGGTATCAGTTCCGTACGATCACTTATTACCATCCGTGGGTAAGGCAGATTTTCAAGGAGAAGGCGGCCAAGAAGCTTTCAGTACAGGCGCTGGAGAGTCTGGCGATAATTGCCTATAAGCAACCGATCAGCAAGGCGGAAATCGAAGTGATACGCGGCGTCATCTCCGACGGCGCGATGAAGACGCTGCTCGAAAAACGGCTCATCACCGTTGCCGGCAGGAGCGAGAAACCGGGCCGGCCGCTTCTTTATGGAACGACGCAGACCTTCCTGAAATATTTCGGATTGAATAAAATCGAGGACCTTCCGCGTATTGAAGAATTCGAGGCGATGGCGCGTGAAAAAATGGAAGAATTGACAATAGATGAACTTGCCCTGCCGGAGGCGGCTTTCGAGGAAGCGGCGGCGGTTCCCGGCGGGCAGGACAAAAAGGAAAGCCCCGCGGCGCCCGTTGCGATGCCGGCGTCCTCGCTCTTCGAGGTCGATGTAACGGCGCCGGAGGCTGCCGGAACCGCTGAACAGAGCGGTGAGGACGAACCGTCCGATTTTGAAATCGATGCAAAGGCCGAAAAACCGGTCGCAACGGAGGAATCGCAGGCGGATACCGCAACGGTAAAACCGTCTGAGTCGGATGAGGAGGTATTCGAAGTGGATAAAAAGGTTCCCGCAAGCGACAGGGCGGGTGGTCCTGAACCTGATATTCCCGAACAACGCACCGTCGCTCCGCCGGCAGCCGCCGAAAAAGAACCGGTTGCCGTGGAGGGGGCGGCACTGCGGAGTGAGACGGCATTCGACCTCGAGGCGATCATCCCTCAGGATGATACGGCAGATGAGGCGCCGGCGGCTGTTCATGAAAAGAGAGAACCGGCGATCGTCGAGGGGGCGGCGTTGCGCGGCGAGACGGCATTCGACCTCGAGGCGATTGTCATTGAAGAACCGGTCATCAAGATGCCGGCGGTATCCGCCAAGGTTGAAAAGTCGCCCGCACCGGCGACTGATAACGATAAAGAAGAGGCATTCGAAGTCAAGGAGACCCCGGCGGAAGATACCGCCGGACCCGCACGGGGAGCGGTTGATGAAGATTCCGCTGCGTTTGAAGTCAAGGAAACCGGACCGGAAAAGGAGGCGCCGTTCAATCTCGAAGACGCCATTGAAGAAGTGGCCCCCGAAAAAGCGGCGGCGATTGGTGACGCCGAACCGGCGTTCGAGCCGGCAGAACCGGTATCGAAAAAAGCGGCGAAGCTTGACTTCGAAGACGCTGTGGACGCCCTGGCGGCGGAAACGCCCGCGGCGGTTGACAACGAAGAAGGGGAAGCGCTGTTTGAACAGAAACCGGCGGGCGCTTCATCGAAGAAACCGGCGGACACCGATTATTTCGAGGTACGTGGTCCGGTCGCAACCCCGGCCGGCTCGGCGGAGGAGTGTGAAAAGCTTGCCGAGGCATTGAAGGAGACCGTGATTATCAAACCGGAAAAACCGAAAAAGACTTCATCGGTAAAAGCCGGCGGTTCGGGGAACACGACCGCAGGCAGAAAGACGACGCGGAAAAAGAGTGCCGGCACCGCTGAAAAGAAGTCTGACGGGAAGCCGCCGGTGAAGACGAATCGCGCACGGCGCACAAGCAGTCCCGGAGCAACAGGCACACCATGAAGCGTGGCCCCGATACCGCCGAACAGGAGGAACACAGGCAGGGGGGCACCGCCGATGCGACGCCTCTTATGCGTCAATACAACGACATCAAGGCGCGCAACCCTTCGACGGTGTTGTTGTATCGCATGGGCGACTTTTACGAACTTTTCAACGACGACGCGAAAATCGCATCGCGGGTCCTGGGACTGACGCTTACCAGCCGCAACCACGGCGGCGCCGAGAACACCCCGCTTGCCGGGTTTCCCCATCACGCGCTCGACCGGTACGCAAACCGGCTTGTCAAAGCCGGGTATAAAATCGCCATTTGCGAGCAGGTCGAAGATCCGAAACTGGCAAAAGGGATCGTGAAACGCGACGTCATTGAAATCATCTCCGCCGGCACCGCTACCGAAGACAATTTTATCGAGGAACGGGCGAACAATTATATCGTCGCGCTGCACCGGCAGCAACAGGTCGTCGGTATTGCCGTCTGCGACCTCTCGACCGGTTTTTTTCAATGTGAAGAGGTCGATTTCACTGAGGTTGAGCGGGAGATCGTGCGGATCGATCCGAGCGAGGTGCTGCTGGCCGATGATGAAAACAATCCGTTCAGGGAGGTCGTCGCGGATGTCTCTTCGGCGATCGTCTGTTCCCGTTTCGACGCGTGGAAATTCGCCTGCGATCATGCATCGGATGCGCTTAAGGACCACTTCGGGGTCATGTCGATCGACGGCCTCGGGCTCGAAGGAATGACGGCCGCTGCAGGCGCGGCAGGAGCGCTGCTGCTGTACCTCAAAGAACAGAAGAAAAACGATCTCCGGCATATCACCGCCCTCTCCTGTCGCTCCCGGTCCGATTTCGCCGAACTCGATCCCGCCACCATCCGCAACCTCGAGCTACTCCGGCCGCTCATGCAGGACGATACGGGGGGCACGCTGATTTCGGTGCTTGACGCCACCGGAACCGCCATGGGCGCGCGGCTGCTCAGACGGTGGATAACCCGTCCGCTCAAATCACCGGCCGCGATCGCCGAACGGCTCAACTGCATCGAATTTTTCAAGAAAGACACCTTTGTGCGGGGGGAGGTCGAGCTCCTGCTCAAGCGGGTTGCGGATATCGAGAGGATCATCGGCAAAATCACCTTCGAGCGTGCCAATGCACGCGATCTGATCGCCTTGAAACAGTCCCTCGATACATTCCCGCGGATTGTCAAGGCGTTGTCGCCGGCGGCGGGCGTGGGGCCGCTCATTGCCCTGTGCGGCGCCCTTGAGAACTTCGCGGAGATGGCGAACATGATCGGAGCGGCCATCGTCGACAATCCGCCGCTTTCGTTGCGCGAGGGCGGCATCATCCGGCCGGGTGTCTCGCCGGAACTCGATGAGATCAAGAATGCGGCGGTCAATGGAAAACAGTGGATCGCTCGGCTGCAGGAGGCGGAAAGGAAAAAGAGCGGCATTTCCTCGCTCAAAGTCGGATTCAATAAGGTGTTCGGCTATTATATCGAAGTGTCGAATGCGAACAAAGACGCCGTTCCGCGGGATTACATCCGTAAACAAACCCTGGTCAACGGGGAACGGTACATCACCCCGGAACTCAAAGAGATGGAAGCGAAAGTGCTCGGCGCCGAAGAGCGCCTTGGCTCACTCGAATACGAACTCTTCGTCGACCTGCGGCGGAAGGCGGCGGCGCACTGCTCGCGTATCCAGAAGGCCGCCGACGCCGTTGCGACGATTGATGTCTTCATCGCGCTCGGCCGCGTGGCCGCGCAGTACAATTACTGCCGTCCGGTGATCGGCGGGAACGGCGATATCGTCATCAGGGACGGGCGACACCCGGTAGTCGAACGTATGAACACTACGGAGCAGTTCATCCCCAACGATACGGAAATGTATGCACGCGACTCCCAGATCCTTCTCATTACCGGGCCGAACATGGCCGGAAAGTCAACGTATCTGCGGCAGACCGCGCTTATTGCCATCATGGCCCAGATGGGCTCGTTCGTTCCCGCCTCCTTCGCGCAGATCGGAATCGTCGATAAATTTTTTACCCGCGTGGGCGCGTCGGACCGTCTCGCGCGCGGGCAGAGCACCTTCCTCGTGGAAATGATCGAGGTGGCCAATATCCTCAACAACGCGACCGACCGCAGCCTGATACTGCTTGACGAGGTCGGCAGGGGAACGTCGACCTTCGACGGCATCAGCATTGCCTGGGCGGTCGCCGAGTACCTGCACGAAACTCCCGGCAGGAGGGGGCGGACGCTTTTCGCGACCCACTATCATGAACTCGCCGAAATGGAGCTTCTCTATCCGCGCATCAAGAATCTTCATATAAAAGTAAAGGAGTGGAACGACCGGATCGTCTTCCTGCGGAAAATCGACACCGGAAGCTGCGACCACTCCTACGGCATCCAGGTTGCACGGCTTGCGGGCGTTCCGAAGAAGGTGATCATCCGGGCGCGGGAGATCCTCGGCAACCTGGAAAACATGGAACTCACCCCCGACCACAAGCCTGTGCTCGCCCGTCACTACAAGGCAGCCGGGGAGCGCGAGCAGGCGGATCTCTTTTCCGGCGTGCAGCTCAATGCGCTCGACGCCATGCATGCTGAAATCATCCAGCAGCTCGCCGGCGTCGACGTTAACGAACTTACACCGCTTGACGCGCTTAACCTTGTCGCTGAACTGAAGAAGAAGGCGGAGAGTGTGTAGGGGGCGCGGCGCATTGCATTGTGTGACGACTCTATCGCAGATTATGGGTGACCCGGAAGAGAGATGGAATCACCCGTACCGATGCCGACGGCTCGGTTACGACGCTTCTTTCGGCCGACACACTCGGCGCTGAAGGTCCCAATGATCTGTCTCTGACTCTGGACGGCGGATGGTAGGAAAATTGTAAGGGGCGGTTTGAACAATTATGTATCGTACGGCTTTCGGAGTATTGACGAATGTTTGCACGCATCTTTCCCTAATGTTTCGCCGGGGGTGTATCTGTACGAAATCACCGGTAAAGAAAAAACCGTACGCGGCTATATTCATCACCAAGCTCACCACAGGTGCAGCGTCTCATTGAATATATTTCCCCTTGTCCGTCTTCACTCTCCCGGATGGTAAGCCTGACCGGCGACTTATGGGCTCACATACCGCATGTGTCTGATAGAGGCGGTCAAGCCGATGCCAGCCCGCCATGCGCCTACGCCTTTATTTTAAGGGAAAGCGTCCCGTGTTCTTCCTGATGCGCAACCGTTCGGATGAAGCGGTGGTGCATCCATTCGGAGAAACCACCCCGGTGCCCGACATAAGTGCGAAAGTAAATTTATTCCCGCCCCCGGCAAATCCCTATCCGCCGATACGTCCGATGAACGCCTCAATATCCTTTTTGAGAGTTTCGTTCTTCGCGGCCGTCTCCATGACAAAGCCATCCTCGGCCGCGGGGGTATGCACGGCGGCATAATCCTCCATTACCGCCCTGCCGCGTATATCGTCCTTCTCCTTTGCGGAGGCGATTGAGCGGGCCGCGAGATCGGCGAGTTCGGCGAGACGCTCGAGGTTCCGGCGCAGCGGCCGCTGGTCGAAGCCTTCAGAGACGAGCAGCGACCGTTCATGCTCCCGCCGCGCGTCGCCGGAGGGGGCCGACAAGATGGTGCTGCTGTCAATCTGAGAGCCCGCGGCGAGCAGCTGTTTGCACTGCCGGAACAGCCCGTTCAGGCAGTAGCGTTCGATATGCTGCGAATAAGCATCGATTCCCCTGAGGAGGTTCTGCCGGGTCATGAAGTTCTTGCCGATACCCGGGATGTCGGCTTCGGTGTAATATGCCTTGTCCGCCGCCGCGTCGCACAGCAGTTTCCGCGCCGCCGCCATCAGGTCGACGATCTCGGGCCGGAATACCTCGAAAGTGAAGACCGAGCGGCGGGCCTTGTTCCGCTTGACGTATTTGCCTTCATTGCGCGCGACGGTATAGAGGTTGTCCGACAGCACCCACCCGGGAAAGAGTTCGTTGTAGGCTGGGGGAACCCCGTCGAACCGCCGTGACGGAGCATTGATCAGCGAAAAGGGAAACGTCACGCGCTGGGGCAGGGTGGTGATGCCGGTGGCGATGATGCTGTACGGGGAGCGGGAAAAATCCGCCGGGAATTTGATGTTGACCCCCAGGCCGAAAAAGAGCCCCTCGCCGCAGCAAATCTCCTGATCCGGCGCCTTGGAGGTGTGGTTCGAGCCCACGTTGGCGCCGTAGGCCACGTTCCCCTTGCCTTCGGGCCAGAGCGCGCCTATGAGCAGCGATTGGTGATGGAACCCCACGAACGGTCCCACGAGGCTTGCGGTCACTTCACCTTCGGCGATACCGGTATTGGGTCCGATGATGCTGTGGGTCACCTTTCCGTGGCGTTCGACGTGGGAATGTTCGGTGAGGACCGAATCGTCGACGATCCCCATTGAACTCACGCGGCACCCCCACTGGATGCAACTGTTGCGGACATAGGCGCCGTCATCGATGCGGGCAGGCTCGCCGGGGCTGCTGAGGATCGTTGCGTTCTCGATGAGCGCGGCATTGTCGCAGCGCGCACCCGCACCGATAAAGGTGTCGATGATCCGCGGACAATTACAGATACGGCTTCCCGCTTCAATGATTCCGAAACCGATGCGGATGCGTTCGAGGTATGCGGCGACAAATTGATTGTATGCCTCGATGACGTCGCGCTGCATCGCCGCTTCCTGCGCGATTGCGATTGTCATATCGGCAAAGGAGAGTACCTCCCTGCCGCCGGTCTCGATTCCGACGACGATCTCGCGGCCGTTGCCGAAGGTCGCGGAGGGCGCACACGAGAGCGTGCCGATATTGTAAAGCACGACATGTTCATCGATAAAGCAGTTGTTCACCCCCTTTGCGTTCCAGATGCAGCATCCGTCGCCGATGGCCGAATCGATGATGATGCTGTCGTGAATGCCCGACGGCAGCCGGAGCGATGTCCCGACGTCGACGGGGGATCCGTCGAACGAGCCGAGAAAACAGGTGCCGAAGAAATGACTGTTATTGACGTGGCCGGGGGAAAAACCGCCGGACACCCGCAGCGCGCTCCAGTCCTCTGCCCGGTTCCCTGCAGCTTCAAGCAGCTTGATCTCCTCGTGGCTCAGGGGGCGCATGCCGCTGTGGAAGGCTTCCCGCTTTTCTTTCAGGTGCTGCACAATGCGCGGAAAATAAAGGTCATCAAGCCGGTCGCTACGGGGAATTGCTGATTGCCTGTTCATAGGAAGCTCCTTGAGGGGTGCAATACTGGTAACGAAACAATGCGGAACCGGTCGCCCCGTTGAACAGGATCGACCGGTTCACTACCGGGCGGTATCGGTTTATCAGCGACCGACCTCTTTCTGTACCAGATGTTTGTTGTCGCGAACCCAGTTGTAGTATTGGGTCCGTGTGAGCTTGGATGCGGCCTCCTGGTCCAGGACGATGTTGACGTGCCGGTGGAGCTGCAGCGCCGATGCGGTGATCTGGCTCGTTACCGGTCCTTCGATGAACTGTGCGACAACGTCGGCCTTTTTCTTTCCGTTGGCGATCAGGAGTATTTTCTTCGCATCGAGAATGGTCCCGACGCCCATCGTGATGGCAAAACGGGGGACATCTTCCTGTTTGTCAAAAAAACGGGCGTTGTCGATGATGGTCTGTTCATAGAGCGCCTTGACGCGGGTAGGGCTTGCGAACGACGACCCGGGTTCATTGAAGGCGATATGGCCGTCGCCGCCGATGCCGAGGATCTGCAGATCGATGCCGCCCGCCTTTTTTATCTGCCCTTCGTACCAGGCGCAGAATTCCTCGGGGTCTTCGGTATTCCCCTGCGGAACGAACACCTTGGAGGGGGTGATATTGATATGTTTAAAAAGGTTCTCCCACATGAAATAATTGTAGCTGTTCTTGTGCAGCGGCGGCAGACCTACGTATTCATCAAGATTGAATGTCGTCACCTTCGAAAAATCAAGGCCCTCTTTTTTATAGATTTTAACAAGTTCCTTATAGGTCCCGACAGGCGTGTCGCCCGTTGCCAGCCCGAGCACGAGGTCGTGTTTGCGTTTGATCTCTTTGGCGATAATGCCGGCGGAAACGGCGCTCATTTCTTCATATGAGCGGGCAATGGTAATCTCCATAGATCCTCCTTAAGGGATGAGTAAAGAAAATTATTCGTGATAAAATACGTAGCTCCTGATGAAAAGGCAAAAAAAATGTTACGTTCCCTCCATGGCGGCTCTTTTTGTATATTGTGGTGGCAGAGCGGCAATGTGCCGCCGATTGTGTCAACAACAAAACCGGTAATGCCGGTATTCATGGAGCTCCCGCGGAATAATCTGAAATGCAGACTTTAGTCATCAACGCCAGCCCTTTCGGCCGCCGGGGAAATACGGCAACCGTACTCTCCCCCTTCCTTGACGGTATGCGCGAAGCGGGCGGTTCGATAGAGATCGTTCCGCTGGACAAACTGAGCATCAAACCGTGCAGGGGCGATTTGAGCTGCTGGTTTAAAACCGGGAATGTGTGTGTTCAGCAGGACGACATGGTTCAACTTTTACCGAAGTTTCATGACGCCGATATCGTGGTCTTTTCGACGCCCGTCTATTGCGACGGCGTTCCGGGGCAGCTTAAAATTATGATGGATCGTCTGGTCGTTATGGGGATTCCGTTTCTTGAAGTGAGAGACGGCCATTCCCGTCATCCGCTGCCCCCTCATGAAAAAATGAGAAAATTCGTTCTTGTCGCAAGCTGCGGTTTGTGGGAAAAGGATAATTTTACCCCTATGGTGGCTCATCTGCAGGCGTTTTGCAGAAACACCGGGTATCGATTCGGCGGCGCCCTGCTGCGGCCTCATTCGTTTGCGATGAAAAATAGAAATATTAATGATATTTTACGCGCAGCGAAATCGGCAGGCCGGGAGATTTTTAAAAATGATACGATCTCACCTGCACTGCAGGATGCGGTAAGCAGGATTATCGTTTCCCGTGAGGATTACCTTGAATCGGTCAACAGGAAGACCTCACCTTATTTCACCTGATTTCTATCCCGCCAATAAGAGAAGGGCGCCTTCAGGCGCCCTTCTCCATCGGTCAATTGTCGACCGATTAATTCACCACTTCGAAATCGGCGTCCACCGCGCCGTCCTT
>JAFGIW010000141.1 GCA_016929415.1 Chitinispirillaceae bacterium | reverse complement strand
TTTCTCTACGACGACATCACGATCCGCTCCGACGAGGCGACCTGGTGGCGCAATGAGGGGAGGGTGAATTTCAGGGACCGTGTCCACATTACCCAACGGTCGCAGATCCTTACCTGCGACAGGATGCAGTTTGAAAAGAAGACCAACCGGATCGACGCTACGGGCGGTTTCCACTACCGCGACACCGTCGAGCATGCCGTGATGACAGGTGAGAAAGCGACATACCGCGTCGATACGAAATATTTTACGCTTAACGGCGCGCCGAAACTGGTCCGCCTCGACACGGCGGCGGCGGAAACATTGACAATTACGGGTCGGGCAATGGTCTACAACGATTCGCTCAAGCAGGCTAGGGTTACCGACAGCGTCACCATCACCAAAGGGAGGATGTGGTCACGCTGCGAACGGGCGGTGTATTATACGGAAAAGAATGAAGCGTCGCTTCGCAAAAACCCCCGGGTCATCTACGACATCCATGAGGTGACCGGTGATTCGATCGATCTTTACTTCGGCAAAGAGTCGCTGCGCAGCGCCTCCGTTTACGGAAGCGCCCATGGCGTCTACATCGACACCGCCCAGAAGGGGCGCGACACGGCCTTTACCCATGTATGGGGCGACAGTCTCTATATGTCGGTCGCCGATTCAGGGTACCTCGATTCGCTCTGGGTCAACGGAAAGGCGATCAGCAAATATTTCACCGCATCCGCGGCGGACAAAGTCAACCAGGCAAACGGCAAGGTGATGCTCATGTCGTTCCGTAGCGACGGTAATGTCGACAAGCTGAAAATATGGGGGAACGCGCGCAGCACCTATTTTATCGAAGAGAAAGACAGCCGCGGCATCAACGAGGCGAGCGGCGACAGCATTACCGTCGAATTCAGCAAGGGGAAGGCGGCGTTCCTGAACCTGGCGGGAAGCGCGCGGGGAATCTATTTTCCGCGTAAACTGTAGGTTGTAGGCAGTAAGGTGAAGATCGATAATCGAACATTAAAAGGGATGGTATGGAATTGGACAAGTTGACAAAAAATAATATTGGGCCGGCGGCGGAGCAGCTCCCGGTAGTCGAGGAAGAGGCGGCGACGCAACCGCTCAAACCGCCTGAACTCTCCGCAGAACCGCCGTCCGCAGCGACGTGCACTCCGCCTCCTTCGGAAACACCGGTCGAAGCCCCCGATCCCGACACCCCCGTTCAATCGGGACGCGAGATACGCACCGAAGACCTGGTAAAAATCTACAACAAGCGCCGCGTGGTCGACAGCGCCTCGATTGTGGTCCGTCAGGGAGAGATCGTGGGGCTCCTCGGCCCCAACGGCGCGGGCAAGACAACCACTTTTTACATGATCGTCGGGCTTATCCGCCCCAATCGCGGCCGCATCTTCATCGATAATAAGAACATCTCCCGCAAGCCCATGTACAAGCGGGCACGCATGGGCATAGGTTACCTGCCGCAGGAACCTTCCATTTTCCGCAAGCTCTCGGTGGGCGACAACGTCATGTCGATTCTCGAACACCAGCGGATGAGCGCAAAAGATCGCAAGCGACGCATGAAACAGCTCCTCGAGGAACTCCATGTGGCCCATCTCGAAAAGAATCTCGCCTACACCCTTTCCGGAGGAGAACGCCGCCGCGTCGAAATCGCCCGCGCGATGGCAATACATCCCGATTTCATCCTGCTTGACGAACCGTTCGCCGGTGTTGATCCCATCGCGGTCGAGGACATCCAGAGCATCGTCCACGAGCTGCGCGTCAAAGGGTACGGCGTTCTCATCACCGACCACAATGTGCGCGAAACCATGCGCATCACCGACCGTGCCTACATCATGGCGGAAGGAAAAATCCTGATCTCCGGCACGGCAAAGGAGCTTGCGGTGAATCCTGAGGCGAGAAGGATCTACCTCGGGAGGAATTTCAGGCTGGACTGAGGGGAGGGGAAAAATGCGGAAGGGTGACAGGGTGGCGCCTTCTACAACCTGCCCCGTGCATAGTTTTTCCACTCCTCCTCGAACTGGGCCGGGGTGCGGTTCATGTCTTCGCGGAGGACTGTTGTAAAGGATGCCCCCTGTTTGAAGCGCAGCAGCATGTTCTTCACCTGACTGTTGCTCCAGCGGTTGAATAAATATTCGGCCATGATCCACGACTGCGCATAGGCAAGCGGGGCAGTGCCGGCGTTGCGCCAGACCCCCGGGAGGTCACCTAGGCGGTCAAACGGGAGCGTCGTTCCCGATGACAAGGCGCGGCGCAGAACATCGATAGCCACGAGACCCGGTGCATTCATTTCCCGCATGGCGATCCCTTCATTGAGCCAGATAGGGCAGGCCGCGCCGGAGAGATCGTAGATTAACGCGTGCGTGTATTCATGGAAAATGATTCCTTTGAGCGTGGCGAGAGGAATCCGCGAAAAATTGATTGGTATGCGGATTTTTCCGTCGTAGAGTCCTGCAACCCATCCGGGTACATTATTGACCTCCCGGAATTCGTTTTCTCCATAGAGTATGACGACGATCTGGTATTCGGGAAACCGGTTGAAATCCCGGCCGACCTTTTCGTATGCCTGCATGAGGAACTCGCGCAGATCGCAGACGCCATTGCCCAGGGTGCGGTAATCGAAGCGGATGTCGAAATTATACGCTTCCATCTGCGAGTAGGTCCGTTCAACCCCCCGCTCTTTCTCCAGCTTCTTCAGGCGGTCGGCGATATAGGGATTGGCAGGGTCGGCTTTGAGCGCGCGCTGCCAGTGTTCGTGCGCGGCAGCGAGATCATGCTGAGCGTAGGCGATATCGCCGGCAAGGCGGTTCGCGGCCGGGTTTTCGTTGTCGAGCTGCAGCACCTCGGCAACGGCCTGACGGCCACGGATATAATCTTTATTATTGTAACAGGCAGTCCCCCGGTTGACGCCGACGGAAATCAGATCGCCGCGCAGGACGGAACATTGCGGCATGAGTGCAAACCCCGACCGTAGCGCCTGTACGGCATTTTCATAGTCGCCTCGCTTGGCACATTCTGCCGCAAGGGAGCGGCAGGCGGCGGTCAGGTTGTTAACCACTGCCTGATCGGCAGGTGAAAGCTTTAAAGCATCGGAAAAGCACGCGACCGCTTTTCGGTAATCTCCGGCGTTGAACGCCTCGACCCCCTGCTTGTTGAGGGTCCTGAGGTCGGCGGAGAAGGAAATCCCGACAGCAATAAAAAAGAGGACCTGTACGACAATCAGACAGCGGTTCATGCTTTAAGTATGCAATTGGTGAGACTGGAGGATCAACGGCAAAACCGTGTTGCGCCGATGGTGGATCTTTCTGTCTGGGCTTCAACTATGGAGTGGAGGAGAGAGCGGGCGGTCGTAAGGCGGCTCAATGCCGGACATATCTTCTGACAAGCCGCACGGCCCTTCCCCGTTTCGCGCGGCATTTCAGCACCCGTGATGACGCGCCGATCGCCCCCGAGGCCCCTACCATCGGCATGGGGCTTGGGGGATGTGAAATCACCTGCGCGGCCTCCGCGGCAATGCCGCAGAGAAGGTAAAAAAGGATGAATTTAACCGGCCCCATGGCGTCTTCGACATTGTCACCGAAAATGGCCAGAAACCACATGTTGCCGATGAGGTGCAGCCACCCCGCGTGCATGAACATGGAGGTTATAATCGAAAGCCAGTTGGCATCCTGCTCAATGATGTAAGCATACCCGCCGCCGAGCGGAACCTTTGTTCCGGGATCCAGTCTGCCCAGAAGTTCACCGGGAATCAGACCGAACTCGCAGATTGACTTTATTAGCCCGGGATTGAACCCAAGGCCCTGAATGAAAATCCAGGATGCGACGTTGAGCGCGATGATGGCAAAGGTCGCTATCGAGGTATGCAGGGTAAGGTTGTCGTCGCGCAGGGGGAACATATACCTAGCGTCCGAGACTGCACTGTTTTTGATAATGGGGATGTGATTCGAAGGCCGGATGCGCCGCTTGAGGCCGTGGATTTCCTTCCGGACAGGTCGAAGCCGATAATCGGCGCTGTAGCCACTTGAGGTCTTGATTGCGGAGACGCGGACGTGGAATATCGATGGACGTCAATCGGCACCGTGCCGTCGTAATTGTAGTGCAACGCGAGCCATCGCAGAGCGGAGATTTGCCCGATTTTCAACTGGGCTACAGCATTGTAATGCATTCCGTCCGGCGTCGGATAGTTCTCTGTTTCCACCGTGTCGACATTTTTCAAATTCTGTTTCATCACGAGGTCGGCTCCCCTTACTTTTGCATTATACGTCCAAATGCTGAGTGTCGTGATCATCGGAAGAATCACGGGAAGATCGGGCGTGGCGACTTTAGTGCGTATATCTTTAATAAGATTACCGAGATTCGTTTCGTACGCGTTCGCGAGACTCTGGTTATGGGACATCGCGTCGGTTTCCCCCTGCAGCCAGACAAGGCCTGCCCACCGCGGGGTATATTGCGTGGAGTCGAATGCGGTGCCGAAAGATTTCATGGCGGCATCGAGATGGGTTATCATGTTTGTATACAACGTCCCGCCCTTGCCGTTATTCGAGCTTGGTGGCAGCCACTTTCCCTTTTTTGCTTGGTCGCAATCCGCACCGGCGTTGATCATAACGTTATCCACCGTTTTTTTCTGGTCCGCCGTGAGGTCCGAAACGGAAGCCATGCTTACCATATTGGATTGTCCAAAAAGCAGGAAAACGGGAACGGCTGTCTTTCCGTATGATGATGAAATAAACAGGGCGACCGAGAGCAGTGCGGCAAGACTATGACTTCCTCTTAAAAATTTCGTCTCCGGCTTTTTCATAATAAGATTCCTTATGCCATGCCCGGCTTTACCGGTTATGGCTGCAGTAGAAGCATCATACAATACGTTGTATTTATTCCGGTGATTTTCACGAGCACCGCCGAACGGTTGATTTTATCAACAGGCAAAACGATACGTGATTCGTCGTCGCCGATGCAATAGCGTGCAAGTTTTTTCCCTATGAGATCGAAGAGCGTCACGACATGGCCGGAACCACTGAATCGGCGTGGATCGATGACCAGGGACGCCCCGAGCCGCTTGACCGGGGAGGAAATGTCGAATCCAAACCCGAAGGGGCGGTAGCGGTAGGGTGACTTGGTGGCGCCCGAGCTGATAACAACCTCTCCACCATCCGGCACAGCCTTGAACATTATGTATTTCTTGGAATTGACCGTGACAATGGTATCTTCGACATCCTTTCCCTCCCGCTTTACAACGGCACTTTTCCAGCCATCCGGCAGTTCGCACCTGATCGAGAGAGGATAGTTGAAGATCGAGTCGTCGAGATTGTCGGCCACCTGGATGGTGATGCTTTCGTCAGATGAAGATGTTACAGTGATTTTCGCGGCATTACGCTCCTTGATATAGCGGGCGACGTTACCGAAACTCTCCACCCAGATTTTATCGCGGTTTTTATCGAGATAGTCAAGGTTGCCTTCTATATCGGCGACTTCGGTGTACGCGAGATAATCCCCTTTTCCGACGCCGTGATGCAGTAATACGCACCATCCATGCTTTGAAACAGCCTCGTCCGCCTTGGCATTGAACGCCGAGGCGCCGCTCAAATTGCCGCCGCCAGAGAGAAACGAGCTTATCTGGTAGAAATTTGACGGCGTTGAATCGACTATTTTGTTGTCGCATACTCTTCCCGCGATATAGTATTTCCTGACTTCCGACTCCGAGATATAACTGCAGTTGGGGTAGGCGAGGGAAACGCACTTCTCGCCCGGAACGTTTTCCCTGATGGTCTTCTGGGACGGCGACAGTTCCGCAGTGCTCATGGGTACCTGGTGCGTTGCGCTGTGACTGGCGATCTCGTGTCCTTTTGCAAAGGCGTTTTTCATATTGTCCCACGACACGGGAAATTTACCACTGCCGGTAACGGTAAACAGCGTCATGTGAAATCCTTTGGCATCGAAAAGCGGCTGTGCGACTTTCGTCTGATTCGCAGTGTTGTCGTCGAAGGTGTGGGAAAATGCCCCAAGGCAGAAATTTCCCCATGTGCCCACTTTGAAGTCTGAATTTGCGGCGGCTGAAACGGTTGTCACGCACGCGTAAAAAGAACACAATGAGAAAAATCCGGCCCGCACCTTTATCTTCATACGTCATCTGCCTCTCTTGATAAAACCCATACAATCTTTAAATATATTTTACGCATTAAAGAAAAATATTTCCCGGATACTAAACAAAACATAGCAGGTTAGTGTGGCGTATGAGATAAAGAAAGCAGGTGATTATTACATTCTGTATCTTTTAAGGATACATTGCCGACAGCATCGTTTGTCGCGCAGTCCGCCGGTCGCTTCTGTTCGATTTGCCTAATATATCGTCGAAAAATCCACTCCGTTTACCATTACATCATCGAGCCGGAACTGAACAGTATCTCCTTCAAATGCATAGAATTCTATGCGCTTTATCGATCGGGCGGTCTCCTTCCAGGGAAGCTCGGTATTCGGATTGAGATCTTCTTTAAACGTCAAGGAGTCAAACGAAATGAAAATATGCCGCCACTGCGCCGGCAATGTGACATCTGCACTATAATGCTTAACGAAACCCAGATTATCGAGTGTATCGGATTCCACAGAGACATTCAGTGTTCCGGTACCTTTGGCATAGAAGGATAGTCCGGTCGCGGAACTGAAATCCCAGACGCTGTCGCCGTCCGGTTTGACCCCCAAATAAAATCCCACGAGAGCCCAGGCTCCCTGCCTGATCAATATTCCCTGGAGAGCGTTCCCGCTACCCGGTCTTCCGGGTATGACCTGGTAATTGGCTGTTGCGCCTGCATTTGTTGCCTTATTGGTATAAATATCACTATTTTGCAGAAACCTGCCGATTTTCATCGTAGTGCCGGAATCCTCGAAATCATCGATCAACACGGCATAGTTGCGGGCGGCTATTTTTTCTTCCCACTCCTTTGCACGCTCCACCGAAGCGCTGTCGGGATCGTCGGGATTTTCTGCACCGGTGATATGAAGCAGCCCGCGAAGTACAAATGGAAATTTCTGCAAAGTCGTTATGACGATTTTAGTACCATCCACCAAGGCCTCCGCAAGCTGGCGGGAATTATCATCAATGGCTTTAACGACACCCTGCGCGTGCACTATGTATTCTCTTACCAAGGGGGTAAGTATCTGCTGTTCAACCTCAGTTCGCAGGGCGAGAATCTTTTAAAATGAGTTCCGACCTTTTTCTGCAGTAATATGGATACCATTAAGAAAAAATTTGACCCAATGACATATATCATGTGCTTGTCGAACACGCATAAGTGCATCGACATACGAAGTCCTGTTATGCTCAAAAAAATCAGAAAGATAGAGAGACGGTTTCTGCAGTAACCCTTTGCTAATCAGGTAAAGTGGAATAAAAAGCCGCCCGATACGACCATTTCCATCGCAAAATGGATGGATTGTTTCAAATTAATAATGAGTTAATGCCCCCCGAACCAGATCGGGAAGAGTGATTTCCTCATTATGCCAGAATTTTTCCAAATCACTCATGAGTTCAACTACTTCACTCTGGTGCGGAGGAATATAAACAGCATCCGAAAGGTTTGAGCCTCCAATCCAGTTTTGACTTCTACGAAATTCTCCCGGTTGTTTATGCTCGCCCCGCACACCGCGCATAAGAATTTCATGGGTCTGCTTTAATAATCGATTCGAGAGTGGCAAGTTTTGCAGCTCGGCTACAGCGCTATTCATTGCATCGATATAATTTCGCACCTCATGCCAGTCGTCCCGCTTTTCAGGAGCGATTTGCTCTTCCGGCATAAGTGCCTCATCGATGCTGGTTTTTGTCCCTTCGATCATGCTTGAAGTCTGTGCTTCCTTTAGAATGTGCATTTGGACAAAAAGGTCAATGTCGGGGACAATAAGCGAGAATGCGTTCAACTCACCAAGGGATTTGTTGGCTTTTTCAAGAAGTGTGTTGATGGCGGGGTCTTCCCATGTCCATTGCTGATTCACCAGGACAGGAAAAAAGCTTTTATATTGGAACTGCTGGCGCCAGACGCCGGATTTGAATTGTTCGAATTTCATAATTCCACTCTGTTTCTATTGTTATTCACGCCGCCTCCCGAACGCCTGCGTTGAGCGAAGTCGAAACATCGATTTTACCAGTAACCGCGGCGGAGATCAAGGCGGTGCGGTACTCCTTGAGCTTGAGTATGACGGCTTCGACTTTAGAGATGAGGGTGTCGAGTTTGGCGGTCTCGCGGTCGAGGAAGGCGGAGATGGAGCGTTGTTCGGGGAGGGGGGGTACTGGCAAAAACAATTCCATAATTCTGAGCAATTCACCTAGCCAGATTGTAGCAGCTGGTTTGCATGGTGTAGCTACCACAGCATGTTCCGAAGCCCAAAATTTGTCATTTGCATATTTGATGTTTCCACACAATGCCCCTTGTCTGCCAATAAGAACGTAATGCCCAGTGTGAGAGTATTTGTTTGTGTAACCGCGTAAGCCATTTCCACCATAGACAGGATATTTACCTTCAGGTTCGATTTCTTCAGCAGTGATCCCATCTCCGCTCTTCAAATAAACAACATGTTTAAGACGTTTCACCTCCCACCGCTCCGGCACCTCCCCCAGCCACTCCACTCCGCTCGGTTTCATTTTGGGGTAAGCGTCAAGGACGTAAGAGACCCCTCCGGCGCATTGCGCCACCTCCCCTTGCAGGGGAGGCTTCCCGGAAAAGGCTCCCCTGACAGGGGAGCTGTCACCGCAGGTGACTGAGGGGTCTCTTCCTTCTCTGTTGAATTCGTATCCGAAAGCGACTGATAGGTAATTCTATCAAGATTTTTCATTCCTTCCCCCCGCAGCATTTCTTGTATTTCTTCCCGCTTCCACAGGGGCAAGGATCATTTCTACCAATTTTCGGTTCGGCTTTTTCTTTCGGCCTCGGCCATGGCTGGGTCTGTGTGTCGCTGAAATAACCTTTTATACCATACACTGCATCGATAATAAGGTCGCCGGAATCATCCTTACGGGACTCCATGCGTTTCAACTGCTCGGGAGAATAAATTTTCGGTAATCTGTCTGTTGTGGAATTAAAGAAAATGGGCAGACACAGCTCCGCAAGATCTCCATCATTAAACATGTCCCACTCATGCATCTCAAAAAGACCCACCCCTAGAACAAATCCTGCGCACCAGATAGATACGTCTTCCGTCTCCTTTCCATCGTGTGCCCTGTATGATATAAAAGGTGAAAAAGAGCCATTTTGAATTGTCTGTAAAACGCCATTATACACATTCAGTATGGCATGTATAACCTTTTGGGCGTCTTTTTCATCCTTGAACTCCGGCGCCGAACCGCCCGTCATAGCCGAGTTTCTGATTTTCATCGACAATCGTCTTCGCCTGCTGTTTCCATTCGACCCCAAAGGGGGGGATTGGCGAGCATATAGTCGAATTTCTCTTTCGGAAAACCGTCTTTTGAAAAGGTGTCTCCGGGTTTAATGTTGTCCGCTTCCTCACCCTTGATGAGCATATCGGAGCGGCAGACCGAGGTGGGGGTCGGCATGGGCGTTTAATTGCCGGATGTAATTTTCGGCAACCGACAGCATGCCGCCCGTACCACAGGCCGGGTCGTAAATGGTTTTTACCACATGGCTCTTCCGCAAATCCTGTTCGGGAGATAGAAGCAGGTTCACCATGAGCTTGATCACTTCGCGCGGAGTAAAATGTTCCCCGGCCTCCTCATTGGATTGTTCGGCGCCTATCCTTATCAACTCCTCGAAAATATAGCCCATCTGCATCTGGTCGATATTGGTTGGCGAAAGGTCGATGTCGGGTGCGGTAAACCGTTTGATGACTTCATACAGCAGGTTTTTGTCATTCATTTTCCGGACTTCGTCACCGAATTCGAATTTCTCAAAGATCTCGCGCACGTTCGGAGAAAATGCATTGATATAGCTGTTCAGGTTGGGAGATATCTGGTTCGGGTCGTCGAGAAGTTTTTCGAAGGTGAGTTTTGAAAGATTGTAAAAGGGAACCAGGGTGATTTCCCGGATCCTTGCCTGAACAATCGTTTCGGATTTTCCCCTGAGCTTTGAAAATTCACCCAGAACTCGCCCCTTCGTAGGTAACAGTATGCAGTCAAAACGGCGAAGAACAGTCAGCGGAAGAATTACTTTCCGGTATTCGTTTCTCTTATATGGCCCGCGGAGCAGGTTGCAGATACTCCATATGAAATTCGCCATCTGTTTGTGCGTCTGAGCGGTCATCAAATTCACCAGTCACTCGAAACTCAATAATGTCTTTGTCCGGTAGGTGTTGTACCGAAATTCCAGTATTTTCACAAACACCTTGAATGCTACTCCGATTTCAAAATAAATACCGCCTGAACCTGGCACCATTTGTCCGAGAATTTATAAGTGGAAAACCACTTTCCGGGACACACCGGAACAGCACCGGAAAACCGCTACTTCGCGAGCTGCGGATTGTATTTCAAAGGGCAATTGACAAGTAAGGTACCTCACACGGTGACACAACTTTGGTTGTTTTTGTGGTACTTTGGGGTAAATCGAAAAACCGGGCGGAAATAAAAACCCCGAAAACCGCGTTTTCAGTAGTTTTCGGGGTTTTTTTCAAGCACGCCCTGCAGGACTCGAACCTGCGACCTACGGATTAGAAATCCGTAGGAAAAGCCTGGTTTTATTGGACCAAAATCTCCAAAGTACCACACAGAAGTACCACAACTCACCTTATACCGAGTACCGCACACTATTCTTATCTCTGTTCAGCGCTTCGATCCTAACAAATAATGAATGGAGTAATTTATAGATATTTTGTATAAATTTATTATATTTTATTTATAGGACACCGGTCAAACGAGTATTTAATAATACCTTTCCATAAAGATTGAATAATTTTACTTTTCAGGTATAATGAAATTAGAGGTATAATTTATCGTCTTATTTCCGTATTTTTATAACTCTGCCAAAAGGATAGATTATGGCAATGCCAATCAAAGAAACTCCTGTCTTGGAAGGTGAAGACGCCAAACGGTTCATTTTACAGGTTGAAAAAAACAAAAATAAAACGGTAAGTAAGAAAGATTATGAAGCGGCAAAAAATACTTTCGTTAAAATTATGCAAAAACAGCCATAATGAGCTCTCCCGTCATCACCCTCGACCAGTGTAATTTTATTACTTTATCGCTTGATTACCCCATTAAAAATTTTGACTGCGGCAATAAGGATTTAAACGATTTCCTTATTAATGATGCAAAAGCCCACATTAAAGAATTGATGGCAACAACCTACCTATTTGAGTATAAAAATGAAACGGTCTCTTTTTTCAGTCTTTCAAATGATCGTTTATGCCATGAAGATCAGATCGCATCCCATAGCGGATTGAAAAAAATAAAAAAGCTCATTCCGGAACAAAAAAGGTATAGAAGTCTTCCGGCTGTCAAGATTGGCCGCCTTGGAGTTCACAAGAACTTTAAAAGTATCGGAATCGGAACTCAGATGCTCCTGTTTTTAAAATACTGGTTCACTCATGGTAATAAAACAGGATGCCGATTCCTTTCGATTGATGCATATAACAAAGAAGATGTTATTTCATTTTATAAAAAGAACGGTTTCGAAATTCTGTCTGCAAAAGACGAAAAAGAACAAACACGTCTAATGTATTATGATCTCATCCGCTTCATCAGAGATGAGTCTTCAGCATAGATAAAGAACTTCTTCCAATAACATTGCTTTCCTATTTCGATTAACCCCATCCACCTTAATTTATATTCTATTTTATGCATTAAATGCCGGTACAACGCAGGAAAACCGAATTTTTTAATAATTACTGTGTACTGAACAAGTTTAGCTCAATAGGAAAAACTGATGCCTAAAACCAAACCCACCCCAAAAGAAGAACCGATCGAAAAACAGCTCTGGAAAGCTGCCGACAAACTCCGAAAAAACATCGATGCCGCAGAGTACAAACATGTCGTTCTCGGTTTAATCTTCCTGAAATACATCTCTGATGCCTTTGAAGCACTCCATGAGAAGCTGAAAAGCGGAATAGGTGAATATGCGGGCGCCGACCCGGAGGATAAAGACGAATATAAGGCGGAAAACGTCTTTTTCGTACCCCCTTCCGCCCGCTGGAGCCATTTACGCAATCAGGCGAAACAGCCGACCATCGGTAAAACGGTCGATTCGGCAATGGATGCCATCGAGCGGGAAAACCCGAGCTTGCGGGACGTACTTCCGAAGGTATATGCACGCGGGAACCTTGATCCCACAAGTCTTGGCGGGCTGATCGATTTAGTAAGTAATATTGCCCTTGGAGATGCGAAAGCCCGCAGCGCGGATGTGCTCGGGCATGTCTTCGAATATTTCCTCGGAGAATTCGCTCTGGCGGAGGGTAAAAAAGGCGGTCAGTTCTATACCCCCCGGAGTGTTGTGGAATTGCTGGTCGAAGTTCTTGAGCCGCATAAAGGCCGGGTGTTCGACCCATGTTGCGGATCGGGCGGTATGTTCGTGCAATCCGAGAAATTCGTTAAAAACCACCGGGGGAAGCTGAACGACATTTCCATCTTTGGACAGGAGAGCAACCAGACCACCTGGCGACTGGCGAAAATGAATCTCGCCATCCGTGGAATAGACAGCTCGCAGGTAAAATGGAACAATGAAGGTTCATTCCTGAACGATGCACATAAAGACTTGAAAGCCGATTACGTCATTGCAAATCCACCTTTCAACGACAGTGACTGGAGCGGCGACCTCCTCCGCACCGACGGCCGGTGGAAATTCGGCGTTCCGCCATCAGGCAATGCGAACTATGCATGGATACAGCACTTCCTTTATCATTTAAGTCCGAGCGGAATCGCCGGGTTTGTTCTTGCAAAGGGTTCGCTCACTTCGAAGACATCCGGGGAAGGCGACATCCGTAAAGCACTTGTTGAGGCACGGCTTGTTGATTGCATTATCAACCTTCCTGCAAAACTGTTTCTCAATACGCAGATACCGGCATGCCTCTGGTTTTTAAGCAGAAGTAAGGCAAACGGCGGATACCGAAACCGTGTTGATGAGATTCTTTTTGTCGATGCACGGAACGAAGGACACCTCATAAACCGGAGAACCAAGGAACTTTCAACGGAAGATATACAAAAGATAGCCGGGACCTATCACGAATGGCGAAAGCCGAAAGGGAAATACGAAGACATAAAAGGCTTCTGCAATTCAGCTACGCTAGATTGGGTACGTGAACGTGACTTTGTACTGACTCCCGGACGCTATGTCGGGCTGCCGGACGAGGAGGACGATTTCGATTTCAAGGAAAGATTTACACGTTTGAAGAAGGAGTTTGAGGAGCAGCTGAAAGAGGAGGAACGGTTGAACAGAGATATATTAGAGAATCTGCGGAAAGTGAAGCTAGTATGAGTACGTGGAAAGAAACCGAAATTGGGATACTACCTGCTGATGCCGAACTTGTAGAACTTGATAGTTGTCTCAGTTTAATAATTGACCACAGAGGCAAGACTCCAAAAAAAATGGGTGGTGATTGGGTTGATACTGGAGTTAGAGCTATTTCAGCAAAAAATGTTCACGGCGGAAAACTTACTAATCAAGGTGATATTCGCTATGTCACAAATAAAATGTATCTGCAATGGATGAAAGAAGATGTTAAAAAGGGTGATTGCCTATTAGTATCAGAAGGTGCAACTCTGGGCGAACATCTTTATTGGGATTTCGATTTTCCCGTCGTGCTTAGCCAAAGGCTCTTTTGCATTAGGACAAACCATAAAAAGTTACACCCTAAATATTTTTATGCATTTGTTACAAGTAATTACTTTCAAAATCAAATTGATGGTAGAGCCAGTGGTACTTCAGTTTTTGGTTTAAGACAAACTGAGGTAAGAAGGATGTTAGTTTCACTGATTCCGATCGATAGACAAAAGGTTATTGGAGAAATCCATTATTCGCTTAATAAGAAAATCGACCTGCTCCACCGCCAGAATAAAACACTCGAAGCAATGGCGGAGACGCTGTTCCGGCAATGGTTTGTGGAGGAGGCGGAGGAGGGGTGGGAAACACGGCCACTTGGGAATTTAGTAACGGTGAAAAGAGGTGGTTCTCCAAGACCAATTCAAGAGTACCTTTCAGAGACCGGTTTAAGGTGGCTTAAAATTTCAGATGCAACAAAAGAAGGATCACCATTTGTTTTTGAGATTAAAGAACATATAAAGGAGTCAGGATTAACAAAAACAACGTTACTTAAGGCTGGGGCATTAGTTTTGTCGAATAGTGCGACCCCGGGAATACCGAAAATATTACAGGTCGATACTTGTATCCATGACGGGTGGCTTCATTTTCCTGAATCTTATTTTTCAAATGAGTTTTTGTACCTTTTATTCAAAATGATCCGACCTGAACTTGTAATGCAAGGTAACGGTAGTATCTTTACTAACTTAAAAACAGACATTCTCAAAGAATATCGAATACCAATACCAAGCAAAAGTAAACTCAACGGTTTTCAAAGAACTATTGAAAGACAATTTATCAAGATACTCACAAATGCAACGCAAATCCGAACACTCGAATCCCTCCGCGACATCCTCCTCCCCAAACTCATCTCCGGTGAAGTACGGGTGAAAATATGAACGAAACCCAGCTCCTCAAAAAACTTGATGAATTACGGGCACTCCCGCACGAGACGGAGTGGCTCGAATTTAAAGAAGCCAAGAACAACTACGATTTCAAAAAACTGGGCAAATATTTCTCCGCCATATCGAATGAAGCAAACCTTAATAAGATATCCGCAGGATGGTTTATTTTCGGTGTTGCCGATAAGACCAGGGAGGTTTGCGGTACCAACTACCGGACAAGACTAGCGGACCTGGATAGTTTGAAACATGAGATTGCCGGGCAAACGGGTGGAATTACTTTCCGTAATATTTTCGTCTTGAATCATCCGGAGGGGCGGGTTGTAATTTTCGAGATTCCACCGGCTCCCCGTGGAATGCCCGTTGCATTTCTGGGGCATTATTATGGTCGTGACGGTGAATCTCTGACGGCTCTTAAATTAAACGAAATTGAATTTATTCGAAGGCAGACGCAGAATGAAGATTGGTCTGCCGGTATCTGTGAGACTGCTACGATTGGAGACTTTGAACCTTCAGCTATACTTAAGGCAAGAGATAATTTTGCAAAAAAGGTTCCCGACCGTGCACAGGAAATGCAGGATTGGGACGATATCACCTTTCTCAACAAGGCGCGACTAACCGTTCAGGGAAAAATTACCCGGACGGCATTATTGCTTCTCGGCCGTGAGGAGTCCGAGCATTTTTTATCACCCGGTATAGCTAAAATCAGCTGGTTTTTAAAAGGTGGAAACAATCAGGAAAAAGATTATACTCATTTTGGCCCCCCGTTTCTTATTAATATTGAAAAAGTATACCGAAAAATCCGTAATCTGCATTACCGGTATTTACTTGACAATACACTTTTTCCGACGGAAGTGCTGACCTATGAACCCTATGTCATACGGGAGGCATTGAATAATTGCATCGCCCATCAGGACTATTTTTTACGTGGACGTATTCAGGTTGTTGAATCACCCGAGAATCTTCTTTTTACCAATGTAGGAACATTCCTGCCCGGTTCCGTCGATGCTGTTATTGAGCAGGATTCACCACAGGAGTATTACCGGAACCATTTTCTTGCCCAGGCTATGGTTAATCTTAATCTGATTGATACTCAGGGTGGCGGGATCAAAAGGATGTTTTCTCTGCAGATGCACCGCTATTTTCCACTTCCTGATTATGATTTGACGGAACCGAATAAAGTGAAAGTGAAAATTATCGGGAAAGTCATCGATGAGAACTATACACGGGTACTCATGCAGAAAACCAATCTTAATATGCAGACGGTTATATTACTTGATAGGGTTCAGAAGAAAGTTGGCATTTCTAATGATGATGCAAAAAAGTTAAAAAAAGAGCTTCTCATTGAGGGGCGATATCCTAATGTTTACGTATCTGCAAAAGTTGCATCCGTTACCGGTAAACGTGCGGAATATATACGTAACCGGCCATTTGATGACAACCACTTCAAAAAAATGGTTATTGAATATCTCAGACAATTTAACACCGGAACAAAACAGGATTTCGATAATCTCTTAATGGAGAAATTATCTGACGTTTTAGATGATAAGCAGAAAAAAAATAAGATCAGAAATATGCTGCATTATATGGCAAAAATCGATAAAAATATCACAACCACCCAAAAGGGGCGGTATGCAAAATGGACCTTGGTTTAGACATTAAAAGATATTAGAATAGATATTAAAAATATGTAACTCATTGAATTACAAAACGATACTATTGTCTATTATACAATTATACAATTGTATGAAGTAGCCTAAACAGGTATGAATAAAATCACCGAATCCTCCATCGAACAATTCGCCATCGACCTTCTCGAACGTCAGGGCTTTCAATACCTCTACGGTCCTGATATCGCCCCGGATAGCGAAACACCCGAGCGGCAGACGTTCGAAGAGGTGCTCCTTCTCGATCGACTCCGAACGGCAATTACTCGAATCAATCCCGCGATACCACCCGATGCATGTGAAGATGCAATAAAACAGCTGCAACGTATCAATTCTCCTGAACTGATTACCAATAATGAAAACTTCCACCGTATGCTTACGGAAGGTATCACCGTTAACTACCGGAAAGAAGGGCATACTCGCGGCGATCTTGTCTGGCTGATTGATTTTAAAGACCCGGAGAATAACGATTTTCTCGTTATCAATCAATACACGGTCATCGAAAATAACGTGAACAAACGACCTGATGTCGTCCTGTTTATAAATGGTCTGCCCCTTGTCATCATCGAACTGAAAAACCCAGCGGATGAAAATGCAACCATCCATTCGGCATTCCGGCAGATACAGACTTACAAACATGCCATTCCCCGGCTGTTCTGCTATAACGGATTCATTATTCTTTCCGATGGCCATGAGGCACGGGCCGGGACGATATCGGCTGAATTCAGCCGCTTCATGGCGTGGAAAACCGCAGACGGCAAGGTTGAGGCGTCGCCTCTTATAGGGCAGCTTGAGACGTTGATCAAGGGAATGCTTTGTAAAAACACCCTGATCGACCTTGTTTGTCATTTCATCGTCTTTGAGCGTTCCAAGAAGGAAGTCAATGAAACAGGTATTGGGTATATCGAAACAATCAAAAAACTGGCGGGATATCATCAATACTATGCGGTAAACCTTGCAGTTGAATCGACGCTTCGGGCTTCGGGTTTTAGCTTAAAAACCACTACAGAGGAATTTGCTCCCATAGTAAAGGAATCCCCCGCCAGCTACGGCGTTCCGGGGACTGATTTACAGCCAGTTGGTGATCGTAAGGGTGGCGTTGTCTGGCATACGCAGGGAAGCGGCAAATCCCTGTCGATGGTGTTTTATACGGGCAAGATCGTCTTGGCAATGGATAATCCGACCATTGTTGTCATTACCGACCGGAACGATCTGGACGACCAGCTTTATGACACGTTCGCCGCATCAAAACAATTGCTTCGTCAAGATCCTGTTCAGGCTGAAAGCAGGGAACATTTGATAAAACTTTTAAAGGTCGCTTCAGGCGGAATTGTTTTTACGACCATCCAGAAATTCATGCCTGAGGAAGGGAATGTATTCGAACGACTTTCGGACAGGAAAAATATTGTCGTCATTGCAGACGAAGCCCATCGCACCCATTACGGTTTCAAACCAAAGACCGTGGATGCGAAAGATGAGAAGGGTAACGTAACAGGGAAAAAAATAGTCTACGGTTTTGCAAAATATCTGCGTGATGCAATACCTCATGCCACCTATCTCGGTTTCACCGGCACCCCGATTGAAAGTACCGATGTGAATACCCCTGCCGTATTCGGCAACTATATTGACGTTTATGATATCTCGCAGGCGGTTGAAGACGGGGCAACGGTCCGCATATACTACGAAAGCAGGCTGGCGAAAATCGGGCTGAGTGAAGAAGGAAAAAAACTCATTGCAAAGTTCGACGATGATCTCGAACAGGATGAACTCACCGAAACCCAGAAGGCAAAAGCAAAATGGACGCAGCTTGAAGCACTTGTCGGCAGTGAAGACAGAATTAAAAGGGTTGCTGCCGATATTATAAGCCATTTCGAACAGCGGCAGGAGGTATCTGACGGCAAGGCAATGATTGTAACCATGTCCCGGCGGATTGCTGCGGAACTCTATGACAGAATCATTGAAATCCGCCCGCAATGGCATAATAGCGATCTGAAAAAAGGCTCTATCAAGGTGGTTATGACTTCTACTTCCTCAGACGGACCATTGATCTCAAAACACTACACAACGAAAGAACAGCGACAGACTCTTGCCCTGAGAATGAAAAATCCGGACGACGAAATGAAACTCGTTATCGTACGGGATATGTGGTTGACCGGTTTTGACGTTCCCTGCCTGCATACCCTCTATATCGATAAGCCGATGCGGGGACACAGTCTAATGCAGGCTATCGCCCGGGTAAACCGAGTATACAAGGATAAAAAAGGCGGTCTGATCGTTGATTATCTCGGTATTGCGGCCGATCTCAAGAAGGCGCTTTCCTTCTATTCCGATGCCGGGGGCAAGGGCGATCCGGCGGTTACTCAGGAAAAAGCCGTTCAAATGATGCTCGAAAAACTCGAAGTCGTTTCGCAGATGTTTCATGGTTTTGAATATGAGGAATACTTCGATGCCGATACCGGAAAAAAATTATCGCTGATACTCGCGGCGGAAGAGCACATTCTCGGATTGGATGACGGAAAGAAACGCTATATCGATGAAGTAACCGCACTGTCGCAGGTGTTTTCCATTGCCGTACCTCACGAACAGGCAATGGATGTAAAGGAAGAGGTTGCATTTTTCCAGGCAATAAAAGCCCGGTTGGTGAAATTCGACAGTACCGGCGCTGGAAAAACCAACGAGGAAATCGAAACGGCAATCAGACAGGTGATTGACAAAGCGCTTGTATCGGATCAGGTAATCGATATTTTCGATGCAGCAGGAATCAAGAAGCCGGATATTTCCATTTTATCAGAAGAATTCCTCCTCGAAGTTCAGAAAATGGAGCATAAAAATATCGCTCTTGAGATTCTGAAAAAATTACTCAATGATGAAATAAAAGCGCGTCTCAAGAAAAACCTTATTCAAGGGAAAACCCTTCTGGAGATGCTGGAAAACTCCATTAAAAGATACCATGCAAAAATCTTAACCGCAGCTGAAGTGATTGAAGAGCTGATCAAATTAAGTAAAGAAATCAGGGAAATGGATAAAGAACCCCTGGAGATGGGGCTCTCTGATTTCGAATATGCTTTTTACAGTGCGATCGCCAATAACGACAGCGCCCGGCAGGTGATGAAACAGGAAAAACTCCGGGAGCTGGCGGTTGTCCTGTTTAAAAAAGTACGGGAAAACGCTTCAATCGACTGGACGATAAAGGAAAGCGTGAGAGCGAAACTGAAAGTAATCGTCAAAAGGATTCTCCGGCAATACGGCTATCCGCCCGACATGCAGATGCTGGCGACGGAAACGGTGTTGAAACAGGCGGAAATGATTGCGGATGAGTTGACCAGAGATAAATGATGCACCTTGAGAGAAGGATAAGGGATAATGCAATATATCATGGTTACGGATTTCGATAACCATTGGGACCATATCGAAAAGAATTTTACTTCCTATTCGTCGAATATGGTTAAACCGAAGATGATTAAAGAGCGGATAGTCTCTGGAACGTTAACGATATTTATTAAAAAAACCAAGTTCGGTTCTGACGTTGAAAAAACGTGGATTGGTAAAGTATGGGACATTGCCAATCTATCGGGTAAAATTTTCTTTCGTATTGAACTTGAAAAAGAAATAACCTGTCCGGAAGAGTATAAGTCTCTTGATAATGGATGGTATATTGAATATTAATTACTATATTCACGGCATAAAAAAGTTAAGTATTCCGCTAAACTGTTAATGAAATACATAATAATAAAATTGCGAATGCCTACCGCAGCAAGCGGCATGTCATGCCGAAAAAGCCCGCAATGGCTTTCGCGGCTGGCGTGACGGTTGCGTTGACACCTTATCCTGGGGGGGAGGCTTGGAAGGGGCGACAGGGCGGCCATAAAGCGTCATGGAGCTGCCGAAGGCAGACCATGCCGCGACTGAGTGAAGCCTGCGGAACGTGCCGGACAATACGGAATAAATCCGCACAAGCGGAATGTCCTTGGGTAACCGAGGCCATGAAGCGCATACCACACCACAGGGGAGCGGACGGGTATAGGGAAGGGTGCCCTGAACCGTGCGGCGGTCTCAATGGAAGCGAAGCGCCTTCTGCAGAACCCTTGAGGGTGAAGGGTGATACTTGAAATCCGGCCGCACCTTACCGCAGCACCACGGCCGGGGTGAGTCCGCAAAGCGGGAGAACCGGAGCCGGGGGAAATTGGGGCCCCCGGACCGACTGTGCGCGATCCGCCGCAAATATGCAGGCAAGGGGGACGGCTGCAAGCGCAGCACTTTATGATGCTGCGTGCGGCGAGCCGTGGGGTACGCCTGCATATTTAGCCCCCTTATCCGAAGAGCTGGTTTTCCCCTTTGATCGGAGTTTCGGCACCCTTACCATAAACGGGGTTGGCAAGGAAAGAGGATTCCAAAGGGGAAAAACTGCGCCAGGGGGCGGCGGCGGAGAGCGGAAGTGCGCGGCATGTTTTGTCTAGTTCGGATATTATTTTTCAAACAAGCCGATAGCCAACGCGAGGCGACAAGAGCGGCATCCGAAACGCTTTTCGGCTTCTCACGTTCGGACCAGACTTTCTATCGGAAGGAAGTTGTAATGGATGTACCACCGTATAATCCCGATTTATTCAAGAATGGAACAGAAGATTGTTTTGAATCGTCCCAGCGGGAGGCAGTCAAAAGTTGGATTGAATACTCCTCGGAGATGAAGACTGAACATGAAAATATTCTAAAACAAATCTGGATGACAGATTCAGATTTAAACTTTGCCCGTATGGCATATCCTGTAGGTGGGTTTAAAGGTTTCCCGGATTTTGTTGATATGGCATTGAATGCCTGTGATAAAATTCGAATGTTTAACATAGACAAGGAAGGAATTCTGTTAGATGAACCTGCAATGACAACAACAATAGAAAAATGGGAAACCGTTACTCAAGGACACTTGAAGAATATTTCAGCACAGATCGACAATATTCTATTGAATTCTACTGAAATTAAAGAATGCGACGTTGTTTTCCTTCAAAAATGTTACACCAATAAAGGGGAATTGTTGGAGTATTCAAAAATCCTTCATGTTGAAACTTACCTGACAGAAGCAATGTTTGAAAAAGCTTTTTTATTTTTACAGAAACAGAATACCGAAAAAGATACTTTTATTACACCTATTGGGTTTGTTAATGTCAAATCACCTAGTATTAAAAAAATAATGGAAACGATTGATAATACACTGCAACAAACAACGGTGAAGGATGGATTGCAAAAGCTAAAATTAAGAGGAAACTTGATAAAAGAAGCTATACTATTTTACAAAATGAATCTTCACAACCGTGAGAAACACCCAGTTTTTAATAAGATTAAAGAAGAGGTAACAAACCCTGTGATCAGTCAGCTTGAGTTAGAATATGATTCTAACGAGTTGGCTATACAGAACCATACATACCAACAGGAAGATACAACGGCCGGATCAGTACCAAAAGTAGGCAGGAACGGGAAAGAGGGAAGAAAAAAAATTATCGATACATGGGAAGAACTTTCTCTCTACCGGATGAATGAGGATAAAATACTCCGATACCGGGTTGGTGAAAAAGGTAAAATAAAAGCAGTACATTGTGATACATTAGGATTAAACAAGGGTGAGTTTGAAATACTTTTCGTGGTTTTAGAAAATAAATCAATTTCAAGAATTCGAAACAAAACAGCGCGATCAATTGAAACTAATGTATGTTTCCCGCGGTTAATAGTAATTTAAATTCAGAGTCTTTACGGTTTCAAGGGTAATCACTATTCATTATAGGGAGGT
>JAFGIW010000140.1 GCA_016929415.1 Chitinispirillaceae bacterium | reverse complement strand
GCCATGCTCGTGGTAAACGGGACGCTCGTCTGCTCCGGGACCGGGGAAGCCCCCGTAGTTTTCCGTAAACTTGACAACAGAAATTATTTCCAGCCGATCGATCCGCGGGTCGAAACCCGCTGGGACGGAATCTATCTTCCCGATTCGGCGAAGCTCACCATGAGCAACACGATTATTTCTGATAGTAAGTACGGGATCGTTGTTTCCGGAAAAGACGTCGCAATGGCCTTTGATTCGGTTAGCTTCACAAACAATAAATTCCAGAACGTAAAAATCGGTGAACGGATGATGAAAATTGCGGAAAATTCCCCAATCGTTTTCCATTACCCTGAACAGGAGGGCGTTTTTGTCGAGCCTGTCGCGGTGCAAAACGCTACGGAAACCATTCAGCAGAAAAAGGGCGGGCGCCATGAAACCGCATATCCCCGGTTAAGGACAGGCATGGGTATTACTGCGGGTGCGGGATTGGTCTTGGGAGTTGTGGGAGTGGCTATCTACAAAAAATATTCGACAAATACCCCAGATATCCCGGATGAACAATTACGGACAAAATCGAACGTCGGAAGGGTTGCCACAATCGGCGGCGCCATACTTTTCGGTGTCGGGGCCGTAGGATTTGTCTGGACATTTTTTTATTAAGCGGTTCACCACCCCGTCAATACCTGCCTGAAGGCTGTTCGCTCACCCTCTCCCTGCAGCATGAAAACACCCATTCCCGGATTGCTCGCAAGTGTCCATGTCGCCTTGCCGGGGCGAAGTTCGGTCTTCGCGACCATCCTTCCCTTGAGGTTAAGCAGCCGTAGTTTCACCGGAGAAGCAACGCCGATCACCAGTTCAAACCTGATGATTCGGGACGCAGTCATTACTGCGTTAACCCTGATATACTTAAAGGTTGCCGCACCCCTCAGCGCACGACGCGGTACACCTGAAACGTCCGTTCCGGCGGTTTGCGGACCCATGCATACGGGAGCCGGTCATTGCCGTAGAACCCCGCCCTTCCGCCGATCGTCCGAAGGGGGAAGATCGGATAGGTCAATGAATCGATCAGTTGAAGCCTGCTGCCGAGCATGGTGAGAACGTCGGCGTCATCCCGGTAAAAGCAGTTTTTGATGATGAGGTCGCCCTGTGCGGGGACCTCATTCGTCTGGGTAAGGCTTTTCGCGCCGATACGGTGCATGTAATATAAATAGCCGAGTCTGCCCTTGAAAAAAACGGTCTGTCCCGGGAAACGGGCCTTGATATCATAAGCCGCCCTTTTTTCCGCATTGACAATATTATAATCGCTCATGGAGAGCGACAGCGACAGCAGCAGCGACGTCCCGATTGCCGCCAGCCAGAACCGCCTCTGCGACTGAGGTGAGAGGAACAGCTCCGCCGATTTCGCCGAGAGGAGTATAAATATAAAAATGAAGGCAAGCGAGTATCTGATTGCGTAAAGGGTCAGAAATAACCCTCCCGCCATCTGGAGCACGGCGTGGGTAAGAAGCGCCGTACCCTGCAGATTGAGCGACGACCGGTTGCTCTGTATGGGAGAGAAATGCCCGTTTACGGCCGAGCCGGTGTCCCTTTTTTGGAAACCGGTCAGGGCAAAAAACGGCAGTTGCACCATGAGTATTCCTCCGGCAAAAGCGCAGAACCAGTAGATAAGTGCGGATAAGACCGAGTAGTGCAGAAAAATGACCAATAACGACGACCAGATGAGCGTTCCGATTCCAACAAGGATTCCGAGCCGCGGGCAGCTCCGCGATTTCCAGTAGAGAAAGAGCGTGAGGGGCGGAACAAGATACCCGGCGCCGATATAGGCGATCATCCGTTCAAAACGATACCTGATATCGCCGAGCAGGTAGATGGCATGGCCGTTCTGCGTCAGCTGCCAGGCGTGGAAATAGTGCAGATTGTGAAGGAGCCAGAGCAGATTGCACCCCGCCGCCGGCAGTGCGAAGAGCAGCAGGTTGCGCCACTGTTTCCGCATTGCGAAGTATACTGCTGCGGAGATGAGCAGCGTTCCGGCGGTGAATTTAGTAAGGCAGGCGCATCCTGCGAGGGTCCCTGCGAGCAGCGCGTCCCGGGCGGTATCACTCCGGAACATATGGTAGAAACAGCCGATGCTGAACAGTGTGAGAGGAACGTCATACATTACGTTCTGTGCATTGACAAATAATACCGGACTGACGGCAAAAAGCGTGGCAGCTGCCAGACGCGCTTGGATGTCGAACCGGCGGCACAATCCGAAAAAATAGAGTAGCGAACCGAGGTAGAACGGAAAAAAGGCCCAGTTGACCACCGGCTCATGCATGCCGAAAAATTTGATGGACAGGGCCGCCCATAGGGAGATCAGCGGCGGGTGCGGCGTTGCATGAAATGCGCTTTCATCGGGCAATTCCGTATGGTTCCACGGGGAAAGAAGCGGCCCGTATTCTCCCGCCGGCGGATTGAGCGGATCGCAGAGCAACTGTTCGGCAATATAGACCGTTACGGGGCTGTCGATATGAAAGGGTTTTCCTGAAAACGGGATGAAAAGCAGGAAGGCTGCAGCACTAAGAACAAGCACCCCTTTCCGCGTCGCAGCATCAGCCGGCATCGTCATGCCCCCCTTTCTCCTGTCGCGAAAAACCGCCCGTCGGAAAGCCCCTTTGATCAGCGAATATCCGACGGCGGGAAGCATTGCCATTGCCGCGAAAGCTCCGTACCATCGGCGCCTCACGCCATTTTTTTGTCTTTCTTGTAGGTATAGAGCGGCTCCGTCTTCCCGAGGATGGTGTCGCGGGTGATCATGATCTCCTTGACATCTTCACGTGAAGGCGTTTCGAACATGAGCGGAATCAACACCGCTTCAAGGACGGTGCGCAGCCCGCGGGCGCCGGTTTTTTTGCGGTGGGCGATCCGGGCGACTTCGCGCAGGGCGTCGCGGGCAATGATGAGGCGGATCCCTTCGATGGCGAAGAGCTTTACATATTGCTTGCTGAGCGCGTTCTTGGTTTCGGTAAGGATGGCGAGGAGCGACTCCTCGTCGAGTTCGTCGAGCCCTAACACCATGGGAAGCCTTCCGACGATTTCGGGGATGAGGCCGAACCGTACCAGGTCGTCGGGTTCGACCTTGCGCAGGATCTCGCCGATCCCGTAAGTGCTTTTTTTCCCGACATCGGCGTTGAAGCCCATCCTGCTCTCGCCGATGCGCGCCTCGATGATCTTTTCGAGCCCTTCGAACGCGCCGCCGCAGATAAAAAGAATATCGCGAGTGTTAATCTGAATGAGGTTCTGTTCGGGGTGTTTCCTTCCGCCTTTCGGCGGAATGCTTGCGACTGTGCCTTCGAGGATTTTAAGCATTGCCTGCTGCACCCCTTCCCCCGATACGTCGCGGGTAATGGAGGGGTTTGCCGATTTGCGGCCGATCTTATCGAACTCATCGACGTAGATGATCCCCTTTTCCGCGCTCGGAACATCGTAATTCGCCGCCTGGAGGAGCCGTACCAGCATGTTTTCGACATCTTCACCCACGTAGCCGGCTTCGGTGAAAATGGT
>JAFGIW010000015.1 GCA_016929415.1 Chitinispirillaceae bacterium | reverse complement strand
GGATCTTTCTTCATGCCGAGGATCACCTCCCTGCCGCCCGTGATCATTTTCTCGATGAGGACGCCGCGAAGTTCCGCATCGGGGCGGCGCCTTTTGATGCGCAGCATCATCAGCTCAAAGGCATCTTCCACCGCCTGCGCGCCGGCCAGTCCGACCTTGACGCCGCCGACATCTGATTTGTGAAGAATATCGGGGCTTGATATTTTCATGGCGACCGGATACCCCACCTCACCCGAAAAACGGACCGCATCCTCGACACTCGAAGCGACCATACCCGGCGGAACGATAAAATTGTACGCCTCGAGGATCGTCTTGGCATCGGCTTCGCCGATTTCGTACATCCCCCGGCTCGCACTTGCCTTGATGGTCTTGATAACCGGTATTTTATTGACGGCGAAACGGTCGACCACCCGCAGGGGACGGGCCTTGTAGCGGCTGTAGGTCACCATTTCACGCATGACCCTGGCTGCACGTTCGGGAACAGGATAGTGGGGAATACCTTTTTCCCTCAGGAGGGCAACGCCCTCCGCCACGATGCGGGCCCCCATGAAACAACCGAACACCGGTTTATTATTCATCGCCGCCGCGGCGGCGACCGCCCGGGCCGTACCGGCGGCGTCGGTCATTTTCTGCGGCGTCAGGATGACGATAAGACTGTCAATTTCGTCGCATGCCAGCAGCAACTCGACGGTCTTGCCGTAAAGCTCCCCCGTGGCGTCGCCGAGCACATCAACCGGATTATGCACCGACGCGGCCGCGGGCAACAGCGCATGAAGTTTCTCCTTTGTCGAATCGGCGGGTTTCGCCATGGTCAGACCCGCCATTTCGAGCGCATCGGTCATCATGATGCCCGGTCCGCCGGCATTGGTGACCACCGCTACACGGTCGCCCTTCGGGAGCGGCTGGTAGGCAAGGGCTATGGCGATGTCGAAGAGGTGTTCGATCGAATCGGCTCTGATGACGCCGCTGCGCTGAAAGGCGCTGTTATAGGCGCTGTCGGAACCGGCAAGACTCCCGGTGTGCGATGAGGCAGCTTTTGCCCCTGCGGCAGTGCGGCCGCTTTTAAGAACAATGATCGGTTTTGTTTTATTGACCTGTTCCGCGACACGCATGAACTCCTGGCCGCGGGAAATATCCTCAAGATAGGCGGCGATGACCTTGCTGTTATTGTCCTTCTGCAGGTTCTGCAGAAAGGTTACCTCATCAAGCGATGCCTTGTTTCCCAGTGAAGCAAGCACCGAGAAACCGATTTTTTCGCTGGCAGCCATGTCTTGAATGGCGGTAATCAGTGCTCCCGACTGGGAAATGAGTGCCACCGGCCCCGGCTTGTCGAGTTTCTGTCCAAATGATGCATTCAGTTTATGCCACGGGTTGATCAAACCGAGACAGTTCGGTCCCATCATGGTCATTCTATACTGCCGGACGATCTGCATGATCTCCTGCTGGAGCTTTTTACCCTCTTTCCCCGTTTCACCAAATCCGGCGGTAATAATGATGACTGCCGTGACTTCCTTCCTGCCGCATTCATGCACTATGGGCAGCACCTGATCCCGTTTGACTGCAATTACCGCCAGATCGACGGTTCCCGGAATTTCTTCAAGCGTTTTATAACATTTCTTTCCTTCGATAACATCAGTCGTCGGGTTAACGGGAAAGACCTCCCCGGAAAACCCGCCCTGCAGAATATTAACCAGCACATTGTTTCCCACTTTAGTGCTGTTGGTCGATGCACCAATGACCGCTATCGAGGAAGGCCGAAGAAGTTTGTCAAAGCTCATCGGGCATCTCCTTTTCAGACGATTCCTCCGTTGCCCGGGACCGAAAAAACAGATAAAAATACATCCTGCAGAAAGGGCGGTGAAAGAGAGTTCTGCCATACCGGTATTATTTGTTAAAAAGAACGCTCCCCGAATTCGTGTGCGCCGGAAGGTGCCCGGAACGTAAATTTAAAAACAGCCCTTTACAGTACCCTATGCACCATCATGCGCCATTGACCGAAAAAGTATTGGTATATCATTATCGTCGCGGAGAATCCATGCAATCCACCCAGCCTGTCTTTATTTACGCTTCCGAACTCGAAGCCTACCACTACCCTTCCAGCTGTCCGTTTAAAACAGAGCGAGCGACCAAGACGCGCGGCATACTGCAATCAATGGGAAGCGCCTTTTTCCGCGAAGAAAAACCGCGACCTGCGACCGATAAGGAACTCAAACTGTTTCATACCGACGCTTACCTCAAAATGTTGCAGCGTATTTCCGGGGGAGACCTTCGGGCCGACGACCTCTTCTGCGGCGTCGGCACCGACGACTGCCCCGTTTTCCCCGACCTCTATTCCTACTCGGTGCTTGCGGCCGGAGGAAGTATCAGGGCCGCCGAACTTCTTCTGGCCGGAGACACCCGCCGCTGTTTCAATCCGTCGGGCGGGTATCATCACGCATCCGCCGACAGCGCGGGAGGATTCTGTTATATCAATGACGTCGTTCTTGCCTGTAAAAAGTTACGTGAGGCCGGGAACAGGACTTTCTGCCTTGATCTCGACGCGCACCACGGCAACGGAACGCAGGCCGCATTCTACGACGACCCGTCGGTCTTTACCGTCTCATTTCATGAGAGCGGAAAAACCCTTTTTCCCTGGGGAGGATCCGAAGAGGAGATCGGCGATGCGGCGGGCAGGGGATACAATGTCAATGTACCGCTTCCGGCGGGTACCGACGACGATGCATTCGCACGGACGTTTTCCGCAGTGGTTCCGCCGCTGCTCGATGCCTGCCGCCCCGATTTCATTGTTCTGGAAATAGGAATGGATATTCTTGCCGTCGACCCGCTTACCCATTTGAGCATGACCAATAACGCCATCGCCGATGTCATGCCGCTGCTTCGCGACCGTTCGTTGCCGATGCTCGTGCTCGGCGGCGGCGGGTATAATCCGGAAGCGACCGCCCGCGGCTGGGCGCTGGCGTGGCAGGTACTCTGTGGGGCGGAAACGGAATCGGATCTGACGATCGGCATGGGGGGAGTATTTCTCGGAAACGCTGAATGGAGCGGCGGCCTGCGCGACATGCGCAGTTACGCGCGCGGCGAGGAGAAGCGATCCATCGACGAGCAGTTGCGTGCAACGGTCGATTCACTACGGGAGAAGGTGTTTCCGATTCACGGGATCGCGGCGTGAGGCTCCAGCAGTTCCACTATACCGTCAGTCAATAAGTAGCAGGCTGGAACGACCGCGCAATCACCCTTCTCAACCGCAGCCCGCAGCACGGGTCCGGTGTTCCGCAATGAATCGGCGATGCGTACCGTATACCTCCTCACCACGGCATCGATGTCCTCTTCCGCCGAATCGCCCGCATCGGCACAATTGCTTCTGATCTCTTCAAGCAACCTTCCCAGCGCTCCCGGCGCCTCTCCCCCCGTAAGCGCCGCCGTTAAAGCGCCGCAGGAGGTATGCCCCAGGACAATCAGCAGCGGAACATGGAGGTGCCCCACCGCATATTCGAGGCTGGCGATAGCTGCATTGTCAAGCACCGTTCCCGCAGTCCGCACGACGAACAGATCACCGATCCCACAATCGAAAACCACTTCCGGCGGCACCCGTGAGTCTGCGCACCCGAGGAGTGCGGCAAAGGGTTGCTGCCGGGCGGCGCATTCTTTCCGGCGTTTATGATCCTGATGGGGGTGAGTGAGAAGGAAGCCGGCGAAACGCCGGTTCCCTTCAAGAAGAAGTTTGATCGCGGTGAATGCCCTGCTGTTCATACACCGGGGGCCATCAGGAAACCGCCTTCGGTTGTTTGAGCGCGATACCGATGATCGCCGCAACGCAGCATGCAATCCCGGCAGGAATGAATGCCATCGACCAGGCCTTTGCATCTCCCATTGCGCCGCCGAGAATCGGCCCGATCAATCCGCCCACCCCGTAGGCCATAAAAACCCAGGGATAGTTCGTACCGACGTTTTTATTCCCGAAGTAATCTGCTGTTGCGGCAGGAAACAGCGCGAAATTGCCGCCGAAATTGAAACCGATCACCGCCGCGCTGATATAGAGTCCCCACTCTTTGCCGCCGATAAAAAAGAAAAGGATCATCATGATACCCTGCAGAAAACTCATGAGAACAATGGAATTTTTCCTGCCTAGTTTGTCGGAGAGCAAACCCCAGATAATCCGGCCTAATCCGTTCATGAGTGCGTAGAAGAACCCCATCGCGGTTCCGGTGATGATCGTCGCTTTTGCGGCCTCGACGCCGTTGGCGGTGAGTGCGTCTTTACCGAACAGTCCGATAACGCCGATCACCATGAGCCCGGCGGTGGCCCCGATCATGAAAATAAGAAAGAGACTCCAGTACTGGATTGTTTTTACCATTTGTCCGGTGGTAAAATTCGCCTGTCCGCTCGTTGCAGCCGCGGCTCCGGTCGGCGGCGTCCACCCGGCGGGTTTCCACCCCTCGGGAGGGTTTTTCAGCACCGATGCCCCGAGAAGCACCAGCACCGCGAAAAGAATCCCGTAAAGCATGAAGACCTGATTGACGCCCCACCCTGCGCCGTAGAGTCCTTTCCACCCGGGCGTCAGATTAAGCGGCCCGAACACGAACCCGCTGGTCAACTTGATCCAGATGAGCGCCCCGAAGCCGAAACCGGCAACCGCCAGTCCGGTGATCAACCCTTTCTTATCGGGAAACCATTTGACGCACGCGGCGATCGGGCATACGTATCCGAGGCCGATCCCCGCCCCACCGAGAATGCCGACGCCGAAAAGAATGCCCCAGAAATTGGTGCCGGCGACTCCGGCGAGAAGATATCCGACCCCGAGGACAACGCCCCCGGTCGTCGCGACTTTCCGAGGGCCGACCTTGGCCTGCCATTTTCCCGCAATGAGCGCCATGACGACGGCGAAGGTCGCCAGACCGACCGAAAAAATCACCTGCGTTTGCGTTTTAGTAAAATGAAAAGCTCCATCGGCGGCGGTCAGCTTGCCGGTGAATGCCGACCATGCATAAATAGCCCCCAGGCAGAGCTGGATGAGGATTGCCCCCACAACAACGAGCCATCGATTCATGACTTTCTGTTCAGCCATACAAACTCCTTGTCTTGGTCGAGGAAAACACGATAGTGTATGAATAGTATGAAAAAAGGCCCCGTTTTCACGGGGCCTTCGGAACGGTTATTGTCTGCCCTTGACAAGATTGTCGACGACACTCGGATCGGCGAGCGTCGTCGTATCGCCAAGATTGCCGATATCGTTTTCGGCGATCTTGCGGAGAATACGTCGCATGATCTTGCCCGAACGGGTCTTCGGCAGACCGGGGGCGAACTGGATTTTATCGGGAACGGCAATCGGGCCGATTTCCTTTCTGACATGCGCAGCCAGTTCTTTTTTCAGCTCATCGCTTTCGTGCACCCCTTCGACAAGCGTTACGAAAGCATAGAGACCCTGCCCCTTGATCTCATGGGGCATCGGGGCCACGGCCGCTTCGGCGACCTTTTCATGGCTGACCAGCGCGCTTTCGACCTCGGCGGTGCCGATACGATGACCTGAAACATTGACAACGTCGTCGATCCGGCCCATCAGCCAGAAATCGCCCTCTTCATCGACCCGGCATCCGTCACCGGTGAAGTACAGATCGTTGTACATCGTGAAGTAGGTGTCGATGAAACGGTCATGATCGCCCCACATGGTCCGCATCATTCCCGGCCACGGACGGCGGATACAGAGTTTTCCGCCTTCGTTGCGGTTGCACTCGCTGCCGTCATCGCGCAGCACGACTGGATCGACACCGAAGAAAGGACGGTTGGCGCTTCCCGGTTTGAGAGTATGCGCGCCGGGCAGCGGATTGATGAGGATGCCGCCGGTTTCGGTCTGCCACCAGGTATCGACGATCGGGCAGTTTTTATGACCGATATTGTCATAATACCACATCCATGCTTCCGGATTGATCGGCTCGCCGACCGTACCGAGAATGCGTAGCGATTTGAGGCTGAATTTCACGGGCCATTCGGTGCCGAGGCGCATAAGCGCGCGGATTGCCGTCGGTGCCGTGTAGAAGACGGTGACATTGAATTTATCAACAACATTCCAGAACCTTCCGGCATCGGGATAGGTGGGCACCCCTTCGAACATCAGCGATGTCGCGCCGTTGGCAAGCGGGCCGTACACGATATAGCTGTGACCGGTGACCCAGCCGATGTCGGCGGTGCACCAGTAAATATCATCTTCATGAATATCGAAGATGTATTTGTGCGACAGAGAGGTATGAAGGAGGTAGCCGCCGGTCGTATGAACGACACCTTTGGGCTTCCCGGTTGATCCGGAGGTGTAAAGAATAAAAAGGACATCTTCGGCATTCATTTTTTCCGGTTCACAGGTCGGAGCGGCTTTTACCATTTCGTCATGATACCAGACATCGCGGCCGGCGGCCATCGAACAGGGTTCGTCATTGGTTTTAATGACGATGACCGATTCGATGCTCGGGCAGCCTTTCAGGGCTTCATCGGAGATGTCTTTCAGCCTGATGAATTTGCCGGAACGAACCGAAACATTCGATGTGATCAACATCTTGCAGTTTGAATCGGTAATGCGTCCTCTGAGCGAATCGGCACTGAATCCGCCGAAAACAATCGAATGGATGGCGCCGATACGCGTACAGGCGAGCATCGCAACCGGCAACTCAGGAATCATCGGCATATAGATGGCGACACGATCACCCTTTTTTATTCCTTTTGATTTGAGCACGTTGGCGAACTTACACACGTCGGCATGAAGTTCCCGGTACGTAATCTTGCGGACCGCACCCTCCTCTTCACCCTGCCAGAGAATGGCTACTTTGTCGGCGGTCGGGGTGTTGAGGTGGCGATCAAGACAGTTATAGGAGACATTCAACTCGCCATCGGCATACCACGTATGCTTGATGATCCTTTTTTTCGTATCCCAGGTGTATTCCAGCCCCTTTGATGGCTTTTTATACCACGACAACGTCTGCGCCATCTCCAGCCAGAATGCATCCGGTTCGTTGATGGAACGTTTCCACATTTTTTCGTACTGTTCAAAGCTGCTGATATGCGCCTTTGCCGTGATCGCCTCCGGAGGCGGGAACTTCCGATTCTCAATCATTAATGATTTCATGGCTTGTGCCGGTTCCGTCATAAAAACTCCTTTTCTGAGAGATTGATAAAAAACTAATTATTAATCCATATAGATATCGTTGATATTATTCTTTATCTTCGCCTTTTTCTTATAATTCACATACCACTCGAAATAAATCTTCTGTGCGGCCTGCTGCCGGAGATTGGCGGCGATTTCCTGCATTTCCGGTGCGACGAATGAAGGTATCGAATCAACCTCTTTTTTCCATAACGGCTTGACAATAAAACAGTTTCCGTCGAATTCGACAACCGGTGAGACTGTCCGTATCGGCAGTGCAAGAGCGCGGGCGACGACCGGCGACGAATACCCGATATTGGAAACATGGTCGGAACCGTTCACCGTATCGGTCACTCCTGAAATTATTGTTGAATCGATCTGGTGATACGCGGCAAACGATCCCGTATCGGACAGGGTCGCCCGTATCTTCTCCAGGTGTTCTATGGCTGATGCGACCATGGAGGAATCGCGCAGCTTCCGCAGAATTCCTTCCTTTGCGTCGTCAAGCGGCAGCAGTCCTTTCGGCACCGTCCTTTTTACGGCGAGAAGAAAAATACCGTCGCTGTTTTCAAGACGTTCCGAAATCGTAAGATCGGATTTACCGAATGCGAAGCGGCCCACGCCGGAAAGGTACCCTATTCCGGGGATGGGAGATCCCTTTTCAAACAGTCCGGTGGAATCGAAAATAATATTTTTTTCTTCCCTTGCCGCGGCAACGAACCCTTTATCAAGCATTTTGATGCGCAGACTGTCGGCACTCTCGGCAAGCAGATCAAGCGTCTCCATCGTCGGGGTGATTTTTCTGAGAATATGACGTGCATGAACCTTCAACACGCTGTCGCGTTCCTCCCGTGCCTCGACATAAATAAGATGCAGTCCGAACGATGTTTTGACCGGCGCGGAGATGGTACCTACCGGCAAAGAAAATGCCGCTGTATCGAAGGGTCCGACCATCGCCCCCCGGGCAAACCAGTCGAGATCGCCGCCCTGTGCCGCCGTCGTCGGGTCGTCCGATTCGATCACCGCCTCCTCGGTAAAGGCTTCGGCGAGCGGTTTCCCCGCGCTCTCGATACGCGCCCTCAGTTCAAGCAGTTCCTGGCGATAAAACTGCTCATCGGTATCCGTCGCCGCTTTCGACAGCTTGACGTAGTAAAGATCAGCCTGCTCATCGACCTTGAATGAATCGCGGTGCGCTTCGTAGTACCCGGCGACTTTCGCATCGGTAAGCGCCGACGAATCGGACGGGAAACGTGAGCTTTCCACCTTCAGATACTCGAAAACGACCTTGCTGTTCTTTTTGACATACTGGAAACCGACTTCCGAAAGACTCGGCATTGCCGCAGCACCAAGCAGCAGTTCGAGCTTCCGGGTGGGAACGATTGTGTTGGCGGTATATGCCTCGACTTCATGCAGCCAGCCGTACTGCTCGTAATTCTGCGGATCATTGAGAAATTGCTCGTATTTGGATGTGTCGAATTTATTATCGGTCTGAAATACCGATACCGTATCGATTCCCGGCAGGGGGTTCCTTTTAATGTAGTTGAAAACCTCCTCCGCCGAAGCATCGAGCTGCATTTTTCCGACGATGTCCTTCATGAGCCATTTATTGACTTCCCGTTCCCATACCTGCTGCGGTACCATCCGGTACTGCTGCGGCGGAACTTCCTTTCCCCCCTCCTGCATTCGCTGCCGTTCCATATTCACCATCTGGTCGAAATAAGAGAGCGAAATATCCCTGCCGTTGATTTTACCGGCAGCCATCATTCTGTTGCCTCGATTGGTAAGGTTCATGCCCCAGTCAAGAAAGATCGTGCCTCCGACAAACGCCACTAAAATGACCAGCATGATCATCGGCGCCATTTCCCTCATTTTATTGATCATAGCTACTCCCTAAATTTCAGAAACCGGTTGTATCGTCTATGCTAAACGGCTTCCCGCCATGCCTCATACCGCTGCCGCAGGTTGCACTGCAGAACGCTCACCGTCATTCATCCATCGCCCTTACTGCCTTTTGTCGGCCTTTTTGACCGGTGTCATATCAGCGGCCGCTGCATCGGCAGCCGGTTGCAGCAACGCGGTATAACGGCTGCTATCCGAAAGAAGCGCAAGGGCGGTCTGCAACTGCGGATCATCCGACAGCACCTCGCGATAGATGACCTCCTCATCCTGGCCGAATTCACGGGTAAGAAGCGCTTCGCGGATATGTCTCCTGATATCGGTCTCGTTCGCTGCAAGCGCCCGCGTGCTCTCATCGTGCAGCAACGAATCGACTTTCATCATGTAAAGCTTCATCTGCTGCTTTTCGTTGTCATTCCATTCCGGTAATTCAGGATAGAGGACCACCGGTTTTCCCGCGGAATCGACCGTGTCTTTCAATCCGGCCGACAATTTAAATTCCGAGAAACGCATCTGCGCAAGACTCTGATAATCGAATTTTATGGAATCGAGAAAGCGGTAAAACGATTTCATGGTAGGTTTATCGACCACAAATTGTTTGTCGATTTTGACTTTACGTTTTTTCAATTTCGGATATTCGATATTGGCGAACTGGAAGAAGGCGTCCCTCCCGAAAAGGGCGCGAAGCGGCAGGCTGAGATTTTTCTGCTCGACGATCGTGTCGGGGATGATGCCTCCGCTGCCGTGAACGATTCGTCCGTTTTTCGTCAGATACGTGGTCGTATCGATCTTTGACTGATCCTTTTTCTGACCGGCGGTATCTTCCGCTTCTTCCTCTTCATCGCCGTCCGTCGTTTCCTCATCTTCCTCTGTCCCGGCACCGCGGACGGCGTTTTCGGGCCGGTTGATGCAGCGACCCGAGGGAGTGTAATAGAATGCGGTCGTCAATTTGAGATGGTGGGTTTTATCGAGCGGCAGAATACTCTGGACCGAACCTTTTCCGAAGGTCGTATCTCCAACAATGATCCCCCGGTCGTAGTCCTGTATCGCACCGGCAACGATTTCGGAGGCGCTTGCGCTGGCATAATCAACAAGCACGACCAGCGGCAGATCGACCGGGTACACCGGCTGGGCGCCGGAATAATTCTCACGGTTTTGTCCGCGGACCCTGCCCCTCGTGGAAACAACCAGTGATTTTCTCGGAAGGAATTTTTCCGCCACCACAATCGCTTCGGGAAGCAACCCTCCCGGATTGTGACGCAAATCGAAAACCAATCCCTTGATATTCTTCTTTACAAGTTCCTTTACCGCCTTCTCGACCTCTTCTCCCGCCTCCTGGGAAAAAGTCTGGAGCTTTACATACCCGATATTTTTATCAAGAACACCCGCGAACGGCACCGATTTGATATGAATGATTTCACGGGTAATGGAGTAATCGAGATCTTTCGCTTCTCCCTTGCGACGGATGGTGATCGTAATTTTTGTTCCCGGTTCTCCCCGGAGTTTCTTTACCGCTTTATCAATGGTAATCCCTGCGGTCGACTTCCCCTCGATCTTTATGATCTGATCCCCCGATTGTATTCCTGCACGCGCGGCAGGAGTGCCGCCGATCGGGGTCATGACGGTCAATACCTTGTCACGGATGGAAATCTGAATACCCAGACCGCCGAATTTGCCTTCGGTGTGGATCTTAAGTTCTTCATACTGTTTCGCCTCGAAATAGCTCGTATGCGGATCGAGAATCCTCAGCATCCCCCTTATCGCATTATCGATAAGGTCTTTTGATGAGATCTCCTCAACATAGTTCTGGTGTATTTTCGTCGCGACATCGTCCTGACGGATAATATCCTCATAAAAATTATCACTATCGACATTGGTTGCATCAACGACCAATCCTGCAATAACGACGATAAGGATGATTATTCCAGCGAAAGGGATGTTGCCGAAAAATGAACGCGTACCCTGCCTGTCATTTCTTTCCATTCTTGCTCCTAGCCGTCGATCATGCTGTTTGATATCACCGGAATAATCGTTCAGCGGAATTCATGCCGCAGAATCCCTATCTCCCCGTTAATTACATGGAGATAACCATAAAAAATACATCCGTGCATTCATAAAAGGGCTCATTTTATCGCAAAAAAGAACGTTCTTTCAATTTCCCGGCCGTTATCATGTTAACCTTTTCCGCGAGTACCTCAATCGGTAAGGCACCGTCAAGCAACACTATACGATCAGGGGCATCAGCGGCGATACTCCGGTAACCGTTTCTGATACGCTCAAAAAATGCACGCCCCCCGGCCTCCAGACGGTCTTCCGGTTTTTTCATTGCGGCGAGACGCTCGATCGCTTTCTCAACCGGGAGATCGAATATAAACGTCAGATCAGGATCGACTCCGCCGGTGGCAAAGGAATTCATCAGTCGCAATTGCTCCAGCGGAACCTCCCGGCCGAATCCCTGGTAGGCAAAGGTGGCATCCTGAAAGCGGTCGCAGATTACTATTGCCCCCCGTTCGAGCTCCGGAACAATCTTTTCCCTGAGGTGCTGAGCCCGGGCGGCGAGATAGAGTAACACTTCACACTCGTTCACCATTTCCAAGTGAGCGGGATCGAGAAGCAGCGCCCTGATCTTCTCGGCAATCGGCGCCCCTCCCGGCTCACGGGTGGTGACAACGGCGTAACCCTCGCTCCTTAACCGTTTCGCAAGCAGGCCCGCCTGCGAACTTTTTCCGCACCCGTCAACACCTTCAAAGGTAACAAAATAGCCCCTCGTCAAAGCGCACCGTGACATTTTTTATACTTTTTTCCGCTTCCACAGGGGCATGGATCGTTCCGGCCGACTTCCGCACCGGTTTTTATGATCGTATGGGGCACCAGATCGGAACGGTTTGCAATGGCGCCGGCCGTATGCGCCGCGGCAACAGGCGCCGCCCTCGGCGCCTGTTCCGACGAGGCGAAAATATCAAAATCGCCATGTATGGTCTGCGAGGTATCGACGCTCCGCGAAGTACGCTCCACCCGCTCCAGACGGAAGAGATAACTTGATACCTCTTTGGAAATCGCTGTCCGCAGTTCATCGAACATCTTCAAGCCTTCACGCTGATATTCGTAAAGCGGGTTCTTCTGACCGAAGGCGCGGTACTGCACCCCGCCTTTCAAATGGTCCATCTCGTAGAGGTGGTCCTTCCACAGGTTATCGATGACCATGAGAAAAACACTCCGTTCAAACTGACGCATCACCTCCGAACCGAACCGCCGCTCTTTTTCCTGGTAACGGTCACGGACCTTTTGCCAGACCTCATCGAAAAGCGAATCCTGCGTTTTTTTCGTGAGTTCACTCTCGGGGATGCGGTAGGTAACGCCGAAGGTCGTCTGCAGATCGGCATAGAGCGGCTGCAGGGCCCATTCTTCAGGATATTTGCCTTTGGTCGTGTGACGCAGGATGATCTCTTCGAGATTCGCCGCCACCTGGTCGAGAATCTCATCTTTCAGATCTTCCCCTCGAAGCAGACGCTGCCGCAACCCATAAATCTCCCTGCGTTGCAGGTTCATCACATCGTCGTACTCCTTGAGGTGTTTGCGGATCTCGAAGTTGCGCCCCTCGACACGTTTCTGCGCTCCGCTGATCGAACGCGACACCAGCGGGTGTGAAATCACCTCCCCTTCCTCGGCGCCAAGCCGGTCCATGATGGAGGCGATGCGTTCCGAACCGAAGATGCGCATCAGATCGTCATCGAGCGACAGGAAAAATTTGGACGACCCCGGATCACCCTGGCGTCCGGAACGGCCGCGCAGCTGGTTGTCGATGCGGCGGCTTTCGTGCCGTTCGGTTCCTATTATATGTAAACCACCGGCGGCGATGACGGCCTTCTGTTCCTCCCTGGTTTTTTCCAGCAGTTTCACGAATTTCCGCCGTTTTTCCCCAAGGGTCAGCTCCTCGGGGTCAATGCCCTCCTTGAGCAGTTCATGGTTGGCCAGTACTTCGAAATTGCCGCCGAGCACTATGTCGGTCCCGCGTCCGGCCATATTGGTCGCGATGGTGACCGAACCCTGACGGCCCGCCTGTGCCACGATCGCCGCCTCCTTGGCGTGCTGCTTGGCATTGAGCACCTCATGCTCGATCCCGGCGCGCTGCAGCAGCTTGCTGAGCAGTTCCGATTTCTCGATCGACGTGGTGCCGACGAGGCAGGGCTGCCCTGCTTCGTGACTCGCCGCGATTTCATTGACTATTGCATTGTACTTCTCGCGGTACGTTTTGTAAATTTCGTCGTGGTGGTCTTTGCGCACGAGCGGACGGTTTGTGGGCACGCTCACGACATCCAGTTTGTAAATTTCATGAAACTCGCCCGCCTCCGTCACCGCTGTTCCCGTCATCCCGGCCACCTTGCGGTACATCTTGAAGAAGTTCTGAAAGGTGATCGTGGCGAGCGTCTGGTTCTCGCCGGCCACCTTGACCCCCTCTTTCGCCTCGAGCGCCTGGTGCAGCCCTTCGCTGTAGCGCCGACCGTGAAGGATGCGACCGGTAAATTCGTCGACGATGAGGATCTGGCCGTCCTGTACCACATAGTCGACATCAATTTCGTATACCGAGTAGGCGCGGACGAGTTGACTGATACTGTGAATCCGCTCGGAACGCTCGGCATAGAGGCGGTGCGCCTCCTCGCGCTGCTGCACCCTCGTCTCCTCATCGATCGTCGTATCATTGTCGATTTTCCCGATAAGCTCCGCCAGATCGGGCACGACAAAAAACTCCGGTGTGCTGCCGCTGACCAGGACGCGTCCTTTTTCCGTCAGTTCTGCGCTGTGGCCCGATTCATCGATGGTAAAATAGAGTTCCTCCTCGATTTCGTGAAGTTTACGCTCGCGAAGATAGTCGGTTTCGACCTGCTTCATGTATTTCGCCACCCCCTGCTCCTTGATCAGTTTGGCGAGCCGCTTGTTTTTGGGATCCCCGCGCTGTACGATGAGCATTTTCAGGCCGCACTGGTACTCCTTCCCCTCTTGTTTGAGCAGTTCCTCCGCCTCGCCGATCACCTTCTGCACCAGGGTGTTCTGCGCGTTGATCAGTTTGGCCACCCGCGGTTTGAGCTCTTCATACTCACGGTTCGACCGTGTCACCTGCCCGGAAATGATGAGCGGCGTACGCGCCTCATCGACAAGAATATTATCGACCTCGTCGATGATCGCGTAATTCAGGTCTCGCTGTACGCATTGCTCGGGTGACGTGGCCATGTTGTCGCGGAGGTAATCGAACCCGAATTCATTGTTCGTCCCGAATGTGATGTCACAACCGTATGCTGCTCTGCGCTCCGGGCTGTGCGGTTCCGAAAGATCGAGGCAGCCGACGGTCAAACCGAGAAATTTGAATATTTTTCCCATCCACTCACTGTCGCGACGCGCCAAATAATCGTTGACGGTAATGACATGGACACCCTTCCCGGTGAGTGCATTGAGGTAACACGACATCGCGGCGACCTGCGTTTTTCCCTCGCCTGTCTTCATCTCCGCGATCTTGCCCTGGTGCAGGATGATCGCGCCGATCACCTGCACATCGAAATGAGCCATGAACGGGATCTCCTTGCCCGTGAACTGATCGGTAATTTTCCTCCCTTCACCAAGAACGCGGAACGTCGCTTCACGGAATACCGCATACGCCTCCGGAAGAATATCGTCAAGCGTCTCACCATCGGCAATTCTCCTGCGGAAATCAGCGGTTTTCTGCGCAAGCTCCTCATCTTTCATGGCGGTCATGGAATCGCGCAAATGGTTGATCCGTTCAAGAACCGGCCTCATCTTTTTACTGTCCCGTTCCTGTTTCGAACCGAATATCCTCGCTAAAATGTCCAGAAATGTCATTTCTTGAAAGCCTTTTCTACCTGAATGTTTCTGATTTTCACGGCAGTAATGTCAGGGTGGTCGAACAGCTTGTTAATGTCCTGAAGAAGCTGGGTTTCAAGCTTACCTATTTTCATTCCCGAAAGTTCTTTATCCCGGACGGTCCGCAGTACCATCACCTTGATGTCATTCCGGCGCAGCAGAATTGCCGCGCGTTTTTCAATATCGCTGAAAAATAGCTCCAGTGAAAGATAAATTACTACATCTTTTCTGCTTTCAGTCCGGCAGGGAAAGGAAGGAAACTCTATTGAAAAAGATTCCGGATGATCCGGTGCCGCCGTTTTTATTGTTTCAGGAGCATCGCCGATCGACGGCAAAGGAAGCTTTGCCGCCGGTGAACCGGTGAATCCTTGCGGCAGAACCGGTTGCGAATCATTCGAAACGGATACCGGGGAAACCGATGGCGCAGGGGAAGGTACCGCCGATTCGGTCTGCATCGGCATTGCTTCCGCAGCATGCTCCTTCGTCTCAGGGGATCTCCGGCTGCCAAACGGGCCGATCAGATCACGATTATTCAGAAACAGAACTGTTGCCAGCGCCAGGGCCGTGATGAGCAGGAACACCAGCAGAAACGCTTTTTTTTTCACCTTTCGGCGTGAAGCTTCCCAACTGCTCTCTTTCATAGGTGCTGCTGCTTTAACGGCGAGATTTCGAATGAAAACCGGAGGGGAACTCCGCAGGAAAACGAATCGACCATTCTCCTGACGGCAGCTTGTTCTTCAGTGGTTACAGTGTTGAACCGGACACCGATACGATAGCTGTCGGTGCGCTGATGGCAATAAACCACCTGTCCCTCCACCCGCACCTCATTGATCGTCAGTGTAACTGAACGGTTTTCTTCAAGCGGACCGGAATGCAGAAATGCAACCCCGGTCGTACTCAGATTCAAAAGCAATTCGGAACCGTCGATATCCAGAACTTCAACTCTTTCGCTGCCCCGACCAACCATAATAATTCCTTCTGTTAAAGGGATTACTCAAGCGCCAGAAAATTACCAACCGCTTTTCCGGGTGACAGCATAGCGTTCCTTTTTTGTTTCCGTCAGCTCTGTCCTTCAAACACGAAGGGGTAAACAACTTCAACCGGACCGGCTCCTTCTATCGCGGAGAATTGCCAGCGTTTGATATACCGTAAAACCATTTCATCAAATTCGCCGTTACCGGTAGTCGACTTCACCACAACCACGTTCGCGACCGCACCGGATGGTAAAATAACAAATTTTACCGTCAGCCTGCCGCCCAGCGTCGGATCCCGCTTCAGCCACTCTTCATAAAGACGTTTGAGCCGCCTCGACTCACGGCTGACGACATTCTGTATGGCGGACTGGCTGCGCTCCTGCAGGGAAGCCGACTCGCCGGTCACTTCAGGCGGGGCGGTCGTGACGTTGACCTCGACATTCGCGGCAACCCTGGTTACGACAGTCCTTCCGACCTCTTCCCGTTCAATGTTGACATTGGTGGTGCGTGAGTCCTTCCGGGCGATAAGTTCGGCGGGATCGACGCTCTTCGCCGTAAAGGTCCCCTTCGTCAGGGAGAGTTCGCCCAGATCGGTAACACCAAGCCCGGAGGTGCCCAGAAGATCGGAGGTGGACGACATGCCGCCACTGCCGCCGCTTCCCGATGCGGTAATGGCGGCAAAAATCCCGGCTGTCTGAATCTGCCGTGCCGCCTGCTCGCGGACCTGACGGCGCACCTCGACCCCTGACTGTTTGCGTATTTTTTTCTCGACAAAAGTCTCCTTCTCGCGGTCGACCTTGACCTCCTCTTTTTTCTCTTCCTCTTTTTTAATCTGCCTTTTTGCGTCGGTGATTTGTTCCGTCACTTCAGCGACCTTCGGCTCAACTGCCGGTTTGGGCTGGTTGAGGACAAGGCGGGCATAACGCTCCTGAATTTTCATGATCTCTTTGTCGCTTACCGTTTCAGACGGTTTTCGCAGCGATAACAGACCGACGGCGGTGAACGTTGCGATCATGCATATAAGCACCAGCAGGCCGAAGCGACGATCGAATCGTCCGAAAAGGCCTTGCTTGAATTCCTTCGGAAAAAGAACGCCTGCGGGAATGGTTCCCACCGGTTGTGCAAAAACGATTCCGCCCGGCTCGTTTGCCATTATTCGTTCCGATAGACGAAAAGATTCATATTGGGATATCCCGCCTGCCCGCAGGTGTACATTACCCGGGTGAGCACGGAATAGGGAATTTCAACATCGCCCTGAATGGTTATATCTCCGGAAAATCCGGTTCCCCCCGCCAAAGCCATTTTCTTTCCCTCTTGCGCGTATCTGATCAGCACATCGTAGAGCGGGGGGATCATGAACTCCTTTTGCCCGAGCAGCCTCCGGTAGGCTTCACTGTCAAGCACGAGGGAGTTCTCCACCATGATCGCATTCTGCGCAACCTTGACGCTGAGCGATTCCCTGGCCCGGCGCTCCACCGTCGATTTGGGCAGGGTTAATTCGTCCGCCGGGGTCACGATGGCGCCCTCGGTGGAAAAATTCTTGATAAGAAAAACCAGGATGATGGTGAACATGTCCATCATGGAAGTAATGTTCAATTTGGGCTCTTCGCCCCCCCGGCGCCGCCGGGCCTGACGCGCTGCACGTGGATTGGCCATTACTGGATGATGCCTCCCGCTATCGACACGTTCGGAAAGAGCGTGACGTTTCCCGAAGCGGTGACGGCGCCGCGCGCGGCGTCCATCACCGAAACCACCGTCTGGTAATTGATCTTGTCATCGGCGACGATTTTGACGTTTTCGTGGTCCTCGAACAGTTTCAGTGATTTCAGATCGTTGCGTGTGTAAAGATAGGACAGCTTCCAGAGTTCCGTTTCGGGCGCCAGATCGGGTTTGGTGAGGCGGATGATCTCGCAGAGCGTCTTCCGTTTGATCTCGGCCACCTGCCGGTTGAGCGCCGCGAAATCGTACTTTCCGTCGATAAGCGGTATTTCGGCGTCGCCGGATACCGACGTGTCTTTCTTGAAATAGTGGAACAGGTTGAATCCTTTTTTGGTGATGACGATGCCCAGATCGACTTTCGCGACCCCCTGCGTTGCGCCTCCGCCGCCACCCCCTGCCGACGATTCCGGAAGTTTCAGCTCGATCATTCCGATCTTGATAAATTCAGACTGGGAAAGCAACATCGGGATAAGCACCACCATCAGATTCATAAAGGGAACAATGTTCGGCTCGGTATCGATCTCCCCGCGCACGCGCCGGTCGGAAATCCGGTAGTTCCTGCTCATCCCCTGTTCGGGCATCAGCACTTTCATGACCGCCACCGCATAGCGGTCGAGTTCGGCGATCGTCTCATCTATGCGGACCTTCAACATCGAATAGACCAGAATGCAGGGTACGGCAATGATCAGACCGAGCAGTGTCGTATTCATCGCCGCTGAAATGCCGACCGCAAGCATCGACGACTTCTCCATCGGTGAGATGCCGGGCTGGCCTACAGCGGCAAAGGCGATGATCAATCCATAAATCGTGCCCATAAGCCCGAGCAGGGTGGCCAGATTGCCGAGGGTGGCGATCCAGTTGAGCCGCCGTTCCAACACCGGGATTATATGGAGCGACTCCTCCTCCATGGCGAGCGGCACCATTTCCTGTGCGATTGTCGCCCGTTTAATGCCGGCGCCAAGCACCAGCGGCAGGACCTTATCCTTTCCGCTGCAGCAGAGCGCATACGCGTCGGCGGGCTTCCCGTCTTTTATCATTTGCAGCAAACGGTCGACGAAACGGGGTGCATCGATATCGGCGCGCCGCGAGATTCCCGCCCAGCGTTCAACCATGAGCAACAGCGCCATGACGGCGATTCCCGCCAGAATCCACATGAACTGGAATCCGCTCCGGCTTGGCGAAAATGACAGAAGGAATTCGTTGAATATACCCATCAGGCACCCGGGGCTTCGCGCCGTTTCAGATGTTGATCTCTTTGATCATTTTATTATCGGTAAATATCTTGATGTTGTTGTGCGTTACATGGAGGCCCACGCCGTCCTTGAGCTGCGCCGCGCTGATATGAAACTTCTGCGTTTGATAGGAACGCTCGACGAGAACATTGACAAGACGAAGCGAATACTCGTCGATCTGGTCGATGATCTTCTGCGTTT
>JAFGIW010000139.1 GCA_016929415.1 Chitinispirillaceae bacterium | reverse complement strand
GAGGTATTTCGAGCATTTTCGCAGTGGCGTATTTACCGGCATCTGCAGCAGCAGCGCAAAGAAGAATCGCTCAATTTAGGTAATATAAATCGGGCGGAGGAGGGGTATTTATATCGATTGAGATTATCGTGTCGTTCACGAAGCTGAAGATCGCGGCCATTGAGGTTTCAGGTGCATGTCGTCAAGTATGATAAAACATTCCGGTTTCATCATATCGATGGAACCGGTTGTTCAATAGAGTTTACGCCGGAAGGGGAGGTACGTGAGGCGGATAACCGGCCCGATACACCCCTTTTCCCGGCCCATACTTTAATTTCAACTCCTTCATGCGAATTGTCCCGTCTCCAATCCGCCTTTTAGACGTCTTCGCGGCGTATTTTCCCGCACACGCAGTTTACAACAAGCCAGATTTTGACAAGTAGTTAACAGACTTATTATATTTACACCAGACCATTTTTATTATTAACTAAACTATAACTGAATTGAGCCAGACTGTATTACCTAAATGCCAGACAGGATTAAATTATGCCGGGATTGTCCAGATCATCCATTAAAGATCGATTGAAGGGTAAAGGAGCGGCTTCCTCCCTCCAGGGGAGCGTTGAGAAGCGTGCGGAGGCGATTCCCAAGAAGGCGGTGCTTTCCCCGAACATGCCGGTGGGCACGTATCTGCAGGAAGCCTACAATATCCACTGCTTCATGCGGGACGACCGGGAATTGTTCACCGGAGGCGGTTTCGACTGGCGTCTCGTCGATGAGTTGCCGGAACGTATCGGGTATCTCCGCAATGCTGAAGCGGCCTGGTGGAAGGCGAAATTCGCTCCTTCACCCGTGAAGATGGAGTTCGAACGGCGGCAGGCGCTCGCCGTTGAGGCGCGTGGAAAACTGCTGCGCGATCTGGAGTTCGCCTGCAGGGGCGACGCGGATGCCCTCCGGAGGATCCGGGAGATAAAAAAGGGTTCAGGGCAGTCCGATTTCAACATGGATCTGTTCGATATCGGCAACCTTGCCCAAGATAAAAACGCGGCGCTCGTTGCCATCGGTTCCGATCCGCGGCTTGTCGATGACATACGGGAATGCGCGGAGAAGCTTCCCGGGCTTTACGCGCAATGCCACGTCGAAAAGGCCGCGGAGGAGGAAAAACGGAGCCGGCGCGACCGGGCGTATACCTTTCTGGCCATGGCCATGGAAGAGATCCGTCGCTGCGCCCGTTATGTTCTCAGGGATGACCCGAAAAGGCTCAAGGGGTACGCCAGCGAATACTTCAGGAAATCGAGCAGGGGAAAATCGCGGAGTGACGCCGGGGGTAGTGAACAGGGTTTTCCGGATCGTCTTCAAAACCCTCGGGAGGTGGATCCGCTTTGAGATGGAGGTGCTTCTCAATACGCCGGGTGAGACGGACGGACTCTACCGCATGTGGGCCGACAGCGCGCTCATCATCGAGCGGACCGACGTTGACCTGCGCGGTTCGACCGGTGAATTGATCAATGAATGTATGCTCGATTGCTACTGGAACGGCGGATCGCCCAAGGAGCAGAAGCGCTATTACGACAATTTTATCCTGTCGACGCGGCAAATCGGCCCTGTCCGGGAAAACAGCGGCGCGGTCGAGCGTCACATGCGCCGGAGCCCCCGGTTGAAAACGCCGGCGCGAATGTCGGCGGTTTTGCGGCGGCGTTTCGACGCCTCCGGCGCGGGTGTGTATATAATCATTGCGGACGGAGATGCGCAGCGGAAATATTCCCTGCGCGGCATCATGATAAAATGATGGGGTTGACGGGCTCCGCCGCCGCCGCCGGAGAGAGGCTGCGGCGGCACGCCCGCGCCGGTCAGAGTTTGTACGCCCGCTTCACCAGATTGTAGGTCAGATCCTTCGCGATCACCAGCGCCTCGTCGCGGGTGATTATATGCCGGGCAACCAGCCCCCCGAGATAATTCGCGTCCACTCTCCGGGCCACGTCGTGCCGGGCGGGAATGGAGACGAACGCGCGGGTATCATCGTTGAATCCGACGGTATTGTAAAATCCGGCGGTTTCGGTAACCGACTGACGGTAGCGCGTTATTCCCTGAATGCTGTCGTTGAACCACCATGCGGGCCCGAGTTTCATTGCCGGGTAGTGTCCGGCAAGCGGCGCCAGTTCGCGCGAATAGGTCGATTCGTCGAGGGTAAAGACGATGAGCGTCAGGCGGGGATCGTTTCCGTAGCGGTTGAGCAGCTCCCTCATGTTGAGGGTATATTCCGTAAGCACGGGAATGTCGTGGCCTTTGTCAGGACCGGATTTCTCGAAAAGAGGCATATTGTGACTCCGGCAGCAGCCGGGATGGATCTGCATGACCATGCCGTCGTTCGTGCTCATCCGCGCCATCTCCATGAGCATGTGGGCGTTGAAGAAGCGCGCGTCCTCGGGCGCGGCGTTCCCCCGCAGCGCCTTGCGGAACAACGAATCAACCTCTTTCTCGGTCAACTCATGCGTAAAGGGTGCGAACACGCCGTGGTCGGTGGAGGTGGCGCCCATCCGCCGGAAGAAGGCGCGCCGTTTCTCCAGTGCGGCGATATAGCCGGCGTATGAATCGACGGGCTTTCCGGTAAGCTCGCCGAGTCTGGCGATATTTCCAGTCCAGTTTTTCGTCGCGATATCCGTGACCGTGTCGGGACGGAAGCAGGGGATGATCCTGCCGTCCCACCCGGATTCCCTGATTGATTGATGATGGGGAAGCGTATCGATTGCGGTATCGGTCGTTGAGAGCGCCTCGATGTCGAACCTTTTAAAGAGCGTCCGGGGCAGGAACTCGGAAGAACTGATTTTTTCCTGCAATTCGTCGTAAATCTTCGACGCATTGCCGCCGTCGGGTTTCTCTTTGATCCCGAAGACCACATTGAACTCGTAATCCAGCCAGACGCCTGTCGGCGTGCCGTTAAACAGATAATAATTCTCCGCGAAGATCCGCCAGATTTTCTTCGGGTCGCTCCCGGTTTCGCCGCCGTCAATACGGGGGATGCCGAGCGCTTCCAGGGAAATCCCCTGCGAATAAAGCATCCGGAAAAGGTAGTGATCGGGGGTGATGAAGAGTTCCGCGGGGTTGGGAAACGGATTGTTCCCCGCGAATATTTTCGGATCGACATGGCCGTGAGGGCTGACGATCGGGAGGCTCCTCGTGCATTCGTAAATTTCGCGGGCGTGTTTCCTGACGACCGGATCGGGATCGAAAAACCGGTCGGGGTGAAGTTCGTAACGAGCCATTGATAACCTCCGGGTAAAATCGACCTGCGGAGCCGGCGGGCGGCCGTCCTCCGGTTACTTGACCAATCCAAGTTTCCCCGGCAGCCACATGCTTATTCCGGGTACATATATCGTGATCAGCAGCGTCACGACCATCGCGATAAAAAAAGGCACGATGTAACGAATCACTTTCGTAACCGTCGTTCCACCGACGCTGCACCCCAGAAAAAGGCAGGTGCCCACCGGGGGAGTGCAGAGCCCGATGCAGAGATTCATGATCATGATGATGCCGAAATGGAGCGGATGCACCCCGAGCTGCTCGACAATAGGTAGAAAAATCGGCGTGAAGATCAGGATCGCGGGCGTCATGTCCATGAAGCATCCGACAATAAGCAGGATTGCGCTGATCAGCAGCAGGAGAACGACCTTGTTGCCCGAAGCGCCGAGCAGCGCGGCGCCGATATCCTGCGGGACCCGCTCGGAAGCGAGCACCCACGACATCGCCATGCTCGTCCCGATCAGCAGGAAAACGACCGCCGTGGTGATGCCGCACTGCAGGAGAATCCGCGGAAGGTCGCTGACCTTTACTTCGCGATAAACGACCAGCGCCAGTATTAAAGCGTAGAGTACCGCGATCGCCGAAGCCTCGGTGGGGGTGAACCATCCCGAGAGGATCCCGCCGATAATGATGATCACCAGAAAGAGCGGCGGCAGCGCCCGCAGGAAGCTCATCACCGCCCCCTTGAAAGCGAAAGACTCTCCCTTGCCGTAATTGTTCCGGATCGAAGTCCAGGCGCTTACGGCCATGAGGCCCGCGCCCATCAGAATACCTGGCAGATACCCGGCCATGAAGAGTGCGGCGATCGAAACCGCTCCGCCGGTCGCCAGCGAATAGACGATCATTACGTTGCTTGGCGGAATGAGCAGGCCGGTCGTCGATGCGGTGATCGTCACCGAGGTGCTGAATTCCCGGTTGTAGCCGAACTTGTTCATCACCGGTATCATGAAACCGCCCACGCCCGACAGCGCGGCGGTCGACGAACCGGCGATCGCGCCGAACAGCATGCAGGTCAAAATATTGACAAAAGCCAGACCCCCCCGGAACTGCCCGACCAGTACGTTCGCGAAGTCGATAAGCCGCCGGGCGATGCCGCCGTGCGCCATCAGCAGACCGGAAAGCACAAAAAACGGTATCGCCAGCAGGGCGAAGCTGTCGATCCCGGTGGCCATGCCGTGCGCGACGGCCACGAATGCGGGCAGGCCTCCCATGGTCAGAATCGCCAGCACCGTCGAGATGCCCATGCAGAAGGCCACCGGCACATTGAACACGATCAATACGGTAAAACTCGCCACCAAGACTATGACGGGCATATCCACGATACAATCCTTTCGCTGTCCGTTTTCAGACGATTCCGCTGCCGCCCGCACCGGCGTCGCGCTGCACTGCGGATTTATTCTTCAGTATCCCGGCCACCCTTTCGGAGAGTGCGATGACCGAATAGAGTATGATGAAAAAGCCGCTGATCGGTACCGCCAGATACACATAGCCGACTTTAACGCCGAGTGCCGGAGATACCTGATTCAGTTGCAGGGTGCTCGATACGAGGTCGATGCCGCCGAAGATCATGACGCACAGGGCAAAAGCCGCGACCATGAGAAAAACGAAGGCCTCCGTGTAAAGCCTTGTCCGTGCCGTCAATTTACCGACGAAATAGTCGATGCCGAGATGCGCGCCCCGCTCCAGCGCGACCGCCGACCCCAGAAGCGCCGCCCAGATGAGCATGAAGACCGCCAGCTCTTCCGTCCATTCACTCGGGCTTTTCAGCACGAGACGGGTAAAAACCTGCCACAGTACGTCGATTACCAGTATCGCCATGACCGCGATCACGAGCGACTCAAGCAGCCGGTCCAGTGTTTTTTTAACGGCAAACAGCATGCTACCTCACCTCCCGTATCCGCCCGATCAAATCCCCGATATCGGTACCCGAAAACTCATCCCATACGCTCTTTACCGACTCCTGAAAGGGCAGTTTGTCGGGGAAACGTACCCGCACCCCGGCTTCCTTGACAATCTTCATATCGCTTTCTTCGGCTTCAGCCCATATTTTACGCTGGTACGCCACCGATTCGTCCACGGCATCCTGCAGAATCCTTTGATTTTCGGACGCCAGGCCGTTCCAGACGCGGGTGCTTATCACCAGAATGTCGGGGAGTCGGGTGTGTTCGTCAAGCGTGTAGTACTTACACACCTCGTAGTGCCGCGAGGTGCGGAAGGAGGGCGTATTGTTTTCCGCGGCGTCAACCACCCCCTGTTCGAGCGAAGTGTAAAGCTCGCCCCACGGCATGGGCGTGGGGGAACCGCCCATGGCGGATATCATCTTCATCGACATGGCGCTGTTCATCACGCGGATCTTCATGCCCTTGAGATCGGCCGGGGTTTTTATCTCCTTCTTCGCGTAAAAGCTGCGTGCCCCGGCATCGTAATAACAAAGGCCGCGCAGCCGTTTGGTCTCTCCGGCAAGAAGCAGATCCCTGCCGATCGGGCTTTTAAGCACCTTCCAGTAATGATCGCCGTCCCTGAACAGGTAGGGAATGCCGAAGATTTTCATCCGCGGTACGAATCCTTCCATCGGCGCGACGGAGACCTTGGTCATCGCAAGAAACCCCAGCTGCAGCGCTTCAATGCACTCTTTTTCGTTGCCGAGCTGTTCGCTCGGGAAGATTTCCACCTTCATGCGCCCCTGTGATTTTTCCGCGACTTTCTCCGCCATGTACTCCATTGCCAGATGGACGGGATGAGTGACATCGAGGCTGTGCGCGAGCTTCAGGATTACCTGATGCTTCGCGGCGGAGTTCTTCGCGCATCCAACCGACAACGCCAGCACCATACACGGCACTATGAGCATTATTCGCTTCGCCACTCCCTCCCCCTTCATCGCGGACCGGTTATTTTTCATCGATACCGCCGACAATATCCTTCAGAAACGCCTTGAACTCCCCGGCGAATTCCTTCCGTTTAATAGCGTAATGGACGATGGTTTTGAGGTAATCCATCTTATTGCCCACGTCAAAACGTTTTCCCTGCGCAACGTACGCAAACAGCGATTCGTGCCGCATGAGAAGCGTCATCGCATCCGTGAGCTGGATCTCGTTGTTTTTTCCGCGGGTTGTTTTGTCAATCGCATCGAAAATTCCGGGAGTGAGAATATACCTTCCCGCGAACGCGAGGTTCGTCGGACTCTTGCCGACCTCCGGTTTTTCGACCATCCGGTCGATTTGCCACAGGCGGTCGGAGACCTGTTTACCGCTAATAATCCCGTAGCGCGACACTTTTTCGGGCGGCACCTCCTCGACCGCGACTATGGACTGCCGGTACTGCTCATAAATATCAATCAGCTGCTGGGTTGCCGGAATGACCGTATCGATGACGGTATCACCGAGCAGCACGGCGAACGGTTCATTCCCCACATGGTGCCGTGCGTACCGGATCGCGTCTCCAAGGCCGTTCGTCTCTTTCTGGCGGATAAAATGAATATCGGCCATGTCCCCGATATGCCGCATCTCATTGTAGAGCTTTTTATTCTCTTTCTCGTTAAGCAGCGCTTCAAGTTCCCAGTTGCGGTCGAAGTGGTCTTCGATGGCCCGCTTCCCTTTCCCCGATATGATCAGAATATCTTCGATGCCCGAATCAACCGCCTCCTGAACGACATATTGAATGGTCGGCGTATCGATGATCGGGAGCATCTCCTTGGGCTGCGCTTTGGTAACGGGCAGAAACCGCGTTCCTAAACCCGCCGCAGGGATGACGGCCTTTTTTATCATGGCTGGTCCGTTTCTAAAAGATAAAAGGTTTGATGACCCTGGCGTTGAGTCGCTTCATTTCGATTATTAATTTCGTCAATGTTTCATTGCCGTTATAGAAGCCGATGATCGAGCCGCCCGAACCGGTAAATGATGAGGAGGCGCCGCATGAGCGGGCGGTGTCGATCATGGCGAGGTTGCTTTCCGATATCTTCATGATTTTCCGCCGCAGGTCGAAGTTCCTGTTGATCAATTCGTTCAGCGCGGATATGTCCCCGGCCAAAAGCGGCGCTTTACCTTTTTCCGCCAGCGAGGCGATCTCCTGCAGGGTGTCGATGACTTCACGCTCGCCGCGGTCGTACCGGGAACGGATGTCGTTGAGGACCGTCCCGGAAACCTTGCCCAGCTCGACTTTATAGGCAATGTATAAGTTGTCAAGTATCGGCGTCGAAAGCCGCTCATAGCGGCCGTGGTTCTTTTCGGCAAGCAGCTTCTTGTCGAAATCCATGTACACGCATCCCTCATACGCCTGGACCACCCTGTCCTGCAGGCCGGCGGTTATCCCGAGTTCCCGGGTTTCGGCCTGCAGTACGACGGTAGGCAACATCTCCAAGGGTATGGTCACCTTATAAAATTTCATCAAAGCGCGCATCGTGGCGGTAATTATGGCGCTCGATCCCGCGAGCCCCACCTGCCGGGGGATGGTGGAGTGGTAGCGTACGGTAAAGTTCCTGTTTTCGATTCGGATATCGTTACTCCGGCAATATTCCGTAAAGGTCTTGATCGCGGCTTTAATAAGACGGTCGCCGCCGTAATACCCGTGAACCTTGATCCTCTCGATGAGCGAATGAATGTTCGGAAATTCGTTGCGGTCCTGCTCCTGAGATTCGATCCGCAGTTCGGGACTCTGATAGAGGGTGATGTGCGCGCCGAAATTTTTTACGATGATCGAGATCGTTTTGCCGTAATACCCGTCGGACGGGTTCCCCAGCAGACCTGCGCGCGCATAGGCTCTTTCTTCAATAATCAATGAAAAATTGCTCCCCGGCTTAGAAAATGATACGGATTATTTCATCTGCGGACGATACGATTCCGCCTGCCGAATCTTTGTAATATACTGAACGTTTCATGGACAAGGCAATGAGGGGGTGAAGCCGCTGCAGAATCGGGAGTAAACATGCACCCCTTCGCTTACATATATTGATCCCTGCCAATGATACAGCCAATCACTATGATATTGAAATCAAACAGTTTTAACGAAAATTGCGCTGTTTTTTCCCGTTGGAGCGTCTACCGCTGCTTACGGATTGAAAGCGCTTTTTATCTCTTCAGCTTGAATATTCCCGCCATTTCAGTTATCTTATTGTTAAGAGGAGCATCACCTATGCCGAACCTGTTCGACTATACCGACTACCGGAAATTCCTTCAGGATTACCAGAAGGAGGAGCATGCGAAAAATTCTTATTTCTCGCACCGGTATTTCGCGCAGAAGGCCGGATTTTCTTCATCCGGACTGCTGGCGAACATCATGAAGGGCCGGCGGAACCTGACCGACGCGCTGATCGGAAAATTCTCCCGCGCGCTGAAATTCGATAAAAAGGAGGGTATATATTTCGAATCACTGGTACGCTTCAACCAGGCGGCGTCAATCGAGGATAGAAACAAATACTATTCCCGTATGCTGCAGGCCGCACCTCTCAAGGCTCTCACCATAAGCCGCGAGCGACATGAGTTCTACGCACGATGGTGGTACAGCGCCATCCGCGAATTGCTGAATTATTACCGTTTTAAAGATGATTATCGCGCCCTGGCCCGTCAACTCGATCCACCCATCAGCAGTGATCAGGCACGAGACGCCATTTCTACGCTCGAACGACTCGGTATGATTAAAAGAGATGCCGCAGGGTACTGCCGCCAGACCGCGACAATCATCACCACCGGGGAGCGGCACGAGCGGTCGCTCAACGTAACCAATTTTCAGATCGCCGCCATGGAGCTGGCGAAAGAGTCGCTCCAACGTCACAGCAATGCGGTACGCGACATCTCCACGCTGACATTGACGCTTTCACCGGCAAGTGTCCGTAAAGCGCGGGCCGAGATTGCGGCGATACAAAAAAAACTGCTCACCATGGCCGAGGAGGACCGAGACGTCGATGCGGTTTACCAGTTCAATGTCCAGATGTTTCCATTGACGAAGATCGAGAAGGAAAAATGAGAGCTCTAATTTACCTTGCAACAACAGCCGCGGTTTCATTCATTGCCTTGCATTGCGGCATCGACGATCGGCATGCCGGAAGCGGCTCCCAGACGACCAACGGCGTCACCGTCGCCGCTTATGCGGATTCCATCGTCGTTACCGGCAGAGAGGGACTGAACGTCATGCTCTTTGCGGGTGATTACGTACCGATCGACACCCCTCCCGGCTATTCCGACACGGCTTCGATCCTTGTCGGTCGGCACAGATTCCCGTCGCTTCCTCACGGCTTCTATTCGGTATTGACTATCGACGAGAACAGCGGCAATGCGGCTTTATTTCAGGAGGTTCCGGTCGGCGACTCGATTTTTTTCGAAGAAACGGATACGCTCCGGCCGACCGGTTCGATAAGCGGCACGGTGCTGTGGGATGAGACACCGCGGGTGGAATGTTCGGTATATAGCGAAGGCACGCCGTTTTCCTCTGCAACGGACGAATCGGGACGCTACCGCCTCTCTTCGGTACCGGTAGGCTCCTATCACCTTTCGGTATGGTCCACAGAGCACACTGATACGACACACACTGATACGACGGGCGCATTGCCGACGACGGTTTCGGTGACTGCGGATTCACTTCACGTTACGGATATCGATTTGCGCCTCGCGGAGTGATTGCCCGAGGTGAAAAGAAAAGAGAAAGTATGTTGTTATCGATCTTTTTATTGCTGGCGCTGACGTATATGAACTGCATCGATATCAATCAAAATGAGAAAAAGGAAAATTATATAAGCAAGGCGTTTACCAGAACAGGTGTATCGACGGGAATTATAGTCCGTCGAGAGGAGAGGTGATTATCATGAATCGCAATAGAGTGTTTTTACATTCAGCCGTTAAGGTCTTAACAATTGCTGCGTTCGCGATAACCGGCTGCGATCGTAATCCAAACAGCGGAAACGATCCCGGCACCGCCGCGGACGCCATTTCCGCAGCGAAGTCCGAGCTCGCCCGCGAACTGTTCCCCGCAGTCGATGCGGACGACCGGGATTCCCTTGTCACGGGAAACACCCGTTTCGCGCTGGACCTTTATACGCAACTTTCGAGCAGGGGAGGCAACCTCTTCTTCTCCCCCTACAGCATCTCCTGCGCGCTGGCCATGACCTACGGGGGAAGCCGCAATGAAACCGAGCGCGAGATGCGGGAGGCGCTCCGTTTCACGCTCGAGAACTCCCTGCTGCATAAAAATTTCAATGCGCTCACCGCGGACCTTGACGCCGATACCTCCGTCGAATTGGAAATTGCCAATCAGGCATGGGGAAGAAACAATATAACTTTCGTCGGTGAATATCTCGACCTGCTTGCCCTCAATTACGGTTCCGGGATGAATCTTCTGGATTTCCGTAATCACCCCGACGAATGCCGTGTGCGAATCAACGACTGGGTTTCCGAACATACCGGCGATAAAATCAACGATCTCCTTCCCAAAGGGAGTATCGAGCCGGTAACGGCCCTCGTGCTTACCAATGCCATCTATTTCTTCGGCGACTGGGAGACGCCGTTCGATGCGGCGCTGAGCCGTGAAGAGCCGTTCCATCTGTACGGCGGCGGAGAGGTTGCCGCGTCGATGATGCGCTTCAATGACGGTGAAGAGACGGTCTCGCTTCCATTCGCAAAGTCCGACTCCTGCCTCGCGGCCGAATTGCCCTATGCGGGGGAAAGGTTCTCCATGGTGGTCCTGCTGCCCCCGAGCGGCGCCCTTGATACGATCCAGCGGCAATTGAATGTTGAGAAGCTCGACCGGATCATTCGGAATCTTTCCATGACCGATCTGATCGTCAAAATGCCGAGTTTTTCCTTCACGTTTTCCACCCCGCTCAAACGACATTTCATGAATCTCGGCATGACCGTGTCGTTTACCGAGGACGCGGACTTCACCGGTATGCGACTCGAACGCCCCATGTGGATCGACGAGATCTACCACAAGGCATTCATCAAGGTAAACGAAACGGGCACCGAGGCCGCGGCAGCCACCGCTGTGGTTATGGCGGACACCGTTTCGGCGCTGCCGACTCCCGAACGGTTTATTGTCGACAGGCCATTTCTTTTTGTCATCCGCGACCGCGAAAGCGGAACGATTCTTTTCATGGGCCGGGTTGTGGATCCAACACGGTAACAACGCATCGCTTTGCTCAACGGCCGACACTTCAACCATGACCACAAACCGATTCTGTCCGACGGCCCCTTTCCGTTTTCTCAAGAAAACATTATAATAGAAACGGGTATCCCTTTAATTTAGGTACATTCCCCCCCGCCTTCGCCGTAGCGGCTTCCCGTCCTCCGCCCCCTGATACAAACAGATAACGAAGTATGTCATCCGTTTTAATCAAGCATAAACTATTTTGTTGACAGAAAATCCAACCAAAAAACCAATTATCACGAGGGTACAATGAAAAAAATCCTTCTCGTTGCCGGTGCGCGGCCCAATTTCATGAAAATTGCCCCGATACTGCGGGCAATCGGACACTATCCCGATGAACTTAACGGCCTTCTCGTCCATACCGGCCAGCATTACGACCGGAACATGTCGCTTACGTTTTTCGCTTCGCTCGGCATTCCGGAGCCTGATTACAATCTCGAAGTCGGTTCAGGGAGTCATGCGGTCCAGACCGCGAATATCATGACCCGTTTCGAAGCGGTGTGCCTGACGGAGAAACCAGACATGGTCCTCGTTGTCGGAGATGTCAATTCGACCATTGCCGCCGGGCTTGTCGCGAAAAAGCTGCATATCACCCTCTGTCATGTCGAAGCCGGCTTGCGCTCCCGCGACCGTGCCATGCCCGAGGAGATCAACCGCCTGACTACCGATGCAATAACCGATATCTTTTTTACCACCGAGCCCGAAGGTACCGCCAACCTGCTTTGCGAGGGGCACGCGAAGGAGACAATACATTTCGTCGGCCATGTGATGATCGACAATCTCTTCTATCAACTTGAACGGATTTCGACCGACGGCGACCGGCTGATCGATCCATCGGTAAATGAACTTAAAAAGAGGTTGCCGGAGAAGTTTTTCTGCCTGACCATGCACCGCCCCTCGAATGTCGACAACAGGGAAACGCTCTCCGGTTTGCTGCGGGCGGTCGCCGAAACAGGCCGAAAAGCGCCGGTTGTTTTCCCCTGTCATCCCCGCACCCGGAAAAATATCGATCGATTCGGTCTTTCGTCATTCTTAAATACGGATAGCCAAAACAAAACCTCAATTGATTCGGGTATCATCGTCACCGAACCGCTCGGCTACAATGATTTTCTCTACCTCTGGAAAGATGCCGCGGGAGTGATCACCGACAGCGGCGGCATGCAGGAGGAGACAACCGCGCTTAAAATCCCCTGCATCACCATGCGCACCACCACCGAGCGGCCGATCACCGCGCAGATCGGCTCGAATGAAGTGGTCGGTACGGATGGCGACCGCATCATTGCTCTTGCACAGAAGATGCTGCGGGGAAAGTGGAAAGCAGGCCGCATTCCCGACCTGTGGGATGGAAAGGCAAGCGAGCGGATCGTGGAGGTCTTGAGGAGATAGGCGGTTTCTCCCTATCCCACCGGGCATCTCGATACGCTTCGCACCCGATGCCCGGACGCGACTATGTAAAGAGCATCCGCGATTTCCGGCGGGTCTGTTCGGGAGTCAACGATACCCGCGCGCTCCGCGTCGCCCAGATGACCCGCGACGCGATGCTGCCGCAACCCAGGGAGGTGTCATAGACCGTATCCCCGGAATATGAATAATTCGAGTTACCACCAGCACTGGGAGAATCTACTCTACCGGTCCTGCGCGTTTTTACCTTTTTTCCCTTTCCCCCGGTGCAGAATGATCTGTGCAGCCGTATAACCGCACTCCATTACATTCCAGACGCCTCCGCCGGGTTTGCACCAGTGACCGGTTTGAAAAAGGTTTTTCAGATAGGTTGTGTTGGGCATTTTAGCTTCACCATAGACATTTTTCGTATTTTCAAAGCCATAGAGCGCGCCTGATGTGTTGCCTGAAAACCGCTCGAAGGTAGCGGGTGAGGCGATTTCCATGATATCGATTGCATCACGGAACCCGGGAATCAGTTTATCCGCGGCGGTAATCATTTTTTCCGCGTAAAGGTGTTTCTCTTGATGCCTGTCGGTTGATTGGGCGGCACGACAGAAGGAGAACAGGAGCATGCTCGGGGCCTCGTCGCGTTGAAGCATCTGAAGGAAAACGAGATGGTTCGGTTCTTTGGAATTTGGATTGACGATTGAACGGAAAAGACGGGAATAGTCGGTTTCCGAAAACCAGAAATCGAGCGCGCCGCCGCCGGGAGATTTGACCGGGTGATGCAATCCGAAATAGAGTGCTGTGGCCGAAAGTGACGGGTGCAGTCCGTTCAGACGGCGCAGCCACAATTTATTGCGTGAATGTTCCGGGATAATTTCACGGTGGAGCAGGTAGGGACTGATATTTGATACATAAAGATCAGCCTCAATCTCTTCACCCTTGTTGGTTATCACCGATCGAACCGTCTCTTTTTCGGTTTTCATGCGGGTGACTTCGGCGCCGGTGCGAACGACTCCACCACGCTGTGTAATGGCCAGTGCAAGCGAATCGGCAAGTTTTGAAAATCCTCCCGGAATATGGTGCGACCCTTCCAGGGCGTGGACATAGAAGGCAAGCACGCAGTAAATCGTGGGTGAATTCTCAGGCGACATCCCCCAGAACGGCCATTGACTGCACAAGATCCGCACCAGACGCTCATCGGTGATAAACCGTTCGATATGGCTTTTATAGGAGTGATTGAAATATTTCGCGATAAATCGGTTGTTTTTTTCAACAAAATGCTCTTCAAAATGGAAGAGCGGTTCAATGAGCGTTTCGTAAAATTTCCGCATATCACCGACAAGTGCCCTGATATTACTGCGCTGGCCGGGAAAATCCGCGGCCAGTTGAACGACAATTTCGTCCAGGTTCGCCGGGACCTTGTAGGTCTCCTTTCCCGTCGAAAAACTATACATCGCCTCGTGTTCCACGGCCTTGATTCCTGATTCGACGCCGAGCAGACGCAAAAGATGAAAAATCAAACCGTTGGGAGCGAGCGGTACCGAATGAATGCCCGATTCAAAACGGTAGCGGCCGCGGTTGAAGCTGTGAGCATACCCGCCGATTTTGGTATGCCGTTCACATACACACACCCGCATTCCGGCGCGGGCCAGAAAGGCGCCGCAGGTAAGGCCGCTTATACCCGACCCGACGATGACTGCATCAAATTGTTTTCCCATGTCTCCTGCCGGACCGGTTGAGGGTGTGCTTTATTCAGGGCAATGTCGAATGTCCTGAGGGTGGTTCCCGGGTTTTTATCCCGGTAGAAGCCCCTCCAGAGACGGTAGAAATCCTCCAGAAGTTCCTCTTCAGTAAAGTTCCGCGGTTTGAAAACGATATTCCCGTGATTCCACAGATGGTAATTACGGTGGAGAATGCGGCCCTGAGCTTCCGCCTGTTTGCCGAACGGGGTGCCGGGGAACGGCGTGGGGATGTAGAACTCCGCGAGATCGATACGGCTCTCGGCGCAAAACCGCAGGATTTCGTCGACCGTGGTGCGGTCCTGATAATCGAAACCGATGCCGAACGACCCGAAAAAGTGAATGCCGACATCCTCGTTCATCCGCACCAGATCAATGCATTTCCTCCACCGTTCCCTCGAACAGTTCCTGCTGAACAGTTCGATCGTTACCGGGTCGAATCCGAAAATTGTGTACATCGAGGAGACGCCGCCTTTTTTCAATTGCCGGTAAAATGCCGGGTCGTCGGTCATCATCATCGTGGAGGCGAGAAAGATGCTCACGTCGAGCGATGCCGTCCGTTCCATGATTTTCAAAAGGAACTTGGTATACTTTTTTCCCGGAAGCATCACGGTATCATCGGCGAAATAGAACTGTTTGTAAGGCATCTGCACGATATCGTCGATGATATGATCGACCGGCCGGAGCCGGACATTCGTCCCCTCCTTGCCGGGAATTGGGCAGCCGATGCACATCACCGGACAGCCGCGGGTGGTGAGCACGAGGTGGGCATTCCATTCGTAAACGTCTTGTGGAAATATCTCACGCTTCGGGATTGGAAATTCCGCAAGCGGATAGGTACCTGTTTCGGCTTGGTACAACGGTTGCAGCTTCGCGGCGCGGAGATCTTTTAAAATAGCATCCCATACCGGTTCGACCTCTCCCACGCACACCGCATCGGCATGCTGCTTTGCTTCCTGCGGCAGAGCGGTCGGATGGATTCCGCCGAGAATTACCTTCGTTCCCCGAAGACGATACTGATCGGCGATCTCATAGGCACGCTGCGCCTGCGGGGTGAAGCAGCTTATGGCTACCAGATTGACGCTTTCATTGTAATCAATCGGCTGTCCGATATTATCGTCGGTAAGCACGATCTCGATGTCGGAAGGGGTAAGGGCGGCGATGATTGGAATCGCCAGCGAGGGCGGCATGGTGTAGTTGCCGACAAGATAGCGCTTGAGCAGCCCGTCGAGGACGGTGTGTCCCTCAAGAAATTTGCGGAATCGCGGGTAAATGCATCTGATTTTCATAAATAACCTTAACTTTTTACTGCCATGGATGCGCCGATAAAAATCATCCGTTTGACAGGGACGTCGCCGCCATCCTGCACGGTGTCGTTGAGTATGCCGAAAGCGCCGCCGCGGACAATCGGTCGAATAAAATACAATACTTTCCGATGTCGGAGAAAAATTTCTTTTAACTAAGAGGGCCGACCATCCATCCGCCTGTTGCAGATAAAGTTGCACTATCTATTTTTAAAGCAGGAACTTACCCGGTCTGGTAATAATATCTGCAAAAGGGGTGACGTGGTTAAAAAAATTCTACTCGTTGCATTTTTGATGGTAAGCCTGTCGGAAAAATCGCACGCTTTCGACGGGAAAACAATCGGACATCTCATCTCCATCCCGATCATCGAGGGAACGGGCGTTTACAGTTCAATCCGGCTTATACAAACCGGAGACGCCAATGCGGCGGCGGCGGCAATCACCAACCTTTCGTTGATCGGCTTTAACAGCGGAGTGGGCGCTTTTACGCTCTTTGGAAAAACGGCTGATTATTCGCGATGGCGTACCATTCACCGGTTTACCGGATTTTTAACCGGTGCCGCGGGTATCTGGCTTGCCGTGTCGGCCGGGGTCAATAAAGACGTCGCCGCGCTCGACAAAGGCGTAGCGGCTGGATATGCGGTAGTGGCGGTGGTGCCGGTGGTGCTGTTTTCTTTTTAACCCGGACTAATCATGAATTTTCGTAGCGAGGCGCTGCAATGCCTGTTGGATCGGGCCTCCCGCAGCGAAACGCACCGCAGGAATACTTGTAGTATTTTGAGGATGCGTTAAGTGAGGACGGCCCGAGATGACGGGCAGTCCAGCGCCGCAGTAGAAAAGTTTATGAATAATCCGGGATAAGGAGATAATTCCTTCAAATTGCGGTTATCCCTGTTTACTCCTTATTACCATTCACTATTTTATAGACCTGAATTTTGCCGAAATGTGAAAGGGGTCTTCATTATCAGCCGATCTTCATGGAGTATTTTACCTAATGAATTCCGAAGAAATAATCGCCAAAGCGCGCGAATATAGTATCAACGAAGAGAATGATATTTTCCGCAGTCAAGTTGAGGCCCTGATCGGGGAAAACGATCTTGACGAACTCAATGACCGTTTCTACACCGATCTTGAGTTCGGGACGGGCGGCCTGCGGGGAGTGATCGGCGGCGGATATAACCGGATGAACTCCTTCATCGTACGGCGCACCACCCAGGGGCTGGCCAATTATATCAACAAAGCGGTCGGCAAAAAGAACGGTTCCGTCGTTATCGCCTACGACTCCCGTCACTATTCAGACCTCTTCGCCCTGGAGGCTGCGCGGGTACTCTGCGGAAACAGTATCCGCACGTTTCTTTTTACCGGATTGCGGCCTACCCCGGAGCTGTCGTTTGCCGTACGGCTGCTCAAGGCAACCGCCGGAATCGTCGTAACCGCAAGCCATAATCCGGCCGAATATAACGGCTATAAAGTGTACTGGAGCGACGGCGCGCAGATCGTTGCCCCGAACGATACGGCGATCATCAATGAAGTGAGAAATGTCAATGGCACACCGCACGCGATGGATCGGGATGAGGCGATCGCCCGCGGGCTTCTGCGGATGATCGACCGCGAGGTCGACGACGCGTTCGTTGCAATGGTAAAGGGGTGTTCGCTACGGCCCGAACTGATGCTGAAGCACGGCCGTGATTTCAAGGTGGTTTACACGCCGCTGCACGGGTCGGGCGCGATGCCGGTTGAGCGGTCGCTGCGCGAAATGGGAGTCGACGTCATTTTCGTTCCGCAGCAGAAGGATCCCGACGGCGCCTTCCCGACCGTCGAAAAACCAAACCCCGAAGAGCCGCCGGCGATGCGGCTGGCGCTCGAACTCGCCGGGAAAACGGGCGCCGACCTCGTCATGGGTACCGATCCCGACGCCGACCGGCTCGGAATCGCGGCGCCGGACGGCGGTGGATTTACACTTATTACCGGAAATCAGCTCGGCGCCCTGCTGGCCGACTATATCCTGAGCTCCCGCACCGAACGGGGCACCATGCCGCGCAATCCGGTGCTCATCAAAACGATCGTCACCACCGAACTTCAGCGTCTGATCGCGCAGTCGTACGGTGCAGCATGTATCGATACCCTCACCGGGTTCAAATACATCGGTGAAAAAATCAGGGAATTTGAATCCCGGGCCGACGGACCTTCGTATGTAGTGGGGGGGGAGGAGAGCTACGGCTATCTGGTCAACACACAGGTACGCGACAAGGATGCAGTCTCCGCCGCCGCGATGGCGGTGGAAATGGCGCTTTATCATCGTCTTGAGGGACGCACGCTTTTCGATCAGCTCAATCTTCTCTGGCAGCGGCACGGTTATTTTCAGGAGACGCAGATCAATAAATATTTTGAAGGCCAGTCAGGCCTCCGGACGATGCAATCGCTCATGGAACGTCTCCGTACTGCGCCGCCCGGTTCCATTGCAGGTATCCGTGTGGTCTGCATTAAAGACTTCCGTGACCATATAACACGCTGCCTTCCCGAAGGAAAAACAGAAAAAGATATTACACTTCCGTCGTCAAATGTGATACAGTTTCTTCTTGAGGATGACAGTATCATTACCGCACGTCCCTCTGGGACAGAACCGAAAATAAAGTTTTATGCCTCATGCCGCAGTCGACCGAACACTCCTCAGGAGCGTGCCCGGCGGGAAGTCGGAACCAGGGTCGACTCGATTTCCGACGCACTTAACAAATTGATAGCCGGAGCCTGAGATGCAGGAAACAAAAAAGAACACCGAATGGGATTATAAAGGGTCGGCCAACGGTTCAACGAAAAATATGTTTCCATCCTCACGCCAGTCGGACCAGTTCGTCGGGAAAACCATCGGTAATTGCGAAATCCTTAAAAAAATGAATGAGGGCGGAACCGCGCTGATTTATCAGGCGCACAATTTGCGCTTCGATCTGAACCGCGTCGTAAAAATTTTAAAACCGGCATTTACCGAAGATGAGGAGTACTTCGTCCGTTTCAGGCAGGAGGCCCAGCTCGTTGCCCGGTTCGATCATCCGAACATATTACGCGTGTTCGATACCGGGCAGGTCAACGGTTTTTTCTATATTGAAATGGAGTATATTGAAGGCCAGACCCTCAGAGAGTACATCCGCGCCAATCCGAAAATAACCGAACGGGAGATCCTCGGCATCGCGGCGCAACTGGCAAGCGCCCTCGAGTATGCGCATAACGTCCGCATTCAGAGCGGCGGGGGCGGAGAAATATGCGGCATCCTGCACCGAGACATCAAGCCGGAAAACATAATGTTGACAAACAACAAACTCGTCAAGCTGATGGACTTCGGCGCCGCCAAGCCGCTCAACATCACGTCGAACACCATGCAGGGAATGATCGTGGGGACATTTCACTACATGTCGCCGGAGCAGATAAGCGATGCTCCGCTCGACGCCCGGAGCGACTTCTTCTCCCTCGGGATCGTTCTTTATGAACTTGCGACCGGCGTGCGCCCCTTCTCCGCCACCACGCTCACCGAACTGATCGGACGGATCAAGAGCTGCAAGTATACCCGCGTGCGGCACCTGCGCAAGACCATCTCCCCGCTCACCGAGGAACTCATCGACCGGCTGCTTTCCAAAGACCCCGACCACCGGCCCTCGTCCGCCAAGGGGATCGTCGAGGCGCTGCAGCACTGCATCCATTCCTACGAAACGTGGGGTACCGGGAAACGGGTCTTTATCCCTTTTTCCATGAAAAGGCACTTCGGCACTGTCGCGCTCTTCTTCTCACTCATCGCGACGGCGTTTTCGGGCATTGCGCTCTACCGGAGCTTTTTCGTCGACCTTACACCGGTCAATTTCGCCGAATCGGCGTCAGTTCCCCTCCTCGAGCAGGGCAGGAGCGCCGAAGGCAAGGAACTCTGGGAAGACGCCGTACGTCTTTACAAAATGGTACCCTCCATCGAAAAGGGCGGGCTTGCCAACGAATATCTTGAAGCGCAGGTGCGCATGGCGGCGATCATGATCAAATACCAGGATGACTATACAAAAGCGCGAAAAATACTCGAGGCGCTCAAAAGCCAGTACAGCGATCCGACGATCGACGCGTACCTCGGCCGCACCTATTTCCACCTTTCCCTTTTCAAAGAGGCGCAGGAGCGTCTCGAAAGCGCGCTCAAGTCAACCGCCGGTTCGGTGATCCCGCAGACCAACGATTCCAAAAGCGAAATATTGTATTACAGCGCGTGCGCAATCGACGGACGGTTTACTCAGGACGAGCAAAACCAGGCGCTGCTTGTCGAGGCCATCAAGGCATGGGATTTTTATCTTGAGTTTTCGAAGTGTTCGATGAAACCGAAAGAACCCGCGTGCGTTTACGCGCAGCGACGCCGTAACGAACTTTCGACGACGATGCATCCTTGACATCGTTCAGGCACCACCATCTGCACGGAACCCTGCCATGCAACTTTTTACTGTTTTTAAGCGATTGCGGGAAAGCAGCCTCTGCCCTCAGGTGGTGTGGGCCTTACTGCTGACGGCCATTGTTTATGGGAAAACGAGGGAGATCGGCAAGCCGCTGACCATCCGGCCGGTAGCGATCCGCAATGTCGCCTATGGCGCCGACGGCCGTATGTTCGCGGTTCCCAATTTTGTTTCAGCCGGAAGCGTTGCCCTGTTCCAAGTAACTGAACAGGGCGCGATTGCCCGGATTCCCGAACGGTTGTCGGAAAAAAATTTCGTCCGTTCGTCCGGGTTATTCTATCTGCGTAAAGAGCGGGAAGGTGATCCTTCAATGGCATTCATTTCGCTTCCCGAACTGCTGTCGGGCTATTCAGTCGATTTTTCGGGAAGCGGCACTACGCTGGTCGTCGCCGGCGGAAACACCGCGGAGGTATTCGAAGGAAAAGACAAGTGGGATAAAATCAAGACCCTGACCATCGGTGCTTCGGTGACGAGGGCGGTGTTTTCCCGCGACGGAACACTGCTTGCGGTCATTTCCGACGGGAAGCTGTTTCTTTTTTCAACCGTCAATTACACGCTTATCACGACGGTAGAACCGGCGAGTGACTGCCGCTTCAGCGATGCGGCATTTTCGAACGACAATTCCAGGCTCGCCGTGTTCGAATTCCGATCCGTCATGCTTGACTACGGCTCACGCGTCCGTATCTATTTCTGCCGCGACGGCTCCCTCGACCGCGATCTGCCGTATTTTCCGGTGCGACCCTCGTCCGAACCCGGCGGACATCTGCCGCTTGTTTCCTGGGCGCCCGGGGATACCGCTCTTGCGGTCACCATCCCTACCGCGTTTGCCGGCAGGGTGTATCTGATAAAAAGCAATGACGGCGCCCTAATAAAAGAGTTCAAAGGATTCTGTCATGCCTTCTCCGCTGACGGGATGATGTTCGCTGTCAGGGGTACCGTTTTTTCCACGGGTGACTGGTCGGCTCTCGGGAAAATTCCCCGTTCTTCGGTCGCCTGCGCCTTCTCACCCACGGAACGCGTGATTATTGTGGTCACACAGGACAGTATACGCCGCTTCCGCATTGAAGAATGAACCTGTAGCTTTCATATTCGTACTATTCACTATGGTAATTATGATATAGTTGTTGACCGGATCGACCAATAACAACTATTTTAAACATAGTTGAGTAAGACCTGCGGGGAGCATCAATTTCAGGCTGTCTGTTAAACGTATAACCGATTGTATGACGGGTGCGCAGAGTACCCGGGTGCATCCTGCACATTGAACGTCTTCTCATTTGTGCCAGTAAACTGCTACGTCAACGGATTCTGAAAAGTCAATTAACGAACCCGCGGAACACCGGATGAGTCCCGTTGTGAGACGGCCGAAGACCCTGCCGGACTGCGGATGACAAATGGACAATTGATGAGCCGACCCTCTTTTTCTCCGGTGTTTTTTACACTTCCACTGCTGATCGTTTTTTCGATCGGTAATGCTCAGGAAAGTGAAACTTTCGTGCAACAGAAAAAAATGGCCTTCTCACGCCTCAAGGAAAGCGGCCTCTCCGGCGAGGAAGCTGAAACGTTCAGCATGTACCTGCAGATCGCGCTTACCGACGCGACCCAGTGGGAAATAATGGACTTTTCGGTTACCAAATCCCTGATCATGGAACGGGGGGGGGGCGTGAGCTGCACCAATCTTCAATGCGAAATCATCAATGGCCAGTTGCTCAGCGTTGATTACATGTGCTTCGGCAGTATCGAGACCATCGGCAAGACGTATTCACTCAATGTACAGGTTGCCGATGTGGCATCGGGAAGACTGGTCGCCAACGTCTCGAAATTTTTTAAGGGCAAGGAAAAAGTATTCATCAGCAAAACCATTCCGCAGGTTGCCCGACAGGTCGCAACGGCGATCATCGGGAAAAAAGCGGTTGCCAGAGGACGGGAAAAAACTCCCGCGTCACTTGAGAGTGCAATCGAACAGCGGTCGCAGCAATCATTCAGCGATGTCCGCGGCTATCTCTCCTACGGCAGCGACATCGACATCGAAACAACCGGAAAACTGGCCTTCGGCTACCTTGTAACCGGCAGGCACATGGTCCCCGACGATGCCCTGCGGTACAGCTATCAGTTGCAATCCTACCTTGCCGACGTGGGGGCCTGCGCCATGCTGTATATCGACGAGATGGAACGGCTCATGCAGTTGCGCGGCGGTAATTTACAGTGCGGAACCATGAAGTGCGCGATGAACGTCGGCCGCCTGCTGGGCGTCGATTACATGGGATATGGAAACATCCGCAAGGTCTGCGGGCGGTTTATCATTCAGGTGTATATTATCGACGTCGAAACCGGGACACTGCTCATTGAGGAAAAAAGACGCTTTCGCGGCAGGGAAATCATTTTTCTTACCGAAGTCATACCGCAGCTTGCCTATAAACTGGGGGAAGTGCTCGAACGCAAGTCGATGAGCAGACGCTGACTTGATTCTCCGGAGACGTGTGCCGCCGGTCCTTCAAAAAAGATCCGGAGCGTCGCAACACCGCGGCGACACTCCGGATACCAGCAACTGCTGCACGCCCCTCTATTGCCGGACAACCGTAAATGTCGTTTGTGCGGTTGTCGTTCGAATCACTTTTAAAATTCGTCCCGTGAACTTCGGACTGTCGATTATAAAGGTACTATGTGCAGTGACTCGAATACAGAGGGGGAGTTATTTTTCGTATTCCCGAAGAATACACGGGGAGACATCGCTCTTTTTTTCACCTGACCCTGTTAGATTATATTTTTCTGAATCGTTTAATGTTCCCCATCCGTCCGATAGGTTGCAAGGAGGTTATTACGTGAAGGAAAACGACGCCCGTGTCGATTACGACCCGCACCAGCTCCTGCTCTATGTGGAGAAGGAGGATGGTACCTACGGTCCGCTGCAGACCGGTGCCTATGCAGCGAAAAATTATCTTGGAGATTTCATAGAAAAACGTGGACGGATCGTTCAGGACGGCATCGAAAAATTAAAAAACGGGCAGACCAGTCCGGTCGCCCATTATCTTCAGTTTTACAGCATGACAACCGCCGACCTGGCGGCGCGGGCGGCGGTTCCCCTTGCGAAGGTCAAGAAACATCTCACCCCCGCCGGATTTGCCGGAGCTTCACTCGACACGCTGCGGCGTTATGCGGAGGTTTTCGACCTCCCCCTGGCGAACCTGTTTGCGCTCATCGTGCCGAAAAAAGACGGAATCACCATCACCGCCCGGAAAACAACCAATCCATTATTCACGATCATTGAAATCAGTTGAGGAAATTTTGACGACGATAAACTATGCCCATTCGATGTATGCGCATTGCGAGTCAGGAACCGTAACCGGACTTCTCCGTCACCACGGAATGCAGATAAGCGAACCGCTGGTATTCGGTATCGCCGCCGGCGTCTGTGCGGTGTTCATCAAGACGGCGAAGGTTCCCTTTCCCGTTTTCGAAATGCGCACCAAACCGGGCGATATAAGGAAGGGCATCGCCAAACGGCTCGGCGTTATCTTCGAGACCGCCCGTTTCAAAGACCCTCGGAAGTCCTTCGAGAAGCTCGACGCGATCATTGACAAAGGGATCCCCGTCGCGCTCCAGGTCGACATGTTCTACATGGAATACATTCCCGATTACATGAAGACCCACTTCAACGCCCATTACATCATTGCGGTGGGAAGGGAGGCGGACGGTTTTATCGTAAGCGACTGCTACTATCCGACGCTCTCCCGTCTTTCCACGGCGGCGCTTGAAAGGGGGCGCTTTGCGCGCGGGGACTTTGCTCCGTCGGGATTTATGTATCATGCGGTATCCGTTCCCCCGATCGATGATGCGCGCCTGAAGGCTGCGATTATTCAAGGCATCAGACAGGCGGCTTTCACCATGACCAGGCTGCCGATTCCCTTCATCGGCATTACGGCGATACGGAAGTTTGCCCGGGAGATTCCCACATGGCTGCAAAGAACCCGATCGTCCGACGAGCTTTCCCACTGGATCATGATGATCCACCTGCTCCTCGAAGAGCGTGGCACCGGTGGCGGAGGTTTCAGGTTCATGTATGCGACCTTTTTACAGGAGGCGTCAAGGATATTCGGCAGCGCGGAGCTTCTCACGCTCTCGAAACGGATGATGGATAACGGCGACAAGTGGCGTGAGATCTCGATGACGGTCGCCCGGAGCGGGAAAAACCGCGATCTTGGCCCGGAAAAACTCGGAGCAATCCGGGACCTGGTGCTTGCCCGGGCCGATGAGGAGGAACAACTTTTTACGATGCTGTATAAGCTGTTCCGTTAGGATATGGACAAAGGATTCCATGTCGCAGAGTAGTGAAAAAAAATCCGGGGAGAGCCGTTCTCCCGGGAAATCGGCTTATCACGGAATCGCCGCCGAAGTGTACGGTAGGGCATTCCATGGCGGTTGTTGTATAAGTCAATAATACCGAACGGGGATTCGGGAAGACTTCGTAGTATCACTGATATATTAAATTGATATGGCATCAAACTCCTCTTTTGCCTTTCAACCTCACATCCCCTCTAACACATTGATTTTCCATATTCCTTTCTTTCTCGCCCATTGGCATAGTAATTGATTTTTTATTGGAAACGGCTGTTTATTCACTGTGGAAATTATTATTAACTACTCATTTCCAGGAGGTTCTATGCGTTTTATTGCGACATCCCTGCTTGTTACGGCCTTTTTCTGGATTACCGCTTCCGCCCAAGACGGATTTTCTCTCAGTGCGGAGCTTCGTATCAAAAAAACGCAGGCTGATTCCCTTCAGCGGAAGGCGGACAGTCTTGAAGATGAGGCATCACGTCTTGAAGACCGGCTCGACAATATCCGGGAGGATCGTAAGGATCTCAAGGATGATCTCGCGGATGAGATAGAGGATCTGCGCGATGAAATTGAGAATTTGAAAGACAAGATCGAAGCAGCCAACAGTGAACTCAGAGATGCCGAAGACGACCTGCGGGATAAAGCCGATGATCTGGAGGAGGACCGCAGGGAAGCGCTGGAGGATATTCAGGAGAACCGCAAAGAGGCGCTCGAGGATATCAGGGAGAGCCTGGAAGAGACGAAGGAGGATATCGAGGAACGGCGGCAGGTCGGGAGCTTCATTTTAGGCTTCGAGTATTCGTATCTTGACGTCAGACCTTTCAAGGAGCTGATGAAGAATACCGACCCGAGAATCGATTTTTCCAAAAACCACATGCTTATGTTCGGGCTCATGGGATATTACAACACGGAAAGCAACGTGAGAGTGGGCAACGGCCTGTACGCCGGATACAAACGCTTCGAAAGCGACCCCTACGACGGCACGTCCGACTATGGATTGTTCGACTCGCTGGAGCCGACCGACACGGTGGTCTCCCTGCGCGTGATACCGGCGTATGTCGGATTCATCTGTGAAAAAGCGTTCGTTTTTGATCCCGTCAATCTGTTCGCCGGTTTCATGCTCGGAGGCAACATTACCACCACGATCGTTCAAAAGGAGGTGCTTACCGACGATATCTTCGGTGATGACGACAAGGTTGAAGAGGATAATACCCATGTCTTTCTCGCGCCGGAAATCGCCTGGGACGTTCATGGCGGCATTGCATTCCGCGTGGCGAAGAATATGCACATCGGCATCGACGGCCTGGTCCGGTTCGCCTATGCCTACCAGGGGCTTAGAGGCATCGACACCAACCGGCGGGGGACGAGGGAATTTTTTACCGTCAATCCCGGCGTGCGGCTTCGATTGACTTTAGGCAGTGCGGGATGAGAAACACCCCCCCCCTGTCGGACATTCCATATCAGAAAACCAATTCAAAGGGGTATTTCATGAATCGTACCATCCGGAGGTTCGCCGCGCCGGCTGCACTTCTTCTCGCGGCCGCGACATGCGCGCAGGCGGGCGACACTGTCGCGAATGTGCAGTCCGATACGCTTTCCGACACCGCGGCGACAATCGATACGGCGAAGTCCGCAGCCGGACGTGAAGTGCCGGCGATCGAAAAAGCGGAAAAGGATACGGCCGTTCGTTCTGCCGATCGGAGTGAAAAGGACGACGTCATTCTCAGGGAAACGCTCGATACCGTGTTTATCTTCGACAAGAGGGTCTTCAAACATATTGCCCGGGATTGGCGCAGGAATATCGACCTGTTCCGCCAGCGGGGTTACGGCGCATCGGGTAGTATGTCTTACGGCGCCAATGCTATTTTTATTGGACCGGTAAAGGATCTCGTCGAGCATGACCCGCACTTTTCAAATGAACGGTTTCATCTGAACGACTACGGTTTCGCGCCGTTTTTAATGTCGGGCGGCGCGGGATATATCGGTTTCGGCGAGGGATTTCGTCTGGGCGGCGGAGGCATGAGCGGAACGCTGTTGTCCGATTGTTCCACGAACGACACGGTTTCCCTTAGCACCAGAGTGGGGTACGGCGGTTTTCTGATTGAGAAGGCATTCATCAACAAACGGTGGAATTTCAGCGTGGGAGGCATGCTCGGCGGCGGCGCATTTACCGTTTCAATTATCGAAAACAGCCTCTTCAACTGGGACGATCGGGACGATGAGGGAAGAAGGGCGGCTTTCTTTCTTTTTGAGCCTCAGGCGGGTTTGTCGTATACCTTTTTATATTTTTTCCACGTGGGAGCCGGGATTACCGTGCCGTCCTTCATGTCACTCGACAAATTCGGTCCCTACACGGATGACTTTTTTACCGTTAATCCGGGTCTCCATATTAAACTTATATTCGGAAATCTGGGTTAATATGATGCACCCGGCGGGAAGAGGTTTACAGTGAAGCGGTATATTCATCGATCGTATGGAACGGACGGGCATCCTGCATCCGGCAAGCTGAGCGTGCCGGTTCTCATGGTCGGCATTCTGGCGGCACTCTGTTATTCCGGAGAGGTCCGTCAGTCGGGGGAGACCTCGAACAAATTGTCAATAAAGAGCGTAAATGACGATTCCGATTCACTCCGTAGCGCCGTCGAAAAACTCAGACGGGAGGCGGATGCCCTGCGGTTGCAGGTTGACGCAATCAGAGACACCATAGAGGTTATTGAAGAGCGGCAGCCGAAGGTAACTTCCGTGGAGATTCACGCCGCCGGGCGGCACCCGGCTGTCACGTCGAAGGACACCGTTCAATTCCTCTCAAAAGAGGGCGCCGCGGCCTTTCTTGAAACCATCCGCGGGAAAAAAAGAGGGTCACGCGAACGCGGCTACGGTGGAGGTATCGGGGCTTGTCCGGGTATCTATGCGATGAATGTCAAGCCGGTCAATGAAGTGATCGACGGGTATCTGGGAAGAAGCAGCGAGTTGCATGATATAGGTTTCCCGATCAACGGCCGTTATGAAAGTTTCTTTTTTAACGGCATGAACGGCTATGGCGCCCTGGGCAACGGCCTGCGGATCGGCGGCAGCTACCGCGGCGGTTCGAAAAGTTTTTCCGCACATCATGACACCTCGCTCTATACTCTTGAAATTAAAAACTTCTTTGGGGGATTCCTGCTTGAAAAAGCCATGGTAAGCAATAACTTCAACTGGTTTCTCGGGGGGATTGCCGGGGGAGGGAGTGTTGCTCTGCACCTTTTTAAAACCGCCGAGGAGGACACCTCCTTCTATTCTTCATCATTTGCGGAAGAGCTTGAGGGTGAGCCCTTCCTCAAACTGAAAGCAGGGGCGCTTTTTCTTGAACTGCACGGCGGTTTCACCTATACCATGATCAACTGGTTTCATGTCGGGATCGAACTATCAATCCCGCTGCTGCTCTCACCCTCCGGTTTCAAGACGCCAAACGATAAAAAAATCGCTCCCTTTGTGACTGTCAACCCGGGAATACAGTTCAGGATCATTCTGGGCAACATAGGATAACGGTAGGTGCGATGCTCGAAAACGTCGCGGACGGCTTTCTGGGACTTTTCATGTTCTTTGCGCACTGGCTCTCGCCGGGAAATGACCGGGGGGAGATCAGGATTGAAGCGGTCAGGGAACTGAAGACGCGGTCGGTGCTGGAATGCTTCATCTCGTTCGAGTGGAACGAACGGATGAGCGATCTCATCGATGCCGGCATCCCGATGCGGTTCCGTATTCTCTCCTACAGCGACCGGGGCGATTCGACCCTGTCGATCCGTACGCTTTTCTGTGACGTGGGCGAATATACGTATTATATCAGCGACTCCCTGATCGTCCCCGCGATCGACAGCGTGTATGTGTCCAAAGAGTACCGGCAGATCTATCGCGCACTGCGGGAATATCGGCATGTCATGCGGAGCTTTGCCCGCAGCGCATCTTATTTTCAGATCGAGGCGGTTCTGCTTCCGAGCAGGGTTTCCCATCTCAACCGCAGTATCGACATGTCGGACATCTGCGGCTGCCGCAGATTCGCCACGCGTGTTATCAGTAAACAGAGGGGGAAGTGACAATGCGACTCTGGCGGCAACTCGAACTCGAATGGAAAGTGCTGCTTCTGGCCGCGGGGCTCTTTGTCGCCTTCGCCTGGCCCGTGCAGCGCTTCGTAATCACCCGGCTCTCCGAAACGCTTTTCCAGAGCATCGACCCGGATCTCGAGACCACGCTGCGCGCCGAACTGGCCGATGCGGAGGGCGGGCAGCGCGGGGCGCTCAAGGAGCACATCGAGCGGTACCGCCAGACACGCGTTCTGATGCCGATCGTGGTGAAGGAACAGCAGCGGCTTCTCATTGCACTCTCGATCGGCCTTTTCATGCTCTTCCTGCTGCTCGCGCTGTGGGTGCTCAAGCGGCTGACCCGGCCGCTCAAGGACCTTGCACGGGCGGTCGACCGCATCGGCAAAGGCGAGACGGCGCAGGTCGCCCGCGTATCGGAAGGCGCGCTCGGGATCGTCGAACAGGCGGTGGTCAATTTACAGGAGGAACTCGTCGCGCTCCGGGAACAGGCGCGCATGCAGGGGATGGAGACCGCCTGGAAGGACATCGCGCGGGTGATGGCGCACGAAATAAAGAATCCCCTCACGCCCATCCGCCTTACCCTCGACCGCATGGAGGAGCGCAGCGGATCGGGCCGGGGCGTGTCGAACGAGGATCTCACGAAATTCCTTACCCGCATCAATGCACAGGTCGACATGCTGGAGCGTCTGGTCGATCAGTTCCGCAGTTTTTCGAGGGAGCCGGAGGTGCGTCTTGCGGCCGTCGACTGCGCTGCGCTCCTGCGCACCGTCGCCGACGGCATGGGACGCAGCCTGACAACCACAATCGAAGGGGCGGCGACTATTCAATCGGACCCGTACCTGCTCCAGCAGATCTTCCTCAACCTCCTGAAAAACTCGCTCGACGCGGGGGCCGACCGCGTCAGCGCGGTCATCGGCACCGGGGTGGGCGCCGTCACCATCGCACTTCAGGACAACGGGCCCGGAATTCCCCCCGCGCATCTCGGACGGATCTGGCTGCCCTACGTGACGTTCATGAAAAACGGCAGCGGACTCGGACTTGCAGTGGTAAAGCAACTGGTCGAAACGCTCCGCGGCGCGGTCAGCCTCGTTTCGCCGCCGGGGCAGGGAGTCCGCATCACACTGACGTTTCCGACGGACCTCACCGGGGAGAACTGATTAATGGAACGTAAAATGCACATTCTGGTTGTCGACGACGAGTCGGCGATACGCGAAAGCCTGCTCGAAATTCTCGAAGAGGAAGGATATGACGTTCACTGTGCCGAGAGTGCCGCTGCGGCCCGGCTGATGCTCTCCGGCCAAATCGACCTGGTGCTTCTCGATATTAAACTGGGTGCCGACAACGGCATCGACCTGCTCCGGGAGATCAAGGCGCAACGGCCATTCCTTCCGGTCATCATGATCAGCGGCCACGGCACCGTCGCGCTTACCGCGGAGGCCTTCAAGCTCGGGGCCCACGAATTCATGGAAAAGCCGCTGCGGCTCATGCAGGTGCGTGCCTGCGTCAGAAACGCCCTTGAAGCGGTCCGGCTCAAAAGCCGCGTTCTTGAACAGGAACGGGCGCGGTATCCGCGTCCTGTTTATCAATCATCCGTCATGAAGCGGCTCTTTCAGCAGGCGACCCGCCTCGCTTCGCTGCGCGAGCCGGTCATCATTACCGGGCCGTCGGGTTCGGGAAAGGAACTTGTCGCCCACGCGCTTCATTACGAGGGAGTGCGGCGCGAAGGACCCTTCTTCGCCACCAACGCCGCTTCGATGCCGGTCACCCTCGCGGAGGACGAACTCTTCGGCCATGAGAAGGGCGCCTTTACCGACGCGGGGAAGCAGCGGATCGGCTGCATCGAGACGGCACACGGCGGAACCCTCTTTCTCGATGAGATCGCGGATCTCAATCCGCAGATTCAGGCGAAACTGCTCAGAGTTCTCGAAACCGGTTCCATTGTGCGGCTCGGCGCAACGCAGCCGGTCAAGGTCGATGTCCGCTTCATCGCCGTGACGCACAAAAACCTCGCCGCCATGGTTGACGATGGAACATTCCGCCACGATCTGTGGTACCGTCTCTGCGCCTTCGTGCTCAATGTCCCGGCGCTTTCCGAACGCACCGAGGATATCGCGCCGCTCGCCGCATCATTCCTCGGAAAAATCTGCGCTGAACTGGGCTGCGCGAAAACGTTCGCGCCAGATGCGCTCGCCTTCCTGCAATCGCTTCCCTGGCCGGGTAATGTCCGTGAACTGCGGCATACCGTGACGCGTGCGGTGGTTTTCTCGGATTGCGAAGTGATCGACAGGCAGGCGATCGCCGCAGTCGTGCCGGCCGAGGCGGCCGATCCGGTGAAACGGACCATGACCGGATACGATTCCTGCAATTACCGCGAGGCCCGCGAAAAATTCGAAAAGGATTATTTCCAGGCCGTACTGGAAAGAGCCGGCGGTAACATCACCATGGCGGCGGCGGCCATCGGCATGGCGCAGTCGAACCTGTCGCGGAAATTGAAGGAACTGGGGCTGCGGTAGGGTGGGCCGCCATACCTCGGCTACGCTCGGTATGGCGCCCGTCCCCCCCCGGGCAAAGGGCCGTCTGCAGCAACGGCCCTCTGCACTCCCGTGCCGCGCTGATGCGGTGGAAGACGCCAGGCGCCGTGGCGGACATTTTCAGGAATATTGAAATAGTAAAGATAAACCTTTTTCCCCCTCTCCGGGCGGAGAAGGGGCAGGGGGGTGAGGTCGGCATATGAGGGACGGGTCAAACCCTGCGAGAAAAGGGCGAAACCTCACGAGGGACGCCCCCCGGTAAACGAGCACCTGGTTAATTAAAGGCCACCTGTCCGACTCGGAGTACACCACCGGAGAAGGAATACCTCGCCACCCAGCTCCCTCCCCGTTACCAAAAAACAACAACACGAAATAATCAAATGTTAAAAATTTACAGTTTTAGCCCCCTTGCACTATTTATTTTAATTCCAACCCCTGTCCACGGAACCCCTCTGAAGGACAACATCACTATGATAAGCGCCCATATTCCGTTTTATAGTAATAATAAAGAAAAGCAGCCCGGATTGGTGGAAGGGAGGCAAAGGAACAAAGTATGTACCTGAAAAACCTTTTCAGGGCACACTTGGTCGACCGTAAGGATAAAGTATGAACTATAGGAGTGAACTTGAAGGGTGTTTCTGTGGTTCATACTTGATACATTAGTGTCAATTTGCTCGACGACATGAGATATTAGAATGCGCGCTTTAAGACAGCGGCCGTCCGGGCCGCTAAAAACTATACTTATAAAAATCATTCAATAAATTATTGTAAGGGAAATTTATAATGTCACATTTTGAAAATATAATTATAATCATCTTAAGTAATATTAGCATAGGTGCAATAATAAAATATCTTATAAATCGATCTGTAAACTATAAATTTAAAGCGCTTGAACATGATCACATTGCAAAATTAACTGAAGAATTTCGAATTAAAGCAAAAGTATTTGATGACCGTTATTTGGCCTATAAAAAATTAATTCATGATATTGCCGTCGCCTTTGAAAAATGTAAATCAATGAATATTTTTGCACATAATGGTTGGTTACTCGATTTTTATGCATATTCAAGTGATATGTACAAAATAAAAGAATCGATCACCGCTATTTTAACAGATCATAGAATCGTACTTGAACCAAAAGTTATTGAATTAAGCACAGAAGCAATGAAAACGATAAATTCTCTTGCAAATATGTATAGATCACCCGAAGATCAATTACCGGAATACTCACAAATTAATGATAAAACATTGAATTTATTAAAAAAACACCTCCAGACATTGGAACAGATTGATTCTGATCTTGTGGAATTCACCCATGCAATGATTATGTAAAGATATAACTTATAAATTGTAGTACTAATGAATTATGGAGTAATTATGAGAAACTGGATTTTATTTCTTTTTATTCTAATTCAATCAATTTTTTCAGAAGATATCGTAGGTTTTAATTTTGGAGGATATTTTACTAATCATGAGAAATATGATGAATTATCAAAAAGCGAATTAATACCACATGAATTTCAAATCGATTCTGTTAATTTTTTTGATAATGTACAAATTGGTACCGATACTAATTATAGTATAAAATACCTGCTTTTTACAAAATCTTATACAGTAGACATGTTTACTGTAAGTGTTCAGAAAGTCAATATCGCTAACGATTACAGAAATCTTTTATCATCATTATCTTCACGTTATGGAACCTTTGACACATCTAACGCTCTAAACATTCTTGGTTTACCTGGAAAGTTAAATGGTTTTTATCTAAATGAAATAAATGAAGTTTCATTTTGTAAAAAACCTAATTCAATAAATATAAATACAATTTCTTTAATTTTAACGACTGACAATCAGTTTAATGTACTTGAGAATGAGACATCTGTAAATATAGTACTTTGGTACATGGATAAAGAATTATCTACAAAGTTTAAAAATATTTCTAAAAAAAAGTATTCTGGTTTTTAATTTGTTTATCTGAATAGTATAAGATTAAAGAAATATGCTGATAAATATATGGAAGGCAAGTTTAGTAAAAACGGACTAATAACTTAATACACCTTGACGGGCCCCATCCTTGGGGCTGAAGATAAGCGCGCAGAAGAAATTTGGAAGATATATGTCGTCGAGCAAACAAACACTAACAGCAAATATGTACTGCGCTCGCAAAGCCTCGCTTGGCCTGACGGCAAATGCCCTTCGGGCACTTTACATATTTGCCGGCCGTTAGCGTCAATAAATATGAACGAATGAGAATATGAGCCGCCGCCGAAGAAAAAAGGAAATAAAAAAAGTGGCGCACATTAAGAAAATGCCGCCATCGTGGCGGCACAAATACATATTAATAGGACACTACATTCTTCCACAATTAGAGGTAACTTATGTTTGCACGTATTACTTGTTTTTTTGCTTTCGCATTAATTATAGGTTGTTCAAATGATAAGCCAATAGAAACCAAACCTACGGAAAAGGCACCTACTGCTACTAATACTATTGATCTTTTACCAAAATGTTCAGGATTGGCGTATGATACATTGTACAGTTATTATTTGAACACATTTAAAGGTAAAATTAGTCGTCCATTGTGTACTAGAGAACAAATAGAAACCGGTCTTAACAACGACGCTTTTGTTGTTTTATTTTTGAAAGACATGACAAAAAGAGATAGAATTAATGCTGACACATTGATAAAATGGGGAATATCGTACGAAAGCTGGTTTCAAGGGAGTGCATGTCCACCTTGCGATCAAGTAAATGCGTATTACCAGGTAAGTTATAAAGCTTTTAATGACCCCTCGCTGGCACATATTAATGCTTCGTTAATTATCCATGCAACCCTTGATTCTTCAGGATGCTACGTGATGTCAATATTAATTGAAAGTTACTCATCTAATGGATATTTAAATTCGCTCGACTTTATCTACAAGGATCTACCGACAATTTGTCTTTTTCCCGATAAAAATGAATATGCCACTATTGCAAGATGGGTTGGATCACATTCATCAAAGGACCTTCCCACAATGCCGCCAGTTCTTGAGAAAAGAACTAAATCTTTATATGCTGGTGCATGGCAAAATACAAAGACAAATGGTTTTGATATTTTATTAATGCTTAATCCATAATATTTTAAAAGATGAAAAATAAAATGGTCTTTACACACCAATGTCTAAAAATGGCCAAAAACAATAAAAAGTCAATTTTAATGATGATAAAATGTCTAGATTTAATACATCTTGATATAAAATTGGCCGCGAGAAAGAAAATATCATTTTTTCAAATGGGATATTTGCACAATAATTCTTTTCTGGGGCGACAATTATGAAAATGATTTCTAATAACTTTTATGAAATATTTTGCCGCTGTTTATCTGATTTTAATTTCAATAAAAAACTTCCCGGTTTAGACCAGTTAGCCACCAATTCGTTTGGAATTTATCTTGCTTACCTTTGGGCTATTAAAGATATTCAAAAAGGAAAACTAACAATTTACTCTGCTGAACATAAAATGAAATCTGGTAGAAGTCATTGGAGTCTTTTAAAAAGAAAAAAACTAATACCTGCTTCAGTTAAATGGTATAAGGGTGAATTTATATCTGATGTTTTTATTGAAATGAATATAAAAGATTTATTTAAACCCCTCATTGCTGCTGAGATAGAAGCATCGCCAAAACACCAGACTAATTACGATTGGGAAAACAATGGCTATTTGCGTGATTTTTCAAAACTCCTTTATCTATCAGTACCTAAACGACTTTTCATCGGTTGCATTTCAACGAATGAACTTGGTAATCTTGAGAAATCCTTATCAAAAGGATATAAAAAATTTAATGCTACAGGTATAAAAATTCGTAATTGTTCAACTGTCGTTGTCCTTTTACCGACAAACGAGAAGCATCATGATGAGATAAGATTGGGTTCTGGAACTCATGATGGACTTAAATTCATAAAATATGGTGCGCATCCATGCGCGAGTAAATAAAATGTGCGCCATGAAGACAGAAGACCAAAAGGCGAAGAGGCGGCGGAAAACAATTTCATTATGGTAGCGATCATATTTACAGCCGCTAACAGCGGTAGCCAAGTTCCGCTATCGCTTCACCCAAATTTTCCTACGCATTCGCTGCGGAAAACTTTTGGCGTACCGCAACCCGTTGGAGCACATTTACTTGTAACATCGGATTAAATGAAGCGCGACGCGGCCATCCCTGGGCTAAAGTGGTCGCGCTTGAAGAATAAATGTTCACTTCTATACGGGGGTACCAAGTAAACTATCCACTAACAAACCCATGCTGCTTGCGGTCCTCGCGCGGATTATGCGCGCTGCGGTCCGCGGCCTGGTGGCAACCAACCTTGGCTTCGCTACGCCGGTCGCTGCGCGAACAGTTTGCTCCGCGATTGCTCCGCAAACTTCCGGCTGGGCGGTCCAAGGTTGGTTCAGCATGG
>JAFGIW010000138.1 GCA_016929415.1 Chitinispirillaceae bacterium | reverse complement strand
TACCGCGTTGCATTCGGCGGCCATATTTTCAATAATATGGCCTTCTCATGCGCCTTGTCTGCGATTTTCTCGCTCGGTCTCATGACAAAACTGAATATTTAGAGGTCCCCTAAGAAATTTGTTTCACTTGCCTTTTTTCTGCAGTGAGATCATTTTATATTTATTCAGCCGGCGGCTGCCCGTATACCGGGTGCCGGCGACAACGGCATTTAACTGATTTTTCCGGAGGATCCCATGATCGGTGTCAACAAAGTCATATTAATCGGCAATCTCGGGAAAGACCCGGAATTGCGTTACACCCCCGGCGGCCAGCCGGTCGCATCGTTTTCCCTTGCCACGACCGAGCGGTGGAATGATCGCAACGGTCAACGGCAGGATCGTACCGAATGGCACAATATCGTCGCGTGGGGGAAACTTGGCGAACTGGTGAATCAATACCTGAAGAAGGGCCGCAGCGCCTACATTGAAGGAAGGATCACCACCCGTTCATGGGATGATAAAGACGGCAATAAACGATATAAAACCGAGATCGTTGCGAATCAGATACAGTTTCTCGGCAGTGCCGGTCAATCGTCGGGGGAAATGGAGAGCGGTCCCGATCACGGTATGCCCGATTTCGATGCGCGCTCAGCAGAACCGGAACGACCGGAGCATCCGCCGGTCGGGGAGGACGATCTGCCGTTTTAACGTGCCGCGTCCGGAGGGCGGCGGAACAGATGTTGCTCGTAGGGCGCCAAACGACGCCGGCGCCGTGCACCCGGGCGGGCAAGCGGAGAATGTGATGGCCACTCCACAGATCATATCGGCCGGCGTTGTCGTCCTGCTCGCTTTTTCCGCCTTTTTCTCCGCTTCGGAAACGGCGCTGTTTTCCATCCCGCGCGAACGTATCGTCGTTTTTCAGCAGGCGGAAAGCCGTGCGCGTCGGTTGGTCTACGAACTGATACATCACGGCCAGCGTACCCTGTTGATGATCCTCCTCGGAAATTTATTTGTCAACATCACCCTCGCGGGGTCGATTCATGCCCTCATGCGAATCTTCCTCCCCGGCGGCGGCGTGATGCTGACCATGGTCGTCGCCACGGGGGTCATCGTTGTTTTCGGGGAAATGCTGCCGAAAAATATAGCACTCCAGCATAATGAGACGATCGCGTGTCTGACCGCTCCGGTATTGTCGGGATTGACGTTCGTCTGTTCGCCGCTGCTTGTGGTGATACACCATATCAACGCTTTTTTCCTTACACAGTTCAGGATGCGCCTGCGGCGGCCCAGTCCGTTCGTGACGATTGACGAGATGAAAAGCGGCGTAATCGCTTCACGCAAGAGCGGGGCAATCAGCGCCGAAGAGCAGGACATGATCGTGCGGCTGCTCGATCGCGGGACGCAGCCGGTCAGAAAATTCATGATGCACCGGTCGCGCCTGGTACTGATGCCCGGGAATGCGCTCAGTGCGCAGGCGCTTAAAAGACTTCAAGAAGCGCATCAATTGTTTCTTTTAGTGTATAATAAAGACACTACCGGCCAGGTCGCGGGCATGGTACATCTCGCGACACTCCCGCGGTGCCCGCCGTCGCAGCCTTTACATGAGTTAGTAAAGCCCCTGCACTGGGTTTCCGCGACGATGGAGGTGGCGGAAGCGATCGGGCTGCTGTTCGAGAAAAATTGTTCGGAGGCCGGAATTGTTGACGAATACGGGTCTTTCTGCGGGGTGTTTTCATTATCGACGGGACTGCGCAATGTACTCTCCCCGCTGTTCAACCCTGTTGAGAAACCGGTCGTACCGGTTGCGGGAAAGACCAGACTGCTCACCGGAGACACGGCGGTGGAGGCAATGGCCGGATGGCTTCCCCCCTCGCTGGGGAAAACGGCGCAACAGGTAAGGACGCTCAACGGTCTTCTTACCGGATATCTCGGATATATACCGCAAACGGGAGATAAATTTGCAATAGATGGTTGGAATTTCTATATTTTAGCTGCCGGTCCGTCGAAAATCGGATCGGTCCTTATCAGAAAAAAGGAAGCGCTATGAGTGTTGAGGTTCTGTTGTTGGCATTGGCCTGCGGTTTGACGATTCTTGCCTACATGATCGCGATTAACGCTCACGGACCGACACGTTTGGGCCTTTCATATCTGATGGCGACCATCATGCTTGCGGGAACCGTATGGGGTATCGTGCAATATGTCAATACCGACCTTGATGCGCGGAAAATGGAAGAATTCAAACGGCTCGAGTCTGAAAAAAAACTGGCGGAGGCCCGTATCCAGTCACAGGAGGAGGCGTTACGCGCCAATAAAGAGCGTATGGGTTTTACGACGAAGCTTAATACGATTATCACGACAGGTACCGGTCTGGCATCAACGATGATCAATGTCGACCTGCAGAATAGGGGCGCCGATCTTGAAGCACTTATGGGCAAAGCCTCGGAAATAAAGAAAAAAACGGATGAATTGAAAACCGGTTTTGAAAAAACCACCTCTACGGATGCCTTTTTCAATGAACCGCTGGCGCTGCTCAAGGAGGCGATCCAGTCCCTTTCCGAAGCTGCATACTATTATCGTTCTTTTTATTATTCGGAAGATTCGGAACAGGAGCATCTTCGTGAACGTGTTCTGCGACAGAAAGCCAGAACCGCCTATGATTCATTTCAAAAGGCCAGTGCGATGATCGCCTCATCGGGAACCTGAACACCTGTGAACCCACCCACCCGCCCGCGGGTATCGTTAACGTGCACACCACTCTCGGCGCCGACTTGAAAACAACAAGCGTAAAAAAGTATTTTAAGACTTTTTTAATCTTCGATTCCGCATACGGAATCGAAGATTGAGAGTCGATTCAGGTTGAAGAACCGCAACCATGAGGGTTATAGGCATGGCTTCCGGAACAGGATATCTCCCGGCGGCAGAGGGTACGAGGGTAGTTTTAATGGAACCGTACAATGATACTCAATGCATGTATCATACATGAGGGGCACTCTACCATCCGGCAATCTTCCGACCTGGAATCGGTCAGGGATGATTTACCGCCGTTTTCAGACAACGTCGAGTGCTGCGCGGAGTTGGACCGTAACCATGCGACCATTTATGCGCGGATACATTTCAGCGGCCTTTTTGAACAGCAGTGTGCGCGATGCCTTACAAAGTATAAGCATCCGGTATCGGGCGATATCGGGTTGATTCTTCAGGAGCGGAAGGGCCGCCAGGGGGCTGCACGTGAGGGTGAAACAGCCGATTTTTATTTTAATTCTCGGCATTCTCAGGTAGATATAAGCTCTGCGATTTATGATGAAATAATGACGTCGCTGCCGCTCAAACCGCTTTGTGCCGAGACATGTCAAGGCATCATGCCCGAGCAAAAGCGGGATGACCTTTCCGTACAAAAGAATACGCAGCGAGATTACGATCCGCGGTGGGAAGCACTGCGGAAACTTCAAAACAAAACGTGATATTTATCTTATTAGGGAGGATTCATGGCATTACCGAAAAAACGACATTCAAGTGCCCGGCGGGACCGTCGACGGAGCCATCTTGCGCTCAAGCCGTCTCCGCCGGTTCTCTGCGCACATTGCAAGCAACCGACCCGGCCACACCGTGTCTGCGGTAATTGCGGCTATTACGCAGGTATGGAAATCAAGACACCTGAAGAGTAAAAAGATAATGGTGTATCGGATTGACCGTTTTATAACCACCGAAAGACCTGTTACTCCCGTACCGTATGAATAGCGTTCGGCTCGCTATCGATGTTGAGAGCGGAGATTTTGGTCCCCGGGTTATCGTTTCCGGGATTCTCGAAGCTCGATTATCGAATGATCATTCATTCAAGGTATTTATTTGCGGGAACCGACCCCGGATTGAACGGGTAATTGATGAGAATAATGCCGCCGATCAGCTTGGTGATTATGAAATTATCGAGTGTAACGACATCATCAATCCCGGCGAGCGAAGGGCCGGCGTCTGGAAAAAGCAGAAAAGCGCCTCGATCATTCGCTGTATTACGCTTCAGAAGGAACGCCTTGTTGATGCCTCGATCAGCGCGGGCGATACGGCTATTCTCATGGGAGCGGCATTATTTATTTTAGGGCGATCCGAAGGAGCGCTTCGTCCGGCGCTCGCGGCCTTTTTGCCGACCGTCAAAAAAAAGCCGGTGCTGCTTCTTGACGTCGGGGCGAATCTGAATTGCCGTGCAGAACATCTGGTCTCTTTCGCAATAATGGGCGATCGGTATATAAGCAGATTTCTGGATATGCCATCGCCGGCAATTACACTATTGAGCATCGGAAAAGAGGCGGCCAAAGGGACCCGCACCATTTCCGACGCCGAGAAAATTTTAAAAGAGCGGTTCCGTAATTATCGTGGTTTCATCGAAGGGAACGATGTCCTCGCGGGGGAGTCGGATATCGTCGTATGCGACGGTTTCTGCGGGAACGTCCTTCTGAAGGCATGTGAGAGTTTCCATCGGCTTGCAGAGTCGGTACTGGGCGATCAGATGACGAAAGATGCCGGGTTCAGAAAAAAAATGGCAATACTTGACCCTGAAAATTACGGGGGGGTTCCTCTCCTCGGCATTAAAGGGACGGTACTCAAGGCGCACGGGAGGTCTTCGTCCCGCGCGATAGCGAATTCAATCAATGCCGCGATCATTGCAGTGAAACGTCATGCCGTCTGGGAATCTGAAGCGACCGAAAGGCAACCGATACCGTGAGCGAAACAAGAAATGCGCGGATAATCTCCGTCGGAACCTCTGTTCCTGAAACGGTAATGACAAACAGCGATTTCGAACGGTTTCTCGATACGACCGATGAATGGATCGTCTCCAGGACCGGCATCAAACAGCGGCATATTGTTGCAAAAGAGACCCCGACTCCGGCTTCACACCTGGGCATGGAAGCGGCGGGGATCGCACTGAAGCGGGCCGCCTGCCAACCTTCGGAAATTGACGGAATTATCTGCGCCACGTTCACTCCCGACTTTTTTTTCCCATCCACGGCGTGCCGGATCCAGGCGGCGCTCGGCTGCAGAAAAGCGTTCGCGTTTGATGTAAGCGCCGCATGCGCCGGTTTTACCTATGCATTGACTATAGCAAACAGTTTCGTGGCGGCGGGACGGTACAACAGGATCCTGGTGATCGGCGCCGAGGTCATCTCGAAAACCCTCGACTGGACCGATCGGTCCACCTGCATCCTTTTCGGCGACGGCGCCGGGGCGGTGGTGGTCGAGGCTTCCACCACGCCCGGAAGGGGGGTCATCAGTTCTTATCTGCAAAGCGATGGAACGCTCGGCGACATCCTGGTGCTTCCGGCGTGGGGTGAGAAGCGCACCATGCGGATGAAAGGCAACGAGGTTTTCAAACACGCGGTGCGCCTGATGACGGATGCATCGGAAAAGGTTATGGCGGCGGCCGGTCTGACACTCGACGATATCGATTATTTTATCCCTCATCAGGCGAACAGCCGTATTATCAGTGCGGTCGCCGAGCAGTTGCACCTGCCCGCCGGGAAGGTCGTTTGCAATCTTGAACGTTTCGGCAACACCTCATCGGCGTCCATTCCTCTGGCCCTTGATGAGATCTGGGCGGCGGGTCGGATTACCGATGGCATCAGGGTGCTTTTCACTGCACTGGGGGGCGGTCTTACCGTCGGGAGTGTGCTGGTTTGTTTCTGATTTTTTCACGACTACATCAGGTGGTTTTAAGAGATCTCTTATGAACTATTCGTTTCTTTTTCCCGGACAGGGTTCTCAATCGGTCGGCATGGGCCAGGACCTTTATAATAGTTATGACCGTGCCCGCAGCCGCTTTGAACAGGCGAACGCTCTTTTAGGCCGCGACATCGTATCACTTATCTTTTCCGGGCCGATGGAGCGGCTGACTGCAACGGAAAATACCCAGCCGGCACTTTTTGTCGTCGAAGCGGCGATCACCGATGTTCTAAAGGAAAACCAGATTGTACCGGTGGTTACCGCCGGCCATTCTCTCGGAGAATACGGTGCGCTCTATGCCGCAGGGGTACTCTCGTTTGAGGACGGACTGCGCGCTGTTACCCGGCGCGGGATGCTCATGGCGGAGGCGGGAAAAGCATCGGCAGGGACGATGGCAGCGGTCATCGGGATGAATAAGGAGACACTGGCGGCAACTTTAACGCAGGTAAAAAGCGGTATTGTTGTAACGGCCAATGAGAATTCACCCGACCAGACCGTCATCAGCGGCGAGGTAACCGCAGTGCGGGAGGCATGCGAAAAATGCAAAGCGGCAGGAGCAAAGCGGGCGATTCTACTGCCGGTGGGCGGTGCGTTTCATTCACCGCTCATGCAGTCCGCAGCTGATGCTTTCGCAGGATTTCTCGATACCATCAGCTTCAAAGCACCCAGCTGTCCGGTCATTTCCAATGTCTCCGCCGCTCTGGAGACCGACCCGGTCCGCATCAAGGATCTGCTGCTTCACCAGTTGACTTCCCCGGTAAGGTGGATCGATTCCATGATGACGCTTGCTGCTTTAAAACACGGTCATTGCCTTGAAACCGGTCCGAAGGATGTGCTTAAAGGGCTGGCGAAAAAATGCAATTATTCATTAAATGTTATTTCCTGTGGAAGTGCGATGAACATATATTCTTTGCTGGCTGAAAAGCAATTACCTCTGTAAGGAGCGGGATCGGTTGATTGATCTGAATTCAAAAACAGCCCTTGTCACCGGCGGCGGCCGTGGAATCGGACGGGAAATTGCACTTCGACTGGCACAGGCGGGGTGCTCTGTTGCAGTGAGTGATATCGATGTAACGACGGCACAATCCGTCGCAAAAGAACTCGAAGCTCTGGGCGTCCGCGCTCTGGCGCTTCAGGCCGACGTTGCGAACAGCAGCGACGTTGCAACAATGTTTAAAAGCTTCGTAGCAGCATTCGGCAATCTTGATGTTCTGGTCAATAATGCAGGGATTACCCGTGATTGCCTGCTCGTGCGCATGAAAGAGGAGGATTGGGACCTTGTTTTACAGGTCAACCTTAAAAGCGCCTATTTATGCAGCAAAGAGGCGGCACGTATCATGATGAAAGCCCGGTCGGGAAGAATAATCAATATCGCCTCAGTGGTAGGGATTATCGGGAACATCGGTCAGGCGAACTACACCGCCTCCAAAGCAGGGCTTATCGGGCTGACAAAGACGGTTGCACGGGAACTTGCAGCACGTTCCATCACCGTCAACGCGATTGCTCCCGGTTTTATCAAAACCGCCATGACCGATACGTTGCCGGATGCGGAAAAAGAAAAACTGGCGAAAAATATTCCGATGCAGAAACTGGGTACTGCCGCGGATGTGGCCAATGCCGTGCTCTTTCTTGCTTCTCCGCTGGCGGAGTACATCAC
>JAFGIW010000137.1 GCA_016929415.1 Chitinispirillaceae bacterium | reverse complement strand
ATCAAAATTTCGTTGTTACTACTCGATAAATGGTTCTGATTGATGACCAATGTTATCCGAATTACTTTGGTGAAAATTCAGGTTAGCATTAAATTCGAATCAGCTAAGTGTCTGAATTACTTATTAAGGGTCTCATAATTGTCGGCACATTCTCGATAGAAAGCATCGGCATAGGAATCGGGATCGATCTTAAAATAGGCCCTTTTCGATGCCGATAACGACCCCGACCCCGAAGTGATGAATCGGTGTATTTTATTACGAGACAGTTAATAATTTCTGAACTGCAAATCTAATCGCTGTTATCCATTTAATAAAACAAAACTATGCCTCGCCATTTAGCGCTTATTCTCTGTATTGGATTTATAATCTACCTATTCAAATTGGATTTCAAAATAAGGCCTGCCGTATCTAAAGCTTTCTGGATACCATATCTGTGGTTATTCGTAATTTCTTCCAGAGCGATATCAATGTGGCTCGGCTTGTCCGGCGGTTCCGTAGATTATACCGAAGGAAGCCCTTTGGATAGAACTTTTTTCTTTTTTTTAATATTTGCCGCTCTTGTAACGCTGAAAAGGAGACAAATATCACTTTCATTTTTTTCACAAAAAAATATTTGGCTGATTGTTTTTTTTACTTATTGCGGTATAAGCATATTCTGGTCTGATTTTCCTTTTGTGGCGTTTAAAAGATGGATTAAGGCAATAGGTGAGATCGCTATAGTGATGGTAGTACTCACCGAAGTTGATCCCATCGAATCGACAATAACTCTATACAGGCGTTGTGCTTATGTTTTACTCCCTTTATCGATCGTATATATCAGATATTTCCCTGAACTGGGAAGAGGCTACAGCCCTGGAGGGCAACCAGACTATCATGGGGTATGCTGCCAGAAAAATGCTCTCGCTCTATTATGCATGGTTTCTTTTATGTTTTTTTTCTGGTCCCTGCTTCAGGCTTTAAAAAGGCGAAATATCCTATATAAAAGAAGTGAAATATCGATTTGCGCTATAATGCTGCTCATCTCTGTTTATCTTATGAATGTCGCTAGAAGCTCTACTACACTAGCGTGTCTTTTTGTCGGTGTTTCAGTTTTATTTATTTTTTCATTTTCATTTGTGAGAAATAATCCCCGAGCAGTTCCTTTTTGCATGCTTTGTATTGTGGTTGTAATACTTGGACTTCAATTTTTTATTGATTTTAAGTCAACTGCATTTTCCAGCCTCGGTAGAGATGAGACATTTACCGGACGGACGGAAATATGGGCTCAGGTTTTATCGAAGGTTGAAAATCCACTCTTCGGCACGGGATACAATAGTTTTTGGCTAGGTCAAAGACTTAAGTCGCTCTGGGGTGAAACCAATTGGGCGTTTGACCTCAATACATCACATAATGGATACATAGAAACCTATATTAACATCGGTCTTGTTGGATTAGTCTTACTTTGCATTCTGCTGTTAGGCGCATATTTTAATATCATACGACATATGAATTATAATTTTGAATTCGGAAGGTTATCAATGGCATTCTATATAACAACATTGATGGGTAATATTACAGAAGCAGCATTCAGAAGCTTAACTTTGACATGGTTTACTTTCCTTATTACTTCGGGTATTTACTTCTCTAAAATTATCTATTCATCGCCTGGTTCTCAAAGCTAATGGTACGTTGAATTTTTCCAATTATAGTTTCATTCATGAAAAACATACTTTTACTCCACGAAGATACAATCCCGCATTATAGGATAAGCATTTTCTCATATATGTCTAACTTTCTTGAAAAAGAAGGGTTTTCCCTTTCAATCGCATGCGAAGGAGTTCAGGAAAGGGATTCCAGAGATTATCGATTTCGTTATATTGAGGGCCATTTGTCTTTTTTCTATATTACAAAACTGATACTCAAACAAAAGCCCGATATTATAATTTTCTTTATCGGCCTAAGATACTTTTATCTTTTTCCCACTCTTTTATTGTCAAAACTGCTTGGCAAAAAAGTGATTCATTGGGGACATGGCCGCGACTTGCAGAATCCGAACGCACTATTAAAAAACATTGCCTATACCATAGAGCATTGGATCGATGACGCCATCATCATATATGCCCCAAACCAGAAAAAACTTCTTCAAAATTATTTGTATAAAAAAATATTTATTGCCAATAATACACTTAAATTTACAGATACAGACATACGACCTGCATACAGGAATAATATTAAACAAAAGTATAATATTGTTACCGATAAAAACATTATATGCATGGGAAGGATGCAAAAAAGAAAACGAATTGAAGATCTCATCGATGCCTTCGGATCGTTACTAATTAAAAATGTAGGGCTTATTCTTGCAGGACCTGACAGCGATGGATTTTTAAACTCCTTTAACAATCAAAACATCTATATACTCGGACCAATTTACGGAAGCGATAGTATCGACCTACTTTCAACAGCGGATGTATGCTGCATTCCGGGAGCAGTTGGACTCGGTATCGTTGATGCCTTTTATTGCGGGCTGCCGATTGTTACCGAGAACGTCAGGCACGGCCCCGAAATAATGTACCTTAAAGAAGGTATTAACGGTTTTATGGTCCCGCAAGGTGATATACACCAACTCGCAGGAAAATTGGATCTTTTACTTAGTGATGACATCCTCAGAAAAAAATTCTCAGAAGCCGCTCGACAGGAAATAATGACCAACGGCCATATCGACAGAATGTGCGAAGGGTTCAGGGATGCCTTGAGATTTGTTTCGAAAACTAAGATATCCGCAGCAGAGGTGTCGCCATGAATCGCAATCCCCCTGCATATGAGAACTATTTCATATCTTACCATGATGCTTTAAACATACGTGATAAGGCGGTCAAGGGCGCCGGTGCGACAATCTATTCGCAATTGGCAATACAGGGTATTACAACTGTCGGTACGATCATTCTTGCACGTATGCTTACCCCTGAGGATTTCGGGCTTGTTACAATGGTAATGGTGTTCGTACTGCTTCTTCAAAATTTCGGATCGAGCGGTTTAACCGAGGCGCTCATTCAAAACAGGGAGCTTAACCACAGGCAGGCGAGCACACTTTTCTGGCTTCAGATCGCCAGCAGTATTCTGCTCATGATTCTGCTGATGGCCGCCTCACCTTTTATTGCCTTTTTTTACAAAACTCCTCAACTCAAATTTATTACCATTATCCTGTCCATATCGATCTTTTCTTCAGGTGCATCGGCAATACATCTCGGCATCATGCAGCGAAACATGCAGTTTCATAAAACAGCGATAATCAATCTATTGGGAATTTCAATCGGGACGGTGGTTGCCATTGGTTTGGCTGCAATGGGAGCCGCGTATTGGAGTATAGTGATTAGAAGGGTTACTGAATTATTTGTCATCTGCATTGGGGCATGGGGTGCATGCGGTTGGAGACCGGGAATTCCGTCACGTGAGCGAAAAGCATTGAACATGTATAAGTTCGGCTTACGAGTTTATGCGAATTTCATGCTCAACTACTTCACAAGAAACATAGATAAAATGCTTATAGGCAGGTTCCACGGCGCCCATCAGCTTGGTTCTTACGACAGGGCCTATCATCTATCCTCAAGGCCTGTAAGCCAGTTGACCCATCCGCTTGCAAACGTTGGTATTGCTTCACTTAGCAAATTTATAGATGATCCTGCTACCTATCAACGTTATTTCTCCAAAGTTATTTTTTTACTTGCATTTATCGGCATGTGGGCAAGCTCTGTTTTATGCGTAGCCGGTTATTATTTGATTATTCTTCTGCTTGGCTCAGAGTGGAAAGAGGCGGGCAAGGTATTTCTTGGTTTTAGTCCAGGAATAGGGATAATTATGATATATTATACAAATGTCTGGCTTCATCTTTCTTTAGGCAGGCCTGGTCGGCTTGTTAAATGGAACATTTTTTCATTATTTCTCGTTTTCGCCGCTTATGTGGCAGGTCTGCCTTTTGGTGCTTTTGGTGTTGCAGTTGCCTATAGTATTTCGTTTTATTTATTACTCATACCTGCTCTTTGTTATGCAGGTAAACCCATGAACCTTAAACCGATATTCTTCTTTTCACCACTCTGGCGCTTTATTTTAAGTTTTTTTGTTGTAGTTTCTTTATCATGGCTTATTTTTTTTCAGTATGAGCCAATAAATAATATTCTCCGGGAATTTAACATATTAATTAAGGTAATAATTCTATCATTTTTAAGTACGTCGTTATACCTTTTTACAGTTATTGCATTGCATCAAGGAGTCAAACCAATAAATCAATTTTTAAATATTTTAAAGGAGATAACACCTCAATTCCGTAAAAGACAATAAACCCTTCTCGTATGTGTTTGATTCTCACTTAAATCGCTTTTCTTAAAATAGTGAATATCCATCTTGTTTATATAATGGTTGCATGATATTATTATTATATACTTTATTCATTGTATAAAAGATGGTGTTTGTATGAATGCTATTCGATAAAGTTTTTTCAAACTTTTTTATATCTGTTCCATTAGGGTATGGTATCCAATGCCTCAGAAAGAATAATGAGTTCAATAAATGTTTTTTATATATAAAATAAAGTATTTTAATAAGATGTATAAATTATTAACATTTCATTTACTTCTTTTCATCTTTACCATATGGGCAGGAAAAGTAATAAAATCAAACAGTTGTTCTCAGTCTGATGTCCAGAATGCAATCAACCAATCGTTAGATGGTGACACCGTTGAAATAGCAAAAGGTGAATGTGGGTGGAGAGAACCTGTTATTATTAATAAAAAATCAATTGTCCTGAGAGGGAAATCTGAAATTAGTGTAATAACAGATCCTGTCGCTGTAATAACTGATTCAACGGTAGCCGAATATAACAAAGCGGCATTACTTATATATGGCAAGCCGGGAAAACCTTTTCGTGTAACAAATATAAGTTTTAAATACAATAATAAAAATATTGCGAATGCCGAAGGTTTGGTTCAAGTAAATGGCATAACCGGTACACTCATTAACGAGTGGCGAATTGACCATTGTAAATTTATCCTTGATAGTGTTAAGGGAACGGCTATAAGTGTTAACGGAATGACCTATGGTGTGATTGATAATTGTTACTTTAAAAATTGTCGGATAAACGTGGCTGAGGGACCAGTTACCGGTGAAAACGCAAGTTGGCAAAGACCATTGACCCTAGGTTCGGACTCTGCTGTTTATATCGAAGACTGTACATTTAAGAGAACAATAGATGGAAATGTTGTTGATAACGGCCAAGGAGCACGTTATGTTTTTCGAAATAACAATGCAGATGGCGGTTGGCAGGAAGCCCATGGCGGGTGTCAATGTATGGGACGATCCTCTTTTTCTGTTGAAGTGTATAACAATCAAATAACATCAACTGAAAAAGGATTATGGGCTCCAATGGGATTGGGCGGTGGAACAGGAGTATGGTTCGGTAATAGGATAACAGGTCAATTTTCATTTCCAAATATAGTTGTAAACGAACTACGATCATGTGCCAGCGATATATGTCTCCCAAGAGGATTCAATTTATGTGATGGTACCGAATTAAATAAAGGAAATACCCCTGACGGAAATATTCCTGATTTAAAGGGTCATCATACCGGAGCACCTAATCCAAATAAATTATCGGTCGATAATGTTTCATGGGCTTCGGATGAATGGATCGGCTGTTATTTGAAGAACTTCACGGACGGTTCCGGAGGAGAAATCATCGCAAACAATTCAAACGAAATTACGGCTACTTTAACTGGAGGTAAAACGAACACCTGGAACAGAGGTGATTCTTTTCAGATCATTTCGGGCTATCCATGTTGGGACCAGATAGGCCGTTCTACAGACCGCAGTTTCGGCACCGAACAAAACCATGAACCACTTTATGAATGGGATAACTTATATAATGGTAAAGATATTAATATCGTTCTTAATCCGGATGGCTGCCCAATTTTAAAAAAACATATCAAAGAGGGCCGCGACTATTTTAACGATACCCCTCGTCCGGGATACAATCCTTACCAATATCCTCATCCGGTCAGGCTCATTGGTGTGCCTCCTCTCATCCCTCGGAATATCAGGATTTGTTCAAAATGAAACTTTTCAATATACTTGCCAAGGTGATAAAAAGAGAATTTTTTATTGATTAGGTTTCAAGCACCAGTTCTCACCAGTGCTCGCTTCTATTTTTCGACCGGCTTAAAAACCACTAACTCAACGATCTTTCCCTTCGAAGTTTTAAAAGACGATTTTAGAAAGAAACAATGCTTATTTCAAATATCAACCAACTCCGCAGTATCATAAAATCCAGCAGCGACCGTACTTTCCTTGTCGATGTGCGCACGGGAAAATCCTTTTCCTACGGTGCAATCAATGCAGTTACGGCGGATCTTACCCGGGAACTCACCGCAAAAGGCGTTGTGAAAGGCGACAGGGTCGGGATGATCCTCCATAACTCCATTGAGTTCGTCTGTTGCTATCTGGCATGTCTCTGTACGGGCGCGGTCGCGGTTCCCATCAACGTCGCTCTAGACATAGAGCAGATCGCGTTTATCCTCACGACTGCGCGCCTCAAACTCCTTGTATATGAACCCGCGACCGAACCGTTAATGTCGGGAGTGTTGCCCGCGGAGCCTGCTGTAAAAACTCTCCACATCGGGACAACCGGCACTTCAGGAGAAAAGCCGGGAAATTGTTGGAGGGTTCCCGAGGAACCTGCTTTTCTTGAGGATCTGCCGATTATTGACTCCGTTCGATTTGACGATCCATTCTCTCTTACCTTCACCTCAGGCACTACCGGTACTCCGAAGGGGGTGTCGCACCGGATAAGGACACTGCTGCAATGCGCTTATGCATTCAATGAGGCAGTGGGATTCGGTCCCCATCACAGGTTTTACCATATCCTGCCCATGGGCTACATGGCGGGTTTACTCAATAACCTGCTGTGTCCGATGCTCGCCGGCGCGAGCGTTGTTATCGACCGGCTCTTTGATGCGCGCATGGCTCTGCGGTTCTGGCAGACACCGTTAAAATTCGGGGTCAACACGATGTGGCTGGTACCGTCCATTCTGGCAACCCTGCTAAAAACCGACCGGGGGCATGATGGTGAAGAGTACTGCGGCACGAAAATGGATTTCATCTGCGTAGGCACCGCTCCATTGCCGACGCGCCTGAAAAAGGATTTCGAGCAAAGATACAGTACTTTTCTTCTGGAAAGCTATGGGTTGTCGGAAACGCTGTTTGTAACCACGAATTCCCGCCGCTATATTCAGTGTGACGGATTTACCGGTCCGGCACTCAAAGGTGTCGACATCCGTATTGTCAATGAGCAGGGCGGGAATATGCCGCCCGGCGTTGAAGGGGATGTCGGAATTCAATCGCGCTACATGTTCGCCGGCTATCTGAACGACACTACGGGCAGAGTCGATCCCTTTCCCGAGAACGGGTGGTACGAGAGCGGCGATATAGGATTCATCAACGAGCAGAGTCATCTCCGCATCACTGACCGGAAAAAAGATTTGATCATCCGCGGAGGACTCAACATAAGTCCAAGAAAAATCGAAGAAGTGCTCTCCAGCCATCCGGCAGTCGAGGAATCGGCGGTTATCGGCGTTCCACACGAACAGTTCGGTGAGGAGGTTGTAGCGGTAATTAAATTACGGCAGAAGTCGGATCGGGAAATCGTCGAATCAGAGCTGCTCTCCGAATGTAGAAGCCGCCTCAGCCATGCGCTCGTACCGGGCGGATTCGTATTCCTGAATGAATTGCCGCGCAGTTCGACCGGGAAGGTAAGTAAAAAGGACCTGCGTGTAATGATAATAAAAAACAGGGAGAAAAACGGGTGATTCTCGGAGTGGACCACATTGCGCTCTCAACCTATGATATTGATGAAAGCGTGCGGCAATTGTCTTTAAACGGCTATATCGCCAAGTTCGTGGAACCCGCTTTGTCGAATCATCATGAGAAAAAACCGTTTCTCGCGCACTACTTACCCCTGCATGCCATGGCATACTGCCGATGCGAGACCTGCATGTCGATCGAGCTGCTGCAACATGCGCGCGGACCGGGAGTGGGGAAAGAGGAAGACTCCTGTTACAAGGTATTATTCGCAAAAACCCCTTCGGGAACGGAAAACGCCCGGTCGGATGCTGATCCTATACAACATGCATTCGAAAAAGTATTCAATCTGAAAGTTGAACAATTGAAATATCCCCATTTTCACACCCCCATATGGGCGTCGGAAGAGCAACCCGGAGGAAACCCGCGCATATCGGCTCTGGCAATTACCGCCAGCGATCCGGAACGATCTCTACGGTTCTGGACATCGGGAATAGGGGCAAGATGCGTTGATTCGAAACAGGATAATGAGTATTTTCTTGTCCGTCTTGGATCTTTAGTAAAGAACTGGCGGGCGGATCTCGTTCTGCTCCACACCGCATCGGAAAAAAGACCATTGCTTGATGATCCGGGATTTACCTGTCTCGCCCTGCTGTCCACCGATATAGACCGCGACGCCGATAAAGCCGTCTCGTACGGTGCAAGGGAGCGAACCGGTGTATTCGATCTGCAGGTCAATAACAGGAACCTGAAACTGGCGCTTTTACGCGGACCGGACAATGAGCTTGTGGAACTTGTTCAAATGGAGAAGAAGTAGGATGGCACGAAAAATAGTCGATCTCACCTACCCCATACACGAGGGTATGACCACCTACCCCAAACCGTGGCACCCATGGGTGGAAATCACGCAGCTCGGACGTCATGGAATCGAAAACCGCGAAACCCGCAAGCTGGTACTCGGCACGCATACGGGAACACATTGCGATGCTCCCCGCCACTTCATTCCTGAGGGCAAGACACTGGATCAGTGTAATTTAAATGCTTTCATAGGCCCTGCGTCTCTTGTTGATTTCACCGGATGCTCGCCACATCAGCAAATAGGGGAGGAAGATCTGAAGCGGGCGATAGGCGAACGTCCCGTCGAACGGGTGGTTCTGCATTTCGGGTGGCAGCGGTACTGGGGGAGTATGAATTTCTACAAAAATCACCCTTACCTCAGCCTGCAGGCCGCCGAGTGGCTGGTCAAGCAAGGCGTGGTGCTGGTCGGCATGGATACGCCAATGCCTGACAACCCCGATCCCGGTAATGATTCCGGGATTGACTCGCCGATCCATAAGCTATTTTTATCAAACGATATTGTACTTGTTGAGTACCTGTGCGGCCTCCACGAAATCGGAGCTCAGGATTTCGAGCTTGTCGCCCTGCCGCTTAAGGTAAAAAACAGCGACGGGTGCCCGGCCCGTTGTGTGGCAATAATTCAATAACAATTTGAATTGGAGTAAAAACAGTCTATGAGCCTCGATGGAACAATAAAAGCGAACGTACTCGCTTATTTCAGTGCCAAAGGAGCGGTCCCCGGCGAGAGTGATGAGCAGAAACTCTCTTTTGATTACCTCAAGGCGGGATTTATCGATTCCATGGGCATCGTGGAGATGATCGGCACATTCGAGGAGAAGTTCGATGTGCGCTTCGAACAGGAGCATTTCGATTCACCGGGATTTTCAACCATAGGAGGTCTGGTGGATATCATCTCATCGCTTAAAGGATCGTAGTGAAACCAGAAGGAATTATTTACATTTAAAAATAGCTTCGGAAACAACAATCAATGGGAGAAAGTCTTTTATTCGGCCTGAAAAACCGGGTGTGCCAGCACTTGGCACGCATTCTGCCCGGCGCCGGAAGCGTACGGGTCGCCCTGCACCGAATGCGCGGCGTCAAGATGGGAAAAAATGTATGGATCGGTTATGACACCATTATCGAGACCTCATATCCCTACCTGGTTTCCATCGGCAACGATGTCGAAATAAGCGCCAGGGTGCTTATCATGGCGCACTGGCGGGAAATGTCGGCACGCGAAAAGGGGAAGAGCAGGGATCCGGTATCGGTAAGAATCGAAGACAAGGTAATGATCGGACCCGGCGCGATCATTCTGCAAAACGTCACCATCGGTGAAGGATCGGTGGTTTCCGCTGGAAGCGTGGTCACGAAATCAATACCCCCAATGACCATGGTGCAGGGTAATCCGGCAAAAGCCATTGCCACCTGCGGCGTTCCACTTACCGGAGGTGTTCCCTTCAGGGAATTTCTCTTCAAGCTGAAACCGATTAAAACCTCCCCGGCTGAAAGCGTAGATTAACCAGTCATAACCAAAGCCGCGTGTCATAAGTTTTACACCAAGAGATATCTTCCCGTTAACATTACCATTATGCAAACACCGTCACTTTTACTGATTTTATTTGACCGGGAGGCATGCTCCGTCGAGTCCTCGCTTGCGGCCCTTGTGGAACAACAGGGCATTCTCTGTGAAACGCTTTCCCTACGTACGGAACGACAAAAAATTATCCATCATCTCAAAACGTCCATCTATTCGCTTGCCGTTTCCCGCGCAACACTCGTCGTTATGATGGAAGACCGCGATACAGGCAAACGACTGTTTGATAAAGCGACCTCAGTATTCGTTTACGGTTTCCAAACTCCAACAATCAGCGACAATACGCTCGAACTGGTATCAGAGGGCGAGCTGCAAACCGTGCATGAGATCGATGAAAACAACCATCCGTTCGAGATCACGAGGGAGGAACCGCTCATTACCCGTCAACTCGGAGGCATTAGACTCGGTTCAGCGGATCGTTCAAGGGACTTTGTTTTCCAAAAAAAGGCATCCGCCGCCGGCTTCATGCAACCGTTGATTTCCATTGCCGGCAGTCCGCACTTCGGCGTGATTCGCCGGAAGGAACATGACCTGTATCTTCTGGCAACTTCCGCAATAGCCGATGTACTGCAGCCCTTGGTGAATGAGGATCACCTGTGCCATCAGTACACCCGTCTTATCGCCCCGCTTCTGTTCATCAGGGCATCCTTCGGCGAACGCTGCTGGCATGCCCGCCGGTTTCATGCCAATTTTATAGTCGACGATCCGCCATTAAAGAAACGATACGGTTTTTTCTCTTACTCGGAATTCAATAAGGCCCTGAGAGAGTCCTCATCCGCCGGTACCGTCGCGTTCATTCCATGGAACTGGAAAAGGATTCATCCCGGCACTACCGCGTTGCTCAGGGAACAAGGCGCCGTACTCAACATCTGCATACACGGCTGCGATCACACACGAGGGGAATTCGGATCGGAAGACCGCGGTTGGATGCAAGCAATCGTGAAAAGAGCTGAAGAAAGGATGAACGGCATGCAACAGAGGAGCGGCCTCGATTACGACAAGGTCATGGTTTTCCCGCAAGGTATATTCAGCATCACCTCTCTTGCCTGCCTTAAAGACAACAGTTTCCTGGCCGCGGTAAATACAACACCCGTTCCAACAGGACATGCTGAGCCTCCGCTGCTTCGCGACGCCCTCGATCCGGCGATTGTCAAATATCACTGCTTCCCGATTTTCCTCAGGCAATATTCCCGCGACGGCATAGCCCGCTGCGCCATCGACGCCTTTCTCGGAAAGCCTCTTCTTTTTGGAGAGCATCACGACTATTTCCGTAAGGGTTACGACGTTTTCAAACGGTTCATTGCGCGCATCGGCTCCCAGATTCCTGACATTACCTGGGAAAACCTTCGCCGCGTTTTGGAACATACTTGTCTGTTTCGCGTCGATTCGACGGGGTTGACCCATGTAAAAATATTCGTCGACAGTACATACATTGAAAACAGCAGTAATGAGACATTGCCGGTACTGGTTCACAAACGCGAGGAGTCGGCGGCGACCGTTTCTGGTGTGTTTGTCAATGGAAATTCCGTTCCCTATGAGCATGCCGGTGGATATATTCTTGTACGCTTTGAGCTTGCTCCTCGCTGCGAAACGTTCCTGCGCATCATCCATACCCCGCTGTCCCCCGCCGTACCGTCGAGGATATCACCCTGGTTTGATCTTCGTGCGGCAACGAGAAGGCGCCTGTGCGAAGTCAGGGACAATCATATCCATACGAATAAAATACTTAACTATTTTTTACAAAGAGGGGCATGATAAACCAATGAAACCGAAAATTCTTGAAGTCACCCTTCGCGACGGAAGTTACGCGATCAATTTCCAATTTACCGCCAATGACACGCGGGAAATTGCCGGCGCGCTTGAAGACGCTGGATTCACTATGATTGAAATCGGCCACGGCATCGGTTTGGGTGCCTCAACCGCCGGTAAAGGTGAGGCGGCCGAGACGGATGAGGCATATTTGCAGGCCGCTGCGGAAACGCTTACAAAAGCAAAGTTCGGCATGTTCTGCATTCCCGGTATCGCCCGTCTCGAAGATATCGAGATGGCCGCCGGATACGGAATGGGATTCATCCGGATCGGCACCAACGTAACCGAAGTTGATCTGTCACGCCCATTTGTCGAACTTGCCCGGAAAAAAGGCATGTATGTCGGCGCTAACTTCATGAAATCCTATGCTCTCGAACCAAAAGCATTTGCCGAGCAGGTAAAAAAGAGTCGCGAGTTCGGGTCGGACGTTATATACCTCGTCGACTCGGCGGGCGGAATGCTTCCCTCGGATATCGAGCACTACTTTAACGCGTCCCGGGATATGTGCGACGCTCCGGTCGCATTCCACGGCCACGACAACCTCGGTCTCGCTATTGCAAACTCGCTTAAAGCCATTGAACTCGGTGCGAAACTCATCGACAGCTCGCTTCAGGGTTTCGGCAGAAGCTCGGGCAACGCAGCCACGGAGGTTCTTCTCGTCGCAATGCAGCGGATCGGCATCGATATCGGCGTCGATCTGATCAAAACGCTCGATGCCGGCGAAAAATACATCCGTCCGCTGATCAGAAAACGCGGCATCAGTTCACTGGACGTGATTTCAGGATCAGCCCAGTTCCATTCAAGCTACATGGGCCGAATCCGCAAATACGCAAGTAAATACGGCGTCGATCCCCGCATTCTCATCAGTGAGGTCTGCAAAATCGATCGCGTCAACTGCCCGGAGGATCTGGTCGAATCCATCGCAAGAAAACATTCACGCGAAGGTGCCGACGTGGTTACCGCCCGGTTTGAGTTCGATGAATACATGGGTGCGGAGCAGAAGTAGCGGGCCTTGGCATTCGCCCGAAAAGGGTTAATCGATGTCGCGAAAATTAAAAGCCTCTCCCATAAAGATCGCCTGGAACGCCGACCTCCCTATTTATGCATCGGAATCTTTTTTAAAAACAGTTTCGAACGAATACGGCTGGCTGGGAGGAATCGGTGAATCAGGCAAAGAGGTCTGCGTTTTGCCCTATGCCGTTATCTCAAAAGCAATATTTCGTCTGGTGCGTTTCACGACCGAGACGATCTGGCTCAATGAGGAAGCGGGCATTGAAGAAGAAAGGGAGTTCCTCAACAGCGTTGTTGACTATTTTACCACCATAAATGCCGATCTCATCATACCTCCAACATTCACCTCGCTTTTCCGCACTTATCCCGAAGGGGCGATCGCTGTCCCGTACGGTAGTTATATCGTGGAACTTTCGCAATCGGAAGAGACGCTCTGGAAAAACCTTCATCAAAAGCATCGTAACGTTATCCGTAATGCTTTAAGCAAAGGTGTTGTCGTCCGTGAGGGCATGGAGTACCTTGATACAGCCTATTGCCTCGTCCGCGACTCTTTCAGACGCTCCGCCAAAGGCTTTGTTCCTGTGCTGCGGCAACTCATCAGAAATGACGCCGCCTCATTCAGGAACCAGCAACTTGGCATCAGGGATAATGTAAAAGTTTTCGCAGCCGATTTTAACGGAATTATACAATCCTGTGCGGTGATTCATTACAGCAATCACACCGCCTATTACATGCACGGCGGCAGCATCGACCGGCCACAAACAGGTTCAAACAACCTGCTGCAATGGGAGTCAATGCGCTATTTCCATGGAAATGGAACCCGTTTCTACAATTTTGTCGGTGCCAGAATCAATCCCAAACCGGGATCAAAACAGGAGGGCATAAAGAATTACAAAAAACGCTTTGGTGGCAGGTTCACACAAGGATACATGTGGAAATACCCTATTAGGCGCTTAAAGTATGCCCTCTATACAATGGCTGCACAGATGCGAAGCGGCGGGGATGTTGTTGATCAGGAGCGTAAGTTATATCAAGCTTAATCCAAATATAATATTCTATGTATTATTTTTTTAATATAGAAAGGAAGAGATATGGATAAAAAAAATAAAAAACCCAATTACCCATATTATATTTATAAATTAGCTCGACGCTTGTACATCTGGAACATACCTTTTCTTCCCCGTCTCCTGCAGCTTTTTTCTCGGGTGATGTTTACATGCTTGATTCACTATGAGGCTCGTATCGGCAAAAACGTCCATTTCAATCATCTTGCAATGGGTATCGTAATTCATCCGAGGTGCATTATAGGAGATAATGTACTTATTATGCAGCACGTTACCATAGGTGAACGAAACAACACCGGATATCCGGTAATTGGTAATGGCGTTTTTATTGGGTGTGGAGCTAAAGTGCTTGGTGGAATTAAGATAGGAGACAATGCAAGCATAGGAGCAAATGCTGTGGTAATTATTGATGTTCCTGAAGGTGCGACTGCAGTTGGAGTGCCAGCGAGAATAGTACAAAAACATGTTATATAACTTACTTTCCGCACAATCGAAAACACTCATTTGTCTAATTACTTCTACCAAGTAAACGTATACAATCAACCGCTCGGCCAGT
>JAFGIW010000136.1 GCA_016929415.1 Chitinispirillaceae bacterium | reverse complement strand
CTCAAAATACTACAAGTATTCCTGCGGTGCGCTTCGCTGCGGGAGGCCCGATCCGACAGGCATTGCAGCGCCTCGCTACGAAAAGATGAATAGTCCGGGTTAAAAGACAACAGATGCAAGAAAAACGGCGCCCGGATGACCTGACGCCGTTTTTTCCCGTTCGTAGAGGATTACCGGACGGAAGCTGGCGGAACTGCCGCTTATTTGGTAACGATGATCGTTCGTTTCGCTTCCGCCATATTCATATGGGTGTCCATAACTCTGTAGGTCACGGTGTAGGTACCCGGGACATCGAAGTTGATCTGGTAGACATCGATTCTTTCCGCTGTAGTTCTGATATCATCGGTAATGTTGACCAAATCCATAAATACAATGTGGGAATCAACCACATCGGTGATCGTCAACCCATCTCTCAGATCGAAAAGCTCGCCTTTGGTCAGCTCAACCGTATCATGATCAAGAGTGATAACCGGTTTCTCGGTATCCGTCTTTGACGAATCGTAGAGAACCAGCAGACGAGACGCGGTTGTATCGTTATCAAATTCATTAGTGTAAATCTGATACGGTATACGGACGAAGCTCGAACGTTCCATATCGATTGTGGTATTTGTCGGCGGCGACAAAAATGATGAATCGTAATTATATTCAATCTGTACGGAAAAGCTGTCGGTATTCCAGTACTTTAGCCATGTTATCGAGTCCTGGAATGCGTATTGGACGGTATCGCCGCCCAATATCTTGACGTATGGCCCTTTGGCATCAATGGACTCCATCGTAATGTCAATCGTCCCTTCGTAGGAGACGATCACCGTGTCCACCTTGAAATACTTTTCCCTCGTACAATGGAGCGTATCGTTGAGTGAAGCCGCCAGCTTCGCCGAACGGCTGTTGTTCGATGACAACGCCGCCGATGGTGTGCCTGTATGCAGGATGCCGTTCTCACCCACGAGCGCCCGCCAGGTGAAGCGTTTGTCATTTATTTTCAAAGATATAATGCACATGGAGACGGGAAGCTTGCCGGCAGGCAGTGCGAACAGGTAATTCCGGGGGGACAACTGCTCATTCACGACCCGTTTAACGCATTTGCCCGCCAGATCGACGACTTCCAATCGAACCGAGGCAGGTTGTCCGGAAACATTGAAAGAGAGTGAATTCCGTGAAAGAACGGGCCCGGTCTCCACCGATCTCTGCCGGGTAAAACAAACGGGTAACTCATCACCAAACTGGTATTGCCCAAGGGAATCCGTCACGGCCGTGGCTTCATGGGTAGAAAACCACACCAAGGCGCCGGTAATCGCGTCCCCGTCCTGATCGGTAACTTTGCCGTTGAGCCAATTATTTTCGGATGATGCAAAAACTGAACCAAGCAACAATGCTAAACACACTACATGCACCTTTTTCATAACACAAAGCCTCCTTGTGTATTGGCTTAAATGAGAGCCCCCCCACTTCACACAACATGTGATGAAGCAAAATAATAGCCGCAGGTCATTTATTTCAACATTCTAACCGAAAAAAAAATGGTATGGCCGTTCCACACCACCTCTCTAATATAATGCAAACGTATCATGATATCAGATGAAATGCAACCGTATTGGTATGGATAAATAACCCGGCCATCTTGACCTGCTGTTCCTTCAGCATTACACAACAACCGGTGCCGTAATGTTTATAGCATAACCACAGAATGCCTGTTCAAGGGACACTCACTCCATGGAGGTTGGTTGGCCATTCCGCCTGAGCGGCCTTGATCAGTCGGCAGATGTATATGCCGCAACCCGATCGATACCGCGAAGACTGTTTATATTGTGAATGATCGTCCCCTTTTTAAAACCGTTTATCCGTGCAAGCCCTGACAAAATACGTTGGGGTCCGATTTCATAGAGTATGTCCACACCCATTGTCTTGAGGGTCTCCATACAGCTGCGCCAGAATACCGGGCAGGTCAATTGCCAGGATACCAGTTGCTTGATTTTCGACGTATCGTATTCCGGAGCTGCCGTGGCATTAAAAATAACCGGCAGTTTCGGCGGTAAAAACGGGATTGAAGCAACCCATTCTTCAAAAATATCACGTGATTCATCCATGAATGGGCTATGCCATGGTCCGACGACCTCTACTCTGCGGCATTTTCCAAGTTTTTCACGGGTGATGCGTGACGCGATTCGATCGAGCAACAGGGACTCGCCGGAGATTACCACCTGTTCTGTAGCATTATCATTCGCAAGGACAAGGCGCTTTTCCTCCCCGATTTCGGCGATTAATCGTTCAACCGTTGCAGGCGGTACAAACAGAATTGCCAGCATCCCGCCCCGGCAATTTTGAGCGACAATATCCATCAATTCACCGCGTTTGGCTGCAATCTGCAGGCATACTTCCGGTGTAACGATTCCTGCCGCAGCCAGCGAGGTGATCTCCCCCAGCGAATGACCCAGAACGACATCCGGCTGAATGCCGTTTTCAACCAGACGATGCCAATACCCCAGGCAAACCGCCACCAGCGCCGGTTGTAAAAAACGGGCATTCATCAATCGTCGAGCCGGCCCGTGCAGACAGAGTTTTTCGAGATCTTCATGCACGAGGTCGGATGCGGCGGTGAAAAGCGCCCGGGTGAAGGAGTCGTCATTGATCAGGTCGCTCCCCATGCCGATTTCCTGAGATCCCTGACCCGGAAAGAGAAATGCTCTTTTCCCCATCAAACGACCGTTCCCATCAAACCTCCATCGACGACAATGGTCTGCCCTATTATATAGGAAGCTTTACTTGAAGCAAGGAATGTTACGACACCGGCTACCTCGGCGGCTGTACCGAAGCGGTGAAGTAAAATCCGTTCGAGATTCTGTCGCTTGATGAATCGGGGCATTTTTGCGGTCATATCGGTATCGATAAAGCCGGGTACGACGGTATTTACCCGGATTCCCTTCGGACCGAGTTCCGCCGCACAGGAACGCGAAAAAGAGATGATTGCGCCCTTTGAAGCGGCGTAGTTCGCCTGCCCGGCGATTCCCACCAGCCCAGAAACGGAAGCGATATTGACAATCGCGCCCTGTTTCGCATTCAACATGCAGCGCGACACGGCCTTGGTCCACAGGAAGGCGCCGCCGATATTGGTGTCGATCACTTTAGTCCAGGCCTCACGGGGCATCATCATCAGAAACTGATCGGCGACGGCCCCGGCATTGTTGACCAGAATGTCAATTGATCCGCTTGTTGCGGCGACTTCATCGACCGCGGCGGCAATTGCCCGCTCATCGGATTGTTCACAACGAATCGGGTGCGCGCCCGTTTCCTTTGCCACGATGTCGGCGGCCTCGTTGTGATGATGGTAGGTAAAATAGACGGAAGCGCCCTCCGCGGCGAACGCCGTGACAATTGCCTTGCCGATACCACGGGAGCCCCCCGTAACAATGACCGTTTTCCGGGTAAATTGTTCCATTGTTAACCGTCGGTGAAAATACCGCCCTCTCACCATTGATCGGGTTGAAACAAATCATGTCGCCTTGGCCGCCTCCGGGGCGCCGACAGCGAGTACGCTCCTACAACTCATCCAGTTTTACCGTCAGGCTTTTCGGCATGATCGGCGGCATCGAAATAGTCCGTATTGCCGGGCCGGACGGCGATCCGTAATGAAAGGGCAACCCGGCGTATGCGACTTCGTTCTCGAATAGCGCCAACCCGAGGGAGGCATTGAGCAGGTATGAAAAGCAGGTGGCTTTAACGGTTCCCACCGCTGTATCGCCGTCAAAAAGCGTTTTTTCCGTTTCGAACATAACGGAATCCGGCGCCTGAATGCCGATAATTTTCTTCCGCAATCCGGCCGCACGGCGCCCTGCCAGTTCGTCTCTGCCGGGAAACCGCTCTTTTTCAAAATCGATCATCCATTGCAGCCCCAGCACGAGCGGGTCGCCTACCTGCCTGCCCTCGGCGAAAATATTGAAAAACCTTCCCTCCAGCCGCAGATCGTTGTGGATGTCGGTTCCGCAGAGAAAGCCCCCGAAACTTTGTGCAAGTGTCAACACCTTGTCGAACAACGCATCGGCAACCTCCAGCGGCGCCATGATAAGATACCCGAATTCCGAAGTCTTGCCGCAGCGCAACAGACGAACCGGGATGTCGTTGAAAAGATACCGTTCGATCGAAAGATAGGGTAATCCGAGAATATCGGCACCGAAGAGCTGCCGCGCGACCTCCCACGCCTTGTAGCCGTCGATGCCGATCACGATGTGCGACTCGGTAAAATCTTCACCGCCGTGTCCGTCCTTTTCAAGAAAACGCTGTCGTATGGCCGCATCGTCCGCAATGCTTTCACAGAGCACGATAAACTCGTCGTCGTTGTTGGCGATATAACAATCGGCAAGGAGCATGCCCTTGTCGTCGGGGAGAAACGTATGCAATACCCGGCCGAAACGGACCTTGGCGACATTCCCCGCCATCATGTCGTCGAGATGATCAAGTCCCGACTCCTCGGGGAAACGGAATTTCTGCATGAATGAAAAATCGGTAACTCCGACCGTTTGACGTATGGCATCATACTCTGTGCGCACGTCGCGTACCCGGGTAACGATCTCAGTGCCGTACCGTTCGGAAAATGAGGCGTCATTCTGCAAAAAACGGTTCTTCAGCGGAGATACTCTCATCCGTTTATCCTCTCTTCTCTTGCTCGGTGAGGACATAATCGACAATAGTGTTGATCGAACGAAGGATGGACGTGTTCTGATCGGGAATTTTAATCCCGAAACAGTTCTCGATGCAAAGAACGATTTCCAGCGCATCAAGAGAATCGAGACCTAAACCCGCTCCGAGCAGCGACACGTCCTCGTGCAGATCCTGCGGTTCGTAAGGAAGATTGAGCCGGTGGATAAGCTCCTCCTTAAACCTGTTGATTATCGCAGCGCGCTGCTCTATCAGTACCCGTATTGCTTCAGTCATACGATACTACGCTCTTTCGTGTAACGTTCTTTTCCAGTAAAACAATGATCGTCTTTCCCGGTGGTGAGCATAAAATTATTAAAATATACTTTACGCACTTTTTTCCGCCAACCCCCCTTTGCACCAATGCCGCAACCATATCAAAAAGGGGCTGACTCGCGGGCATCCAACCGGTCATCGGGGTCTGGTCAACCCGCTCAATGCCGGTGAAGCGACTTTTTATCGCAGAGAACGGCTCATGCTGACAACCGGACACGCTGATCGCAATCGGCTCAGTATCGTCGATACTGTTGGCCTCCAGAAGCGATGCCACGGCTGACTGCACCTTTCCGCCCCCCTCTCCCGCATGGTCATCGACAAACGCACAGTCGACGATCGTGCCGAGATGGTCGGCACACCTCCGCACTGCATGGGAACGTGGTTCGAGGAGCAGCGTCACCGCCCCTTCACCCAGCGCCGGGCGACGGTCTCCCTTAAGTTCCGACACAACGCAATCGTAAAGCCCCTCTTCGGTCAGGTCGTCCACCGCACCGCACAGAAGCGCCGCGACATGGCCGTTTTTCACTGCGGCCCATGAGGCTACAAGACCCAACAGACCGGCGCCGGGACCGTTGCAAAAGGTGCTGTTGTACCCGGTCAACGACAACGTGCGCGCCACCGTACCGGTAACTGCATTGGGAACGATATAGGGAAAGGTAGTGATCTGATCGATATGATAGCGGTTTTTCTGCAACCGTCCGATATGCTCGCGTTCAGCCCACGAGGAGCCCTGCGCTATGTTCATGATAAAACCGATTGCAGGGCGGGATCCCGTCCGTTCGGAAATCCGGCCGCTTTTAAGAGCAAGCGCCGCCGCCGCAGTGGCGAGCATTCCCGCACGATCCATGCCGCGCAGCGACAATCGACGGTCGATATCGGTACCGCCAAACGAAGAAACTTCGCGGACCTGCCACGTTCCATGGAACGGAACCTCGCGTTCCCGAAGCGCTGATACGGTATTGAAATACGCTTCGGTGAGGTCGCATGGAGCAATCCCCGCCGCAGAGATTAAACCTGCCGCTGAGAGGACCACCGGCTCGTCGATACATCTGTTCTTTCCGGCCTCATGAGCAACCGGACGGCCGTTTTTAATGACGACACTTGCGTTATTGCCGCCAAAAGCGAAATTGTTTTTAAGCCAACGCGCTCCGGTCTGCCATGGTCGGTTCTTCTCACCGATATAATCAAGCGTGCATCCATCACGCCTGCCTGAAAAATTCACCGTGGGGGGATGGATTCCCCGCTGCGCACAGAGCAGGGCTGCGATTGTTTCTATTGCTCCCGCAGCCCCCAGGCAGTGGCCGGTTACCCCCTTGGTCGAGCTGACCGGCGGTGTTATACCCTCCCCGTCACCAAAGAGACGCTTGATCGCTTTCGTTTCGGCTTTATCGTTCGCCTCGGTACCGGTGCCATGGGCATTGATGTAAGAGACATCACTCGTGGAAACCTGCGCATCACCAAGCGCACCGGCCATCGCTGCGGCAGCCCCCTTTCCCGTAGGATCGGGTGTGCTGCTGTGAAACGCATCGTTTGACAGACCATACCCTTCAATCGTGGCGATCACCGGCGCGGCGCGTACCAGTGCCCGGTCGAACGCTTCCAGCACCACAGCGGCAGCGCCTTCGCCGAGATTGAGACCGATCGGCCGGGAAAACGGGGCGCACGGGGAATTGCTGACGGCTTTAAGACCGATAAATCCGGCAAGTGTCGTCAGGCTAAATGAATCGGCCCCGGCCACCAATGCCGCTTCGAGCAGCCCTGCACGGATCAGGTCGGCCGCGGTGGCAAGTGCGGCGCAAAAGGCGGAACATGCCGTCGTGACGGTGTAGACCGGGCCTCCCACGTGATAATTACCCGCAAGCAGTCGCGCTGCACGATAGTACTGTTTTTTCCGCAATTGCATGCGATCGAGGGGTCGGCGTTCGCCGTCGATCCCGTAGGTTTTTTCTATAGTCAGCATCGGTCCCGAGCAGGTCCCCAGAAAGAACCCCGAACGGGGGCCGCAGCCATCAAAATCGATTCCCGCCTGAGCGATTGCCTCCCCCACGGCCCGGTCCGCGAACCGGACGTAACGATCTTCATCGGTAAAGGGCGTATCCGCACCGGAATCATCGATGACCAGGCCGGCATGGATCGTGCCGTAATGTGCCACCCGCGGATCGTTCAGCAGTGAAAGCGCCGACGTTCCCTGTATGAGTGTACGGGAAAATTCGCTGCAGCTTTTTCCTCCACTGCAAACGACCCCCATGCCGGTTATGACGACGCCGCGACGTTTCACCCGGGAAGCTCCGGTTGCCGGTCGAGCACGAGAGCGAACGAATATCCCAGGTCGCTGCTTCCGACGACGAGTATGTTTTTTATTGTCCCGGCAGGCATCCTCCGGTCGAAATCGGGCAGGCCGGTCATTTGCGGCCAGAGGCCGCTTCCCGCCGCAGCGCCCGTGAGAAAAACACCGAGGGTAAGAAGCGCCGACGCCGATTCGATATACCCCGTATTGAAGGTCGTTGCGACGAACGGGAGCGATGAAAAATGGTCTTTGTCAATAAGCGTCAGGCCGGCCGGCACCTTGAGGTCCTGTACATTGCCCTGAGGAGCCCACACGACAAGATCAATGTCGGCCGGGGCCCGACCGCTGCGCTCCAGCGCGGTGGTTGCCGCCCTCGCCACCCCGTCGCTTCCTAGACATTGCGCGTCGAACCGTTCAAGGTCCATGCTCATGCCGTAGCCGAGCAGTTCCGCCAGCACGGTTGCCTTGCGCTCGCGCACCGAAGCGAGCGTTTCGAGGAGAAGCGCGCCCGCGCCCTCGCCGATCACTTTTCTCTTCAGTTCTTCAGGATGCAGAAGGTAGCGTTCCTCATTTTCGCCCTGGTAAAGGAACCCTATCAAATCATAATTCCGGTAGGTCTGCGGATACAGTTCGTCGGCTGCGGCGGCGACCACCGCATCGGCGCGCCGTTCGCGGAGCATTTCGAACGCATATGCGCAGCATTGCAGACCGGCATGATGTCCGGGTGCAAGCGTCATGTTGATGCCCTTGAGCGCGAGGGAGGCCGCGACCCATCCGGCGGTGGAGTTGGCGGTAATGGTTGAAAAATTGGCGATATCCGCCGAGAAATCATCGGAAGAAAATACACGGTTCATATGGTCGGATTCGGGCGGGCCGTTGCAGACCCCCATCACGATGCCGATTCTGTCGGTAGTGCTCTGCCGTATCCGCAAATTCCCGCTGCCCAGGGCGCCGTGCACCGCTACCGTCGCATAACGGCTGATGGTGTTCATTCCGCCGCAATCGAGCCGCCGGTCGATATCCGCCGGCCGGAACCGGGGAACGAGCCCCGCCCGCCGTGATGTCAAATTCGTCAATTGAAGCCGGGCAACCGGTCCTATCCCGACGTGACAACGCTGCAACGCTTCCCGATGGTCGTTTACGGTGACGCCGAGTGAACTGACCGCGCCCGCGCCGGTGACCATCACCCGTTCGTCGGCGGCTTTTCGCGAAGGTAAAGGCGTGTCCCACCGGGTGATCACCGCGGCGGCGTTATTCCCTCCAAACGCATAGTTTGCCGAGACGAACGCCTTGTAATCCCGTCTGCGTGCAGTGTTGGGCACGTAATCGAGCGTACAGCCGGGACGGGGTATGGAAAAATTGAGGGTCGGCGGAATGAATCCGCCGTTCATTGCCAGCAGGTTGCAGGTCGCTTCGAGAATCCCCCCCGACCCCATGCAGTGCCCGAAAAACGATTTCGTGGAGGTCACCGGTATCGCCGTCTCCCCGATGAACCTGACGATTCCCCGCGATTCCGCGCGGTCGTTGGCCTCCGTACCGGTCCCGTGGGCGTTGATGCATCCCAGCATATCGAGCGGCAGACCGCAGTCGGCAAGCGCCGCTGCAAGCGTCCGGCAAACACCGTCGCCCCGCGGATCGGGCGATGTCGGATGATAGGCGTCGCATGTAGTGGCGTGTCCGGCCAGTTCGCCTTTGCAGTGCGCGTGACGCAGCAGCGCCTGTTCCATCTCCTCCACCACCCAGAAACAGGCCGCCTCGCCGATATTGAGGCCGACCGGAAGGGAGAAGGGTGCCGTGCGTTCTTCGGCCACCGCCTTGAGGCCGTTGAACCCCGACATATTGGCGACACACAGGCTGTCCGATCCCCCGACGATCACGGTGGAATAGTAGCCCCGGTTGATCAGCAGCTGCGCCAGCCCGATTGCGCCGGTGGTCGACGAGCATGCGGTCGTCACGATCCAGACCTCCCCGGTAATCCCCAGGACGTGGGCCATTGCCTTGCCGAAGCCATAATACTGCGCGGTAAGATTCATCTTCTCATCAAACTGTTTTTCACCTTTGCCATGGAGCCATCTGTACTCCTCTTCCGCGGAGAGCAGCCCCCCGTTGCAGGTGCCGAGCACGAGGGCGATGTCACTATGTTCTTCACTTCCGTTAAAGTGCAGGCCGGCGTCGGCGATCGCCCTGCGGACCGCAGTGATGGCGTACTGCAGATAGCGGTCGTCATAGCGGGCGATTTCTTCATCACTCAGTGAGTCGCGCGGGTTAAAGCCCCTGATCTCGCCGCCGAGATCGGTCCGGAAATGGGAGGCATCGAACCGGGTGATCGGATGGAGACCGTGCGTGCCGCTTTCAAGAGATGCGGCAACGGCATCAGGATCATTGCCGATCGGGCTCAATACCCCGATCCCGGTGATGACCGCCTGGCCCCTCACCCCCCGCCGTTCGAGCGGCTTTCCCACCGACCGTTTTCCGTTTTTCCAGGTTGCCGGTTCGAGACTTGCCGCATGGGCCCGTTTCTGTCTGCGGAAGAACTCGTTCCACACCTTGATGTACTGTTTGTAAAGATCTTCAACGGACATCGCGTAGGGTTTTGCAATGACATGCGCGCCGTTGTAATGCGCCCAGTCGTAATCGATGATGCGGTTCTGCCGCCTGAACCGGTCCCACTGGGGGGAACCGGGATACGGCGTAAAAAGAAAAAACTCCGAGGTATGGATTCCCGCTTTATCAAAGAGCGTCAGGATCCGGTCGGCGATCGAGGTATCGTCCCAGTCGCGGCCGAGCGCGCACGAACCGAAGAACCTGATGTCGCGATCCACGCACATTTTTACGAGGTCGCAAAGAAGCCGCTGTTCGGCCTGCCCGCCGGCAAGCGCCTTGATCGAGAGCGGATCGACATTCATCGTGCAGTAAAAATTCTTGACCCCCGCGCGTGCGGCGCAATCCAGAAACGACTCGTCGATATTGAGCGCCATGGTCGACGAAACGAAATACTTCTTGCCGAGCGGCGCAAGCGCCTCGAAAAGCGCCCTGGCGTACTCGATCATCTTCCGCTGCGGAAAAAAGAGCGTATCGTCGGCCAGATAGACATTCTCATATTTGAGCTGCGCCACTTCCTGCGCCACCGCTTCAACCGGACGGAACCGCATGCGTGAACCCATATGGGCCGGAATGGCGCACATGGCACAGTTATAAATGCAGCCGCGCGTCACCTGGACCAGGTCTTCATCCCAGTCATAACTCTTCTTGCTGTAGAAAATGTCACGGCGCGGGATCTTCATTTTCGAAAGATCGAACCTGCACCCGCCCTTATAAATCGGTTTCAAAACACCTGTCGCGGTATCGGCGAGGATTGTTTCCCAAGTCGGCTCCCCCTCCCCGATATTTACCGAGTCGGCATGTTTAAGGCACTCATCAGGCATAAAGGAGGGAAAAAATCCGCCCATGATCACCTTTTTCCCATGAGCGCGGAAGGTGTCGGCGAGCGCAAACGCACGGGTGGCCTGGGGGGTGAAGCTGTTGATTGCAATCAAGTCTGCATCCATGTCGTAATCCACCGGATCGCCGTTATTGTCGTCGACGAGCACTATGTCGTGTTCGGGCGGGGTAAGCGATGCAAGAATCGGAATGCCCAATGACGGGGGCGTAGTGAAATCACCCAGAAAATACTCAACCAGTCCCTCATCGAGATCGGGGTTGTTTTTCATGAATTTCTCAAAACGGGGGTAAACGAAAACAATTTTCACACTATACTGCCATCGTGATCTGGTGATACCTAGTGGAGACCGATGCCGAAAGTAGATACGGTATACACACCCGTTGCCCTGGCCCTCCCCTGCAAAAAATATATTTTGTTGCAAAAGAGCGGTTGTGATAAAAGCATCAAAAAAGATATATCGCTATTTTCACACTATTATTGCTACCCTATACTGTTGATAGTGACCGAGTGAGGAAGAATCATGCGGATAAAATGTTCCCGACATACGAATGCATCAACGATCATCCGGTTCATCGCTGAAAACCACGCTCCTGAAATCCCCGATTTCACCGGGGGAATTGACCAGATCTCCGTTCGCTACGAAGAAAAAAAGTCGCTCATTTACTGCGGCATCGGTACCGCCGAACAGTGCACCCCCGCCATTTTGCGCAGTGCAGTCGCAAAGGCGGCGCAGGCAATTCAGAAACTTAAGCGGACCATTGCAGCCTGCGTTGTTCCCGACCTGCCGCTCAATGCACCGGAAATCGAGAAGGCGATCATCGAGGGAATGCTGCTCGGTTCATACTGTTTTTCAAAGTATAAAACCGGGCGGCCGGTTCAACTCTCCAGCCTCGAACTCATCGGGGGAATCAGTTCTCCAGCGATACTGCGCAAATACCGGCAAATCGGCGAAGCGGTCAACTACGCCCGCGATCTCGTCAATGAGAACGCCTCGGTCGTCACCCCTGCGCAGCTTGCCAGGGAAGCGACAAAACTGACACAGGGCAACACCCTTTCGGTGACGATACTTGACCATCAGGCATTACGGCGAAACAAGCTTGATCTTATCACCGCGGTAGGAGGAGGTTCTGCATCTTCTCCGGCGCTCATCATTCTGGAATACCGGGGCGGGCGGCGGAGAAACAGTACAACGGCAATCGTGGGTAAAGGGGTGACGTTCGACAGCGGGGGGCAGAACCTCAAACCGACCGGCAGCATCGAAACCATGCGCCATGATATGGCGGGCGCCGCCGCCGTACTCGGCCTCTTTGCCGCCTGCAGGCGCATCAAACCCGCCGTCAACCTGGTGGGGGTGATCCCCGCAGTCCATAATGCGATCGGCAGCAGGGCCTTCTTTCCGGGAGACATTTACACCTCCTATTCCGGTACAACGGTCGAAATATGGAGCACCGATGCCGAGGGCAGGCTTATTCTCGCCGATGCCATTGCGTATTGCCGGGAGAACTACCACCCCGACCGCATCGTCGATCTGGCGACGCTCACCGGCGGCATCGTCACCGCCCTGGGAGACCTGGTTGCCGGGCTCTTTTCAAATAACGACGAACTGGCGCTGCAACTTTTCGCCGCCGGGGAAAAAACCGGGGAACGGCTCTGGCGGTTGCCTCTTTACAAAGAATACAGCGAATCGCTCAAGGGAGACCTCGGCGACCTGCGCAACCTGTCGAAATTCAAAAAAGGGGTCGCGAGTTCCATCACCGGCGCCGCCTTCATCAAGGAATTCGCCGGTGAAACACCCTGGGCCCATCTCGACATCGCGGGAACGGCTTACAACGAAGGCACTGCACGCGGCGTGGTCCCGCAATTCGCCACGGGCTTCGGGGTGAGACTGCTGCTGGAGTTTCTGGGGGTGTGAGAGGGAATGGGGAGGAGAGAAGAGGAGAGGCTATATAGACTATAGACCATAAACAGGAGTCTATAGTCCATACTTCCACCAGCCTTCCTCCCCCCCATCTTAAAAAAAATCACCTACTTCTGGCATTTACCGGTCCGATGTGGTAAATTAATAACGAAAAGACTGACAGTTATCAATAATTAACCTTTCTCAATACCATCATATGAAGGAGGCCTCATGACAAATTTCAAATTGGTAGTCCCTTTTTTCCTGATGGCATGTGTAATCGCCGGATGCGGTCCGAGCAAAGAATTAAAGCAAGGTGATATTGTGGTTACTCAGGAAGTCCTTCGGGAAACGGCCGAGACCCAGTGGGAGGATAACTCCACCGACGGTTTTACCACCGAGATACCAAAGGGAACACGGCTGGAAGTTCTTTCTACTCCTGTGCCCACAGCGCTAGTGTTCTCATGTCGCCCTGTTGAAGTCAACGGAGAGAAAGATCCTCAAATGGTTGAGGCCTTTTTCGTGCCCGAACCTGTAAAGAATAAAATGGGGTATGAATCGTATTCGTTTACCTTTAAAAAAGAGTATCTCGGCTCAAAAGTAAAAAAAGCCGAATGACCTTTGAAGCGACGCTTTAACGAAAAGCCCCCCCCGCGGGGGGGGCTTTCTTATTTGCCTTTCCGTTTTTTATAGATTCGCTTTACGGGCGGTTTTTCCGGTGGTGCAGCCAGCAGCTCAACGACCTTTTTAAGGCTGTCGATTTGTGCCGCCTGTGCGGTGACTTTGGTCTCCAGTTCATTGATTGTTATCGCCTGTTCCTTAACCACTTTGAAATCGCCGCTCGTTACAAATTCCTTTGACGCGGTCTCAAGCTTTTTTATTTTTTTGGATGGACCACCGCTGCGTATCAGTGCAATCAAACTTATAAAGCCTATAATGACGAGGGCGATAATGACGGGGGACAGGGATTTTCCGCGCGGTGCCGGGAATGCAGCGGACTCCTCGCTCCTATCCGGCGTTGCGGCAGCGACCTTTCGCAACGGTTCCGCTGTTTCAAAATCGACTGCTTCGGGCTGAACGGATTCCTGAACTCCCTGCGGTACGGCCTGAATCTCCTCTTTGACCGCAGCGACCGTTTTGATCGTCGTGGCCGGCCTCAGCGAAGAGGCAGGCTGGACCGGTGCACCCTGCGGTGCCGTCTCTTCTTTCAGTTGAATCGGAGGCGCCGCAACGCTTCTTTTACCTTTCTTGGCGGGTGGCGCACTCGCGCTTTTCAACTCGTTCAGATCCACCGCGTCATCCCTGGCGTCCGCCTGGTTCACGGGATTCTCCTTGGGTAATGAATCCTCTCCGATCTTCAATGATTTAGTAATCGGAGCTGAGGGCAATGCGTACCAGTACACCCTGCCGTATTCGTTCTGACGGGCGGTGACCAGTCCTTTCTGCTGATATTTCTGGAGCGCCGCCTCCACCGTTTTTTCGCTCTTCTTGACATTGAAGGCTATATCGGGCACTTCAAGATCGAGTTGACTGTTCTCTTTCAAAAACTCAAGTATTTTTCCCCCGCGTGTTTCCACAGCATCCTCCTTTATATCAATAAATAGTCACCCCTCAAGATCTTTTTTTTGTTGCACCTGTCAAACTTTTCTGTTAAAAACAGCGCGTCCGCCGACGATCGTTCCACTGGCATATCCCTGTAATTTCATTCCTTCGAAGGCGGTGTTGCGTGATTTTGAATAAAAATTCCGTGCATCGACACTCCAGGGGGCCTGCGGATCGATGATCGTGATGTCCGCACAGGCTCCGCGGGAAAGGAAGCCCCCGCCCAGCCCGAGAATACGGTTCGGCGCGACGCTCATCCGCTCCACCATCTGCAGCGGAGAGAGCAATCCTTTATGTACCATGAAGGTAAGGATGACCCCCAGCGAGGTCTCGAGACCGATAACCCCGAATGCCGCAGCTTCGAACTCGACGTCTTTCTCTTCAGGAACATGGGGCGCATGGTCGCTCGCAACGACATCGATCGTATTGTCGGTCACCCCCGCAATAACCGCGGTTCTATCGCGGTCGGTCCGCAGCGGCGGGTTCATTTTCTTGTTGGTATCATACCTCCCGATGTCCTCATCGATCAACGCGACGTAGTGCGGGCACGTTTCGGCGGTCACGTTGACGCCGCGCGCTTTGGCTTCGCGCACGAGGCGCACCGATCCGGCTGTTGACACATGGGCAATATGGATGCGCGCGCCGGTGTATTCGGCGAGCAGCAGGTCGCGCGCCACGACGATCTCCTCGGCGATGGTCGGGATCCCCCTGATGCCGATATGGGTCGAAAAGACCCCCTCATTTATATGGCCCTTCTGACTGATCGCCGTATCTTCACAATGGCAAATGACCGGGATATTGAACGACTTCGAATAATTGAGCGCATTGCGCATGATGTTGGTGCGGGCCACCGACTTCCCGTCGTCGGAAACCGCTCGGGCGCCGGCATGCACCATCTCGCCGATCGGCGCAAGCTCTTCTCCCTCGAGCCCCTTGGTGATCGCCCCGACAGGATAGATACGGCTCGGACAATTCTCCCCGCGCTGGATCACATACCGTATTTTCGACTCCTCGTCGAGCGCAGGCTGGGTATTGGGCATGCAGGCGACCGCGGTGAATCCGCCGGCGGCGGCGGCCCGGGTACCGGTGGCGATCGTCTCCTTGTCCTCCCTGCCCGGCTCCCTCAAATGGACGTGCATATCCACCAGTCCGGGAACCACCCATTTTCCCGCGGCGTCGATTGCCGGTGCATCCGCAAACTCTGCGGGAACTTCGTCGACAACACCGAAGATCTTCCCCTCCGTACAGATGACCTGCGCCACCCGGTCAATGCTGTTGACCGGATCGATCACCCTGCCCTGTCTGATGACCAGCGGCGGGGCGGGGCGGGAATTGTCGCACCTGATAAAAGCATCGTTCTCCCTTTTCTTAACCATTTTCACCGCCTCCCAGGAGGTACAGCACCGCCATCCGTACCGCGACACCGTTGGTTACCTGTTGAAGGATGACGCTGTTGTTTCCGTCGGCGACGTCCGACGCGAGTTCTATACCCCGGTTGATCGGTCCGGGGTGCATGACAAGCACATTCTCCGGCAAAGAAAAAAGTTTCTCCAGATCGAAGCAGTAGCGGTTGCGGTATTCCCGGATGGTGGGAAAGGCGCCGCTCGCCTGACGCTCGCGCTGCAACCGCAGCATCATAACGACATCGGCCCCGTCGATCGCCTCATTGAGATCGTCGGTCATGGGCACCCCCAGACTCTCGTAGTGCTGCGGCAGCAGCGTGGGCGGTCCGCACAGAACGACCTTCATCCCCATGGTGCTCATGCCCCAGGCATTCGACCGGGCCACCCGGCTGTGGAAAATATCGCCGATAATCGCGACTTTGAGCCCTTCGAGCCGTCCGAGTTTCTGCCGGATCGTCATCATGTCGAGGAGCGCCTGCGTGGGATGCTCGTGCAGACCGTCGCCGGCGTTGACGATGACCGCATCGGTACACTGGGTCAGAAAATAGGGCACTCCCGCGCAGCTGTGCCGCACCACGACCATGTCGATCTTCATCGCCTCGATGTTCTTGATCGTGTCGCGCAGGGTTTCGCCTTTGTTAACTGAACTGTTGGAAACGGAAAAATTGAGGGGGCTTGCCGAGAGCCTCTTCTCCGCAAGCTCGAATGAGATGCGCGTGCGGGTGCTGTCCTCGTAGAAAAGGTTGACGACGGTTTTTCCCCGCAGCGTGGGAACGACCTTTATCTCCCGCTGCAGCACTTCATAAAAAGAATCGGCAGTGTCGAGCATGAGTGTGATGTCTTCACGTGAAATCCCGTCGAGACCGAGCAAATGCTGGATGGAAATTCCCATTACTTACTCACCTTTTTCCAGTTCCATGAGCCACAACGAATCTTCATCATCCTTCTCGGTAACTTTCAACGATACCACCTGGTTGGAAAGCGTCGTGATTTTCTTTCCGACATAGTCGGCCCGGATCGGCAGTTCATGATTGCCCCGATCGATAAGCACCGCAAGCTGTATCGTCTTCGGCCTGCCGAAATCCATAAGCGCATCAAGCGCAGCTCGTACCGTGCGGCCGGTATAAAGAACATCATCCACAAGAAGAATATTCATTCCATTGATATCAAAAGGGATGGAGGTCACTTTCACATGAGGCTGCCGGAATGCCATTTTATAATCGTCGCGATAGAGCGTCGTATCGAGAATCCCCGATTCAAGGGTACAATTTTCAATCTCATTGATTCTTTTTGTGATCCGCTGCGCGAGAAAAACTCCCCGCGTCTGCATGCCGACCACCCCGAAAGTGGAAAAATCCCTGTTCCGTTCGAGAACCTGATGCGTGATGCGCGTGAGCGCCAGGTCCAACCCGTGTTTATCCATGAGGAGTTCGATCTTTTTCATTACAGGCAATATAGTTTGAACAGGGGGGTTCAGGCAAGGAGGGGGAAGAGGAAAAGAAAGTTCAGTGGAACCGGGGGGGGAAGGGCTTTAAGAAGCGGGATAAAATCCGCAATGTCCACCCTTATCAATGCTCTCCTCCAACATCTTCCCCTCCGCGTTCTCCGCGTCTCCTTGTGAAAAACTTCTTCACCCCTCCCCCATCCCCTCCCGCAGATAATAATCCCGCACCACCGTCCAATCCACCGGCGCATCGAACGACGTTCCGCCGGTCTGACGGGTAAACCACGTCACCTGCCGCTTCGCATAGCGGCGGCTGTTGCGCTTGATCAGATCGACTGCGGTTTCAAAAGGGACTCTTTCCTCCTCGACATCGAACAATTCCCGATACCCCACGCTCTGCATGCCGGGACACTGCCGGTCGTATGACGCCTCCCGAAGCCGTTGAAACTCCTCCCACAGCCCGTTTGCGACCATTTCGTCAACACGGAGGTCGATCCTGCGGTAGAGCTGCACCCGCGGCATAGTCAGCGTTGCAATGATGAACCGCAGATCATCCGGGGGATGAGATTCAAAGCTCATCGACGACATCGGCCTGCCGGTTTGACGGAATACGGCGAGGCTGCGGACGATGCGCTGCAGATCATTGGGATGGATGCGCCGTGCCGACTGAGGATCAACCGCCGCCAGCTCCCGGTGCAGCGCCCCTGTTCCCTCCTCCGCGGCCCGGGTCATCAGCGCCTGCCGCACCTGTTGGTCCGACGCCTCCATTTCCGTCAACCCTTCGCATAATGCCCTGAAGTAAAGGCCCGTTCCGCCGCACACGAGTACTCTTCGGTGAAGGGCGGCCTGCCGCCGGATGATCGCGGCGGCGTCACGGGCGAAGCTATGGGCCGAATACTCTTCCGACGGATCGAGACTATCGATCAGCCAGTGACGGACACGCTGCCGCTCTTTGTGCAGCGGCTTTGCCGTTCCGATGTCCATGCCGCAATAGATCTGGCGGGAATCGCACGAGACGATGTCCCACCCCATCTCCCCGGCTATCTGCAGCGCAAGGGCGCTTTTACCCACCGCCGTAGGGCCGAGAAGCACCGCCACCGGAATCGGTTTGGCGCCCGCGCTTGCAGCAGACCGGCTGCAATGGGTATTTTCTTGCATCATAGTTCTACGTAAGGAAACAAACATCCGCCATGCGCCTGAAGACCGTCAGTATCATTTTCGTCACTGCTCTGGTCGTTCTGGCGATTCTGCTCGTGTTTCGTGCCGGATATCACCGCAGCGCCGTCAATGAAATCAGGTCGCTTCTTGCATCGCTCCTGCAAAATAACTCACAACAGGGTCAGGTCACCCGGAAAACAACCCTGAAAATTGAAAATCTCCTCCTCGACCGGTTCGAAAAACTGGAGACCCCACGCGCGCAGGTAACCATCCGCCATTCGCTTGAAGACTCGACGATAAAGTTTGAGGCAGCCATCCCCCGGGGAAAACCGATTGAATGGATCATCTGGTTTCTCTGTTCACCGGTTGGTCGGGCCGGATATCGAGTCGCCGACTGTTTCTGTGAGAAAGATCCATCCCGATGCACCATCCGGCTGGAGAGTGTCAGGCCGGGTCAACCTGCCGTGAAAATAAAGCTTCGGCAGTCGCAGCGTTTCTTTTCAACCGCGGCTAAAATGGCGATCGTCGTTTCGGATTTCGGATTTGCGGCAAATGCAACCACCGTCGATTTCCTCTCATTTCCCGAACCGCTCACCGTCTCCGTGGTAAGCACGAAAAAAATGTCGACCTGGACCGCCCAGATCGCCAATGAATACCGCAAGGAGATCGTCATCCTTCTTCCGATGGAACCGCTCACCGCTCCTTACAGACAGTACTCGTCCGAAGCGCTCCTGATTCACTATCCTCCCGATAAAATCCGGATGATGCTCACGAGCGCCACTGAGTCGATCCCCTATTTCGCCGGTCTTTCAAATTTATGCGGAACCCTGGTACTCGACGATTCCAATGTAATGAAAATCATTCTGATGGAACTAAAAAAAAAGCACGGCTATTTCCTGATCGATCCGGTATCACCGAAATCGGTGGCTGCATCAGTGGCCCGAACGTTAGGCGTTCCTTACCGCACCATCGAGATTTCACTCGACAGTACGGCATCATGCGATACGGTAGTGACGGATACCCTGCACCATGCGGCCATGATCGCCCATAAAACCGGCTCGGTAGTGGTGCAGGGAAGGGCAACGACACAGTTCATCGGCGCTCTCCGGTCGCAGCTCCCCTTCCTGCAGCGCAACGGCATACGACTCGTTTACCTGTCGGAAATCGTTCACCATCCGGAGGAGAAGGGGCGGAAGTAGGCAATAGTGAGCAGGCAACAGGCAGTAGAGACGCACGGCGGTGCGTCTGCAGGAATGCGGGAGGCGGTTGCAACCCGCCATTGGCTGAAAAAGAAACAAACGGGTTGCCGATGCTGATCGCGGTCCGCCGATTCACGGCAAATGTTATTTTTGTATTTCATACATTGATAGTCATCAAGCTTGCATTCGAGGAGAACCAATGACCACCCTTGGAGTCAATATCGACCACATCGCCACACTGCGCCAGGCGCGCGGCGGCCACGACCCTGACCCTTTACAGGCAGCAGTTCTGGCGGAACTCGCCGGCGCAATGGGAATCACCGCACATCTGCGTGAAGACCGCCGCCACATCCAGGACCGCGACATCTACCTGCTCAAACAGATCGTCACCACCCGTTTGAACATGGAAATGGCGCCGACCCCCGATATGATCAACATCGCCGTCGACGTGCTCCCCTTTATGGTGACCCTGGTGCCGGAGCAGCGGCAGGAAATGACCACCGAAGGTGGTATCGCGGTGCGCGAAAGGGAACGGGACCTTGCCAAGGCCATCGAGACCTTCCGCGACCACAAGATCCTCGTCAGCCTCTTCGTCAATCCCGACATCAACGATGTCAAAGCGTCGAAACGGGTGGGCGCGACGCACGTCGAACTGCACACCGGGTACTACGCAAACGCAAACGGCGCGACCTCGATCGCGGAGGAACTCGGAAAACTCAAGGACGCCGCGCTCGTTGCAACGAAGCTGGGCCTTAATCTCAATGCGGGCCATGGGCTCAATTACCACAACGTCACGCCCGTCGCCCGAATCGACGGTATGCAGGAGTTGAACATCGGCCATGCGATCGTGGCCAGAGCCTCGCTCGCCGGCATGGAGGCCGCCGTACGCGACATGGCGGCGCTCATATAACGACCCGTTGGTTTTTCTCCGGGGAGAAGGTATAGTTATTGCCTGAAGGAGATACAGGGCTGTGGCCGGCTTGATACTATGCTATGTTCCGCACTTCCGTGGTACCCGCATCGCACTTAACCATGAGTAACACAACCGATACCGCGAAACTGCTGCTCGGAGGCGTTTCAATAGAATCGCCCCGGTACCGGCATGCGCTGCTCTTCAGTCTGTGGGACGGCATTTTCGCGAATGCGATGGTCGCGCTCGTCGAGACGTTCGGCATTGCCGCTGCGGTGTTTCTGGATGCACCGGCAATCGCCATAGCGCTTCTGGGCAGCCTTCCGCTGTTTATCAGCTCCTTCGGTCAGCTGCTGATCCCGCTGTTCATCAATCCCGCGTCGGGACGCAAGAAGTATGTGCTGCGCGGCACGACCTGGCAATCGATCTTTCTTCTGCTCGTTGCCTGCAGCGGCTATCTTCCCGAAGAGGTGAGGGCATGGGCGTATGTGCTGCTCTTTGCGCTCTACGGGTTCGCGGGCAATGTAGTATCGGGTTTCTGGATCGCATGGATGGGCGATCTTGTCCCGCATACGGTCAGAGGACGTCACTTTGCCTGGCGAAACAGGATCTTCTCGATCACGCAACTGCTCTGTGCGCTTACGGCCGGACTCATTTCACGGCGCTACACCACCACTACGGCCCAGTGGTTACTCTTTGCGATCGTCTTCTTCGGCGCCGGGGTTTTCCGGATGCTGTCGGCCGTGATGCTGCACAAGCAGTATGAACCGCCCGTCACCGCATCACCGAACGGCCGCTGTTTCAAATCCATCTTCAAGCAACCGCGCCCTTTTCTTTTCTACTGCATCGCGGCGGCACTGGTCCAGGGATCGACCTCGATCGCCGGCCCGTTTTTCAACGTCTGGTTTATCAGGGACCTTCACTTCAATTATTTCATGCTTTCTGCGGTAGCTGCGGCCACCATCCTCGGCAGCATCGCCGCACTCCCGTTCTGGGGCGGAATCGCCGATTCATTCGGAAACCGGACGGTCATCATCATCACGGTGCTCCTGATCGCCACCGTTCCCCTCCCCTATATCGCCTCAAACAAGCCCTGGCAGATATGGGTGCTCAATTTTTATACCGGCTGCTGCTGGAGCGGATACAATCTGAGCAATTTAAACTACCTTCTTCTTGCCGCCGGGAAAGAGAATCCTGAACAAAACATCTCGTTTGCCGTTGCCGTCACCGGTATATTCAACTTCGTATTCAGTATCGCCGGAGGCTACCTCGCCACCCGGCTCCCGCATTTTTTTCACTACCAGCTCCATTCGCTCTTTCTGCTCTCGTCAATGATGCGATTCCTCGTTTTCGGCCTTCTCATCATCCGTTATCCCCGTTATGAGACGCCGAAACGACACGCACTCGACCTCTTCTTCCAGATCCCCGGCTACCGCGGGGGGCTCGGACTTCTGCGGAATTCTTTCAGGGCGTTCCGGGCGAAGTGATTGATCCGGTCGCTGATAGGTCGGATTGTAAACGCCGGCCGGTGAAACCTTACCGCTCGTTCTTCAGCCGGAGTCTGAGGTTCTCAACCACCTTTTCGAATTCCTTCAACTGCGGCTCCGCCGTAAAGAGGCGGCGATACCTGTCGAAAAAGGCGACGGCTTCCCGGTTGTTCCCCTTTTCGACCAGTTGTACCACCGTTTCGACGAACTGTTCCATGGACAATGACATGGTTTTCCGCGCCAGTCGGTTTTCAATCTGCGGCACCACGGCGCCCCAGTCGATCTTCTCATCGAACGAACCGCACGCAACGCCGCGCTGAAACCATGTTTCGAAAATACGGCAGTGCAGCAGATTGCAGTGTTGAAAGGAGGCAAGAGCATTGAGTCCGTCGTGCACGTCAACAGGCAGGCCGGAATCGGGATGGAGCTTCATTCTATGCGGCAGAAAATAACGCTGCAGCTTGCCGATCATCAGATTGTAACCCCGGTCGAAGACGAGCTGCAGAGGGACGTCGAACGCGCACTGCCATTCCAGATCGATGATCGCCGCGGTTTCCGGCGACACCGGCCGCGACGGATCGATCAGTATATTAAGCGGTATCAGATCGAGAAAGCAGCCGGGGAGCCAGTTTCCCCCGAATGCCTCTTCGTAAAGCGGCCGGTCGAAATATTTCCGTGTAAAGCCGCCGAACGCCTCATTGGAGGCAGGCGCGGCGGCCGACACATGCTTCAGAAGGAGCTCTTCCCAGAGCCTGCAGTACCGTGCCGCCGTACCGGCATCGCAGGAGGTCACCGCATCGGTGATGGCGTCGAAAAGGTTCTTCGTGTGAGGATGGTACGTTTCGGGCTCCGGCGGAAGTGCATGCCGGAGTGATTCCATCCCGCCGTAAGGACGGTCGTGCAGCCTGCGTTTCGTCACCTTCACCTGATCCGCGGCACCGGTGAACAGCGTCGCGGTCTGGAACGGCAGGGCACGGGTTTTGACGTTGGTCTTTACGGCGAGCAGGTCAAGGTTGCCGTTTTGTGCGAAAAGACATTCCCGCCGCTTTCCGGCGATTACCAGAAACGAGTTCATGAACTGTTTGACGATGCCGTTTTCATGCGCCAGGTTCCAGAACGCCCGGTCGCTGAATGTCGGTTTGGCGTTTTCGTTCGGCTCGGGAGGAATATCGACGAGGCCCGACCAGTCGAACGCGCTGTTGTCGAATGCGCTTTCGGAGAACAGGACGCTCGGCAGCTTGTAATCGGGAAAGGGGAAATACCACCACTGCGCAGAAAAACCCGCCCGTTCCAGTTTTTCCGCAAGCGCCGCGCGGGTAAACGTTCGCACACCGTTGAAGCGGGGATATCCGTTGACGCCCTCGTAGGGAATGCCGTAATGGTCCTCCGGCGCGCCCGACAGGTATTTGGCGCCGAGCTGGTTCTCGATCGCCACGAGAAGGAATCCGTCGTTCCCGAGCCAGCCCGCCGCCCGCGACAGCATTGATGCGAACGGGTCATCGCCGGTCTCGTAGCGGCCCGCGTACTCCAGAACCCCGATCAGCGTTATGATATCAAAAGGTTCGCCGGAAACGAATTTGTCAATGGGGCAGGCGTGTATTTCCAGATTTGCGGCGCCGGCGCAGCGCGCCCGGATCACCTTCGCCCGGTCGAGCGAACCCTCGACGGCAGTCACCGTTGCCGACGGGATGGCGACAAGCCCCGAGGTGATCGCGCCGCAGCCCGCGCCGAGTTCCAGGATCCGTAAAGGCCTGCCGCCGAAACCGATCCAGCTTACCAGGTTTCTCCGCAGCGGTGACAAATGGTAATACTGCGCCCATCCGGCCGCGCGGCGCCAGGCGGTCGCCTCATCGAACGAAGGATCGGAAACGATCTGAAGAAGCGCCTTTTCCGAGCCGTCGGCGTAATCAATGGTGGAGGGATAGGTGACCAGGCGGGGCAACAATGTTTTATCAGCCATCAAACCTGCCGCGTTCGAAGAAGTGGGTACAACGTGTTATAATTTCCGGACAGAAATTAATTATGCATTAATCGGTGCGATAGGGCAATTGATTCCGGGAGAGTTAGGAGCTTTTCAGGATGATTTCTGTTTTATGCAACTATGGATCAGCAAAGCCGCCCATCCAGAAAGCCACTGTTCTGTGGAACAATTCAAAACATCTGGGCATCATTTCTGGTAATAACTCTGATTACATACTATATTAAATATTTGAATCTTAATAATATGAAAAAATCCGGTAATGTCGGCGTGTTTCCAACTGAAGCGGTTAAACAACCCGATCGTTGTTTCAACGACACACCATTTTCTTATTTAGATTATGAACAATCTCCCGTGATGGAAAAACATATATATTGACTGGGGGGATGATTTATTCTGTAGCTAATCATTACTTTATATTGCAGTTACATTTTTTGATGGAGGGACAACCATGGCAGTATCACGACGGTCATTCTTAAAGACTACGGCGGCGGCGACCGCGATTTCCGCGACAGGTAGTGCGGTACATGCTGTTCTGGCGGAACCGGCAAAAGTGGCGTCAAGTTCCAGTCCGAATAAATTCCGGGGACGGGTGGCGATCAATTTCAATAAGGAAGCCGTTACCGATTACGGAACAAAAAAAGTAAATGTCGATGTAATTAAAAAAATGGTCGATGACACGATCATGCTATTGACCGGTAAGGCGACCGTCGGCGAAGCCTGGAAAGAAATTTTCCCTTCGACGCTGACCGCGACATCAAAAATCGCCATAAAAACAAATTTTTATGCCCCGAATATCGCTCCTCCTTCGGAGTGTCTACTTGCAATGGTCGAAGGATTACGAAAAATGGATTTCAATGGCAGCAAATTCACGGGAACAATCACCATCTTCGAGGGAAATACGGGAAACGATTTTGTCAAAGGAGGTTACGATACCGCTTCCTTTACCGCACAAGATGTGACACTGACAAAAGCGAGTTTTACCAATGGCAGTGATCCGGCGACCGGCGAAACCAAATATACACCGATACTTGATCAATGCGATTTTCTTTTCAACGTCTTCAGCGCACGCGGACATGAAACTTCATATACCGAGGGTTTTTCTCTCGGTTTCAAGAGCCATTATGGAACTTATGCAACTTCAGGATCTTCTTTGTCAATACATTCCAACAATGCATATTCGCAACGAGTCCGCAATCTTCAATGTACCGGCGTTATCAGTAAGAAACAGGTTTTAAGCGTCAGTTGTGCCTTTTTCTGCAATGATGAGGGAACGCCGATGGGTAGCGGTAACCCCGCTCGATCATCATTCAAAACCTACGCACAATCTATGGACTCCACCGCAACCTGCGATTCCCCCAGCACCATCATCATGAGCACCGACACCATCAGTTGCGAGATGCAGGTGATTAAACTTCTCCGTCTCAACAAAGAGAAAACCAATTTCGGCGTCAGCGACATGCCCAAATACCTCCGCGCCTCCGCCGGAATAACGGGTGCGCTCTCCGATAAAACCTACGACATCGGTGAGATCGACGGAGAAAAAATGGATGTCGGAAAGATGATAAATGGCGTTGTCGTCAAACCGGTCGGCACCGTAACTCCTTCCGTCGGCGGGAGGTCGCACACGACCTCTCTTGAGGCGACGCCGTTGGCCGGGCAGGGGATCACCCACTTCGAATTCAAGGTTCCTTCCTCTCTGCAGGGCGTATCGGCGGTAATTTCCATTCACGACCTGAAGGGGCGGCTGGTCTTTTCAAAAGAGATGCCGGTCAGAGGCGTGCGCAATCACTTCTCGTGGAACCAGCGGACAAAAAGCGGGATGAAAGCCGGCGCCGGGAAATATATCGGCACGCTCAAGGCCGGGAAGGCGGGGGCTTCGGCGACGTTTGTGCTGCGGTAAACGTCGGTGAGAAATATGAACCATGGGGGCGGGGCCGGGGGGTCCCGCCTTTTTTTATCGTTCCCGGCAGTACTGTGCAATGAAGCGGCGCCGACTCTGGCAAGCTTTTCGATATTTCTGGCAAGCTGTTCGATGTTTCGGGCAAGCTGTTCGATGTTTCGGGCAAGTCGTTCGGTATTTCTGGTATGTTCCGGGGCCATCCGTCCGTTCGGTAATTTGGGTATTCAGACGGCTCGGGCATGGACGACAATGATGAAGCGTACCGTAAACCGGCTTTACCTCTTGATTACAACGCCCCCCTTTTCATTTCTCTTTTCGACCATCCCCCCGTGGGGGATGAAAAAGGGCAGGCATGGCCGGGGGGCGATAAGGTGAAGAGTTACGGTATTTTTTTTTCAAACAAGCAGCGACGCACGAGACCGTGCGTTGCTGCAATAACGGGGCATGATGTCATACCTGATAGCTTGCCCCTCTTGCCTCCAATACCCCCCTATTCGTCTTTCGACCGTCCCCCGTGGGGGACGTAAAGGTGCGGCAATCACCGGGGGTCGTTGACGTAAAGAAGAACAGCGTTTTTCAAATAACATTGTTGATTGTGCTTTTATACGGGGCCGGGGTGTCGCACCGTCGGTAATTTACCAATAAAAAACGGCCGCGCCGGCTCCCGCTGCGGCAGCCGTTCAATTACGCTTCGTTTTTTAAACTGTATTGCCCGCAGAAGCGGGTGGAGCCCCCCGTCCCTCCGCTCTTCTTCCCTACCGCTCTATGTTGATAAGCCGGTTGATCATCCCTCCACCGGCCATCTTCACTCTTACCAGATAGCTCCCGGGAGTGATCTGCGCTGCAGGGATGCTCGCTTTACCACTTTGCGCATGCAGTAACGCTACCCGCTTCCCCTGAAGCGAGTAGAGGGCGACGTCGGCATTGGCGATGTTTGTAACATTGATCCGGCCGGCATGAAAGTAAATCGCCGGCCGGCGAGCCGCCGCTCCCCTCATGGAAGCGCCCTTTCCTTCAGCGGGCACGGGGCCGAGCAGTTTCACAATGCCGGGATGATCGGGGGGATAATACATGACTTTCGGGGGATTGTACCCGCTTGCCTGTTTGAGCGTGATGACGGTGTCGATCAATTGTCCCGAGGGATCGATTTCGCGGACAGAGCCGCTCTTTCCCGATTTGTTTCCGCCCGGATAAGCTTCGTGAACAAGGGTATTGCCGTTTCTCATCCGTATCGCGGTGCTCATTGACGCGGAATACATGCTGTCAACGGGATTATACACCCACGTCGGCGGCAGCGGCGCCGTCGGCGAACCGGAGGTCATTGGAAGCAGGGTACCGCCCGCATCCCATGGATTTATTTCAATGACCTGTGAAAGTCCAAGCTGCCTCATACTCGGATCGACATTATTGTGATAAAACATGATATTCCCCGCATTACGATATCCTTCGGGAATCCAGGTGGGGCAGTGCATGCAGTCGACGAGATCGCCGGCGTGCCCTTTTCGCTGCGGCAGGACGAGTATCAGCGTATCCTTTTTGTTTACCTGCATAAGCGTATCATTTAGGCCGGTAAACTCAACGACATAATTGGAAGGATGGCCCCATCGATAGAGGATATCTCCCCCTTTACCGTATACTCCCCCGGCATGCGCTTTGGCAATCTCGCTACTATCACTATACTCTATGACGTACGTTTCACTGAATACCCGCGAAGAAAAGAGAATGAGTTTTTTAGCCGGATTGTAATCGATCCCGTTGATGTGGAACCACTGCTTGGGAAATCGCGCCCATGTCGGATGAGTGCCGTCGAATAATTCGGGGTGTGCCGCGACACTGTCTTTGGATGCGACATGGTCCATAACAAACCATTTCCATATTATTTGATGCTTCTTTCCGCCGCTCCTGTCGGGTTTGAGCACGAATATCATTTCCGACTGGAAATTATCGTTTTTGTTCGCAACGGGTATTCTGAAGAACACCGACGTATCGACCCCCGCGTTGACTGCGGCGGCCTTGGTTACGGTTACAAATTGCACGCCGATAATATTCCCGTCGGGCATCGGTTTAAAATCGTGGTGCATCATGTAAGTTTTATCGGCCAGTGTATCCGACCAGATCTGATTTCCCGCCGAATCGACTTCCTCGATCATACCCTGACTCGGCTGGGCATCCACATGAGCTAAACTCATAATGTTTATTGGCGTGCAGCCCCTCAGGAGATTGCCGTTTTCGAGCAGATAACATGAATAACCGCTCGATACGGTATGGTTCCAGGTGTGAACGATGTTCCCGTCCCTATCGAAAAGTTCCGTCGTTCTCGCACTGTAATTGGACGCTAAAATGTACCCTTCCGAAATCGCCGCCGCATCCATAAGGGCGCCCGAATAAAAAAGAACCGCCATGAATAAGCACATGAACGTACATTTACGTAACATAGGATATCGCCTCCTCGGTGATTATTGATGATGCAGGTACGCTGACCGGCCCTCTCCCCGGCTTATGCAGCGCCATCAACTATTCCCCTGCCCGCAGACGTCCTCTTCAGTATGGTACCCCCTCTTGTCGAAAGGGTAATAATAAGCTGACAATATGCATTATATACCGGTCGCGACGCAAGAAAAATCATCAAAACGGCCGGACGCGTCCCGGCCGGGACCAGATGCATCAATGTATCGCCGTAAACACGCGGTCAATCGATTCACGGCCGGGCAGGAGTATCTTGACAAGGAACGTTCCCGTCGGCAGCGATGCGGTCGGAATGTCGGCGGCATCGGTTGAAGGCCGTAACATGGCCATGCGTCTGCCCTGCAGCGAATAGACGGAAATCACCGCTCCTGCGACATGGGAGAATGCGATGCGGCCGGCGATAAAACGGATGCCGGGCTGTGCCATGGATGAGAAACTGGATTCGCGTTGACCGACCTGCTGTGTCTTTTTAGCCAGCACCGCCGCAATCCCCGGATAATCCTCGGGATAGTACATTATTTTCGGCGCGTTGTACCCGGTGGGCTTTTTCAACGTCAGCACGCTGTCAACTACTTGACCCGCGGGGTTAACCTCACGTATGGTGCTGCTTTTTCCGGTTCCGTTTCCACCCGGATAGGTTTCATGGACCAGGGTATTGCCGTTTTTCATCCTGAGCGCGCTGCTCATCGACGCCGAGTACATGCTGTCGACGGAATTGTATACCCATGTCGGCTGCAGCGGGGCCGTCGGCGAACCGGCGGTCAGGGGATGAAGGTTGCCACCGGCGTCCCACGGATTTATTTCCATGGCCTGCGAAAAACCGAGCTGCTTCATGTTCGCGTCGTCGTTATTGTGAAAAAACATGATGTTGCCGGCGTTGCGGTACCCTTCGGGAATCCAGGTGGGGCAGTGGAGGCAGTTGACAAGATCGCCCGGCTGACCAACTTTTGTCTTGACAATAGTAGTATCGGCGGGAGTGATGATGGTTTTTGCTGGAGTATAAACGGTATCCGCTTTGGTTATGACGGTATCACCTTTCCAATTTACGGTGGTATCCGCCTTGATATAGGTAGTATCCGCCTTCCTATAGGTAGTGTCCGCTTCTCTGATGGTTGTATCATACTTGAACTGGACGATATAATTCGACGGATGGCCCCAGCGGTAAAGGATGTCCCCCCCTTTGCCGTAGGTTCCGCCGGTACTCCCCCTGGCCAGCTCGGTGGTTGTACTATGGTCGATTACATACACTTCGCTGAACACACGCGAAGAGAAGACAATGAGGTCTTTTTTCGCATTATAGTCGATTCCATTGAGGTGGACCCACTGTGAGGTGAAATAGAGAGACGCGATGAAACCGGCATACCGTTCGGGGCGCGCCGATGCCTGGTCGGTCGGCGTCACATGGTCAAGCATGGTCCACTGCCAGACGATCTGGGAATTTCCCGCACCTGTACGGTCGGGTTTGATTTCAATGATCTTTTCGGCCTGAAAAGATTTAAGCGCTCCCATGTGCCCCGAAGACGCGAACAGGGTCGAATCGACTCCCGCGGCAACGGCCTCTTCTTTGGTTGTTGTCACAAATGATACGGCGAGTATGTTTATACTTCCGTCCGGCTTCTTGATCGGCTTGAAATCGTGATGCAGCGACTGGTTCACATCCGCAATCGTATCGGCCCAGAGAACAGTTCCATCCAGATCAACCTCCTGGATGACTCCGTTTACCGGCGCGGCGCCTTGTCCGATTTTAAGTCCCGACGGGTTGCAGGTTCTCAGCAGATTTCCGTTTTCCAGCAGATAGCATGAATAGCCGCTTGACACCGTATGGCTCCAGGTAAAAATAATGTTGCCGTCCTTGTCGAAAAGTTCCGTCGTCTTCGCGCTGAATGCGGAACCTAACACATACCCTTCTGAAAGTGCGAAAACCGTATTGAAGATACCGGTAAGCATGAACAGTGTTACCGCCAGACTAGCCGTTATTCGTCTCCCACTCATTGCTGCCGTCTCTTTCTATGAAAATTCATGTCGCTAATGAGGCATTTGACATCTTCCGGTTATCTCTTCCAACCTCCCTTGAGTATGCAACATATAACCCGGGAAAAGAAATGGACTAAAACGACGCCCCCTTGCAAAAAATATCTAATATATTACTCAAAATTGCGTTGTTTCGATAAAAACGCCTGGATTCCGCAGTTGTCTCGCAGCACAAAATAGATTATACCACCATTTGTTGCCGAATTCACCCCTTCCTGCTCTTCGGGAGCAGTACGGTTTGGCAATTGCCTGAGTGATAATGCCTTCTATCCATACGTACGATCAACTGCAGAATCCAGGCTTTAAAAAACAACCATGTTTTTTAAGTGCACGCCACCTGTTCTCTGAGAACAGTCTGGTCAATGCTAACTGTTTTCTAATATAATTGAATGCAGGAGTATTGAATCAAAATCAACCATTTTTCTAAAGATTCTGTTCTCTTATGAGAACGAGTGGCTCGTTAAGTAACTTCGGTTTAAACTGCCGCCCAGGAAACGTAAAATGCCGTACCACTGCAACCTGAAGGTGACATGGAGAGCCACGCACCTGGGCATCCCCCTGAAAAAACAGCTAATATAATTATTTGCACACCATAAAGTTTGAAGATATCCATTATTATCTTGCCGTCTATCAGTAAGTTTAAGAATGGCTGATGGTTGCATGTGCTTGAAATATCGTGGTATGATGTGGAACTTTTCAGGAAAACCCGACGTTGTTTATCGCATTGCATCAAGCTGACCGGCTCTGAAACACGCACAAAAATGTCCATTTTTTGCATTAATGGGCTGTAATTTCGGAACATGCTCTCTACAGTGCTCCTGAACGTGTTCGCACCGTGGAACAAAACCGCACCCCCCTGGTTGCGGTTCGTCTTTCTCATGCGGGGGGACGGCTTCATAAAAGGGCACTGCACTGACCGGATCGCCAATGACCGGAACCGCCTTGAGCAGCGTTACGGTGTAGGGGTGGCGGGGAGCTGAAAAAAGTTCTTCCGCCGGACCGGATTCGACGATCCTGCCGCGATACATGACGATGATCCGGTGTGCAATGAACCGCACCACCGAGAGGTCGTGTGAGATAAAGAGCATGGTCAATCCGAGGCGGTCGCGCAGATCGTGAAGCAGGTTGAGGACCTGCGCCGCGATCGATACGTCAAGCGACGATACCGGCTCGTCGGCGATGATCAGCGCCGGCTCAGCGGCAAGCGCCCGCGCTATGGCGATACGCTGGCGCTGCCCGCCCGAAAATTCATGGGGGAATTTACACATCATTCCCGGATCGAGCCCGACCTGCTCGAGGAGCGACGCCGCCCGTGCGGTACGCTCCCTTTTCGGCCGGAGACGAACTGCCGCAAGAGCCTCATCGAGGGCGTCGCCGACGGTCATCCGCGGGTCGAGCGACGCGAAGGGATTCTGAAAGATCATCTGCATGCGCCGCCGCTGACGACGGAGCGCGTTGCCGGAAAGAAGGGAAAGGTCTTTTCCCTCAAGCAGTATAGTGCCTGAATCGACCTTTCTGAACCGCGCGATCGCCCTGCAGAGCGTGGTTTTACCGCATCCCGACTCACCGACAAGCCCGACGGTCGTCCCTTTCGGAAGAGCGAACGAGACATCATCGACAGCCGTGAACCGCACTCCCGCCTCTCCCGGCGAGCGACGTCGGCGTGGTATCCGGAACGATACGGTGACGTTTCTGACATCAAGAAGCGGCATGTTCAGGTCTACCATGCCATGTCGCCCCTGATAAAACGGATGCAGCTCGTTGCGTGGCCTTCATCGATTTCGACAAGCCGCACCGGCGCTTCGCCGCATTCCGGGATCCTGCAATCGCAGCGCGGATAAAAGGGACATCCCGTGTGCTCCACGGATGGATCGGGAGGCGCGCCCGGGATGGTCGAGAGCGTCTCCTTTGTTCCCTGCAGTCGCGGAACGCTGCGGATGAGCGCCCGGGTGTAGGGGTGAGCCGTGGCGGAGAAGAGTTTTCCCGTGGGCGCCGATTCGAGTATGACGCCGGCGTACATAACGAGCACCCGGTCGCAGAATCCCGCGACAATGCCGAGATTGTGGGTGATGAATACAACGGTCATTGCATACTGTTCGCGCAGCGTTCTCATCAGGCGCAGCAGCTGTGCCTGCACCGTAACGTCAAGCGCGGTGGTGGGTTCGTCGGCAAGCACGATCTGCGGCCGCATCATAAGCGCCATGGCGATCATGGCACGCTGCAGCATGCCGCCGGAAAACTCGTGGGGAAAGGAGCGTATCCGCTCCGCGGGGTGCGCAATGCCTGTTTCGCCGAGCGCCGCGACCGCCTCATCGAGCGCCTCCGCACGGGTAATTGACCGATGCAGCAGCAGCGGTTCCATCAACTGGTCGGCAAGGCGCAGGTACGGGTTGAACGATGCGGAGGGGTCCTGAAAAATCATGCAGATGCGGTTGCCCCGTATGCCGCGCAGTGCTGCGGCGCTGCAGGAGAGCAGATCGTCTCCGTCGAAGAGTATGCGCCCCCCTGTCCGGGCCGGAGGGTGCGGGACAAGACGCAGGATCGAATGGGCGAGCACCGTCTTTCCCGAACCGGATTCGCCGACAATACCGATCGTCTCACCCTTTTCGAGTTCAAACGACACGGAGCGGACCGCCCGCACCGCGGTATTGCGCAGATGGAAAGCGACCTCCAGGTTTTCAACCGCAAGCAGCATGCCCGTTCCCGTGCGATGCCCGGCCCGTTGCCGCCGGAAGTGAACGCATCGTTCTCATGGCTGTTAAAATAAACCATGCTGCAGCCGTTCCGCGGAGAAACAAGCGAGATGAAGTCAGTGCGGTATGGCATAAAAGCTGCAGTTTCCTATGAAACGGGAACTTCAATCACACGGAAATCCCGCATCAGAAGCACACATTCATTAACCGTAAGGATGTTCCCGGCTGTAACGAAGGCTCATCCCCGCACGCCGTCATACCGATTAATTAAAAAAAAACAGGCGCACATCATATGGAAGCATCTATTTTTCTTGAGAACGAATCATTGATCCGGTGAGACTGCGCAGCACACTATGCCTGCAATGTACTATACAACCGGTTATTTCGAAGAATGACATCAAGAGTTCCCTCCAATCGAAACGACCGTCGAGTGCAATCGAGGTCAACAATTTCTGCGTAGTTCGTGACCAGTACCTCTTCCAACGTCTTCTCCTCGGAAAAAGGAGCAGCCGATGAACGATACATCTGTCGACCCTTTGTCAATCAAGACGGGAGACGGCGTTTCGCAGCCGGCTTTGTTCGCCGTATTCGTCCTCCTGTCGATCCTGATCGCGGCGGTGGGATGGCATGCCTACACCATTCGTAAACATGCCATTACAAAGAACGTCCAGGCCGAGTTATCCGCCATCGCCGACCTGAAAGCGCAGCAGATCATCCATTGGCGCGAAGAGCGGTATACCGATGCCGCGGTGCTGCAGGCCGATCCCCTTCTGGCGCCCATGATCGGGAGACATTCGCGGTTTCCGCAGGACCGTGAAGCGCCGCAACATCTTGCCGAAATGCTGTCGAAGCTCACCAGCCTCAAATCCTACCGTTCGGCTGCGCTGCTTGACGTTCATGGGAAACAGCTCCTCATAACACCAGGCGGACTAGGGATTTGCGGTTTGCCCGATCTCCGGGCGCTGTTCGACAGCGCCATTGCATCCGGAGAGGTAGCGATGTCCGATCTGCACATGACCAAGGACAGCGCCGTCATCCACCTTTCCCTGTTCGTTCCCATCGTTTCCGACGCCGATTCCACCGCGGCGGGCGCCATCGTGCTCGACTTGGATCCCGAACGGTTCCTCTACCCGCTCATACAGTCATGGCCCATGCCCAGCCGCAGCGCCGAAATATATCTTATCAGGAAAGAAAGCGACGAGATTCTCTTTCTCAACGAACTGCGCCACCGTAAAACTACGGCGCTCCGTTTTCGCCTCCCGCTCGCGCAATCCGACCTGCCCGCAGCCAGGGCGCTGTCGGGATTTACGGGAGTGATGGAAGGAATGGATTACCGGGCCGTGCCGGTACTCGCCGCAACGAGACCGATTCCAGGCACAAGCTGGTATATGGTCGCTAAAATGGATACCATGGAGGCGTTCGCCGCCGCGCGGCTGTTTTTTTTAATCATTATTACTTTCATTATATTGTCCATTATTCTTTCGGGTGTACTGCTTGCCCTTTTCCAGCGCCACCGCGCGTCGTCGTTTTTCAGGCGCCTGTATGCTTTCGAACGGGAAAAACACGAACTGTATGCATCGCTTTCGGAGAGCGAGAAGCTTCTCAGAACGCAGTTCGTCAATTCACCGGATATCATTCTCATGATCGATACCGATTTCCGGATCATCACCATCAACCGGATCGTTGCGGGGAATTTCACCGTGGAAGATATCAGGGGCATGGACGCCGTGGCCGTACTGCCTCCCGAATACCGGGCAACGGCAAAAGAGCATATCGAACGCTGCGTTGAAACACGGACAATCCAGGAATTCGAGCACGGCATCGGCGACGGGAAGTGGGTGAAGGCGCGTGTCGTTCCCATACTGCAGGATGATAAAGTGCACCGGGTCCTGATACTGTCAACCGACATCACCGAACGCAAAAAAGCCATGGAAGAACTGATCTGGGCGCGTCATCGTTCCCAGCGCTATCTCGACACGGTCGAGGCGATCATCGTCGTGCTTGACGCCCAGGGACAGATTACGCTCATCAACCGCAAAGGGTGCCGGCTTCTCGGCTACGAAGAAGCGGAACTGATCGGTGAATTGTGGTTCGAAACATGCCTTCCCGCTCCGCTGGGGATGGAAACGGTCTACCCGGTCTTTCAAAAATTGATCAGCGGAGAGATGGCATCTCTTGAATATTTCGAAAATCCGGTTATCACCAGACAAGGGACGATCCGCCATATCGCCTGGCACAACAGCCTCCTTCGCGATGATGCCGGAAACATCACCGGCGTCTTGAGCGCCGGCGAGGACATTACCGAGCGCAGGAAAGCCGAAGCGGACCTCGTCGACGAAAAAGAGCGGCTCCTCGTCACCATCCGCAGCATCGGCGACGCGGTCATCGCCACCGACACGCGGGGCATGATCGTGCTCATGAACAAGGTGGCGGAATCGCTCACGGGGTGGGAATTCACCGCAGCGAAAGGGCGGCCGCTTGCCGACGTGTTCGTCATCATCAACGAACGCACGCGCCGGCCGTGTGAAAATCCAGTTGACAAGGTGCTTAAAACCGGCTCGATCGTGAACCTCGCCAACGATACGCTTCTTGTCAATCGCGACGGCGTCGAAATCGTGATCGCCGACAGCGGGGCGCCGATACACGACCGGGAGAACGTCATCATCGGCGTGGTCCTCGTTTTCAGGGACACGACCGAAAAACGGCGGGCGGAAAAAGCGATCCAGAAGGCGGAGCATCTCGATTCGCTCGGCGTGCTCGCGGGCGGCATCGCCCACGATTTCAACAACCTGCTGGGCGGGCTGTTCGGCTATCTCGACCTTGCCCGCTGTACGCTGGCGGCGAACGATGCGGCGGCGGAATTCATCGACAAGGCGTTGTCGGTGTTCGGCAGGGCGAAAAACCTGACCGGCCAGCTGCTCACCTTTGCAAAGGGCGGGGCGCCGGCGAGAACGACGCGCGCGCTTTCCCCCCTTATCCGCGATACCGTCCAGTTCGCGCTGAGCGGTTCCGCGATCAAACCGGTCTTTGAAATCGCGGCCGACCTCTTCACGTGCGACATTGATGAAAACCAGATGGGGCAGGTCATCGACAACGTCGTGATCAACGCCCGCGATGCGATGCCGCGGGGAGGGGTCATAAGCGTTACCGCGGTGAATACGGCCCCCGACGCAGTGCTTCCCGTCACGCTCGCGCCGGGCAGGTACGTTCGCATCAGCATCCGCGACCAGGGCACGGGAATCCCGCCCGATATTCTTCACCATATCTTCGATCCGTTTTTCACCACCAAGCAGAAGGGCAGCGGCCTGGGGCTTGCCGTTTCGTACTCCATCATAAAGCGACACGACGGCCTGATCGAAGCTGAGTCGCGGCTCGGGAAAGGGACGGTTATCCATATTTATCTTCCCGCATCCGCCAATAATGCCGTCACCGGGGAGCACACCGCCGCCGTCGAACACCGGGGCCATGGAAGGATTCTCATCATGGATGACGAGAAGTATATCCGCGAGGTCGCTTCGCTGATACTCACCCGCATGGGATATGAAGTCGACAAGGTGGCATGCGGCGAGGAGGCGATCGAAATGTTTGCAAAGGCAAAGAATGAAGGCAGACCATACCTCCTGGCCATCCTTGATCTCACTATCCCGGGAGGCATGGGCGGCAAAGAGACGAACAAAAAATTGAGAAAATGTTCGCCCGGCGTTAAAATCATCGCATCGAGCGGGTATTCCAACGACCCCGTCATGGCGCACCCGCGCGAACACGGTTTCGACTCGTCGATAAGAAAACCGTACCACAAAGCGGAAATGGAGGAGGCGGTGACTAAGGTGATGAGTGAACCCCTTGACCCCTCTCCACACATGAAGCGGGGCGGCTGAATGCAGGCATGAGGCGATTTTCCATCCGTGTAACAATCACACTTTACACGATCTTAAAAATCCTGTCAGCTTTCCAATTGGGAGTACCGTTTCACTCCCGTGTCGTGCGCGGATCAAACGCGTCCCTGAGTCCGTCACCGATAAAATTGAGGGAGAACAGCGTCGCGGAGAGCAGTATTCCCGGAAAAACGAGCAGCCAGGGGTACTCTTCCATCGACTCCGCCCCTTCTCTGATGAGTATGCCCCACGAACTGGCGGGCGGCTGGACCCCGAGCCCCAGAAAACTCAAGAAAGCCTCGAGCAGCATGACCGCAGGTATGGTGAGCGTTGCATACACGATGACCGGTCCCGCGATATTGGGAAGAATATGACGGAGCACGATACGTGTGCGCGACAACCCGAGACCGATCGCGACCTCGACGAATTCCCGTTGACGCAATGCCATCACCTGGCCGCGTACGATACGGGCCATGGTGAGCCACTCCACCGCGCCGATCGCCATGAAGAGCAGCAGCAGGCTGCGTTCGAAAAACACCATCAGGATGATCACGAAAATGGTAAACGGAAAGGCATAGGCGATATCCACGAAACGCATCATCACCGTATCGGTTTTCCCGCCCGCCCATCCGGCGATTGACCCCCAGGCCACGCCGATCAGCACCGATACGAGGGTCGCGCATACCCCCACGGCGAACGTAACTCTTCCTCCGTAAAGAATCCGGGTGAAGAGATCGCGGCCGAGAATGTCGGTCCCCAGCCAGTGTTTACCGCTTGCGAATGTCGCACCCAGTGAAAGATCCTGCGCATCGTACGCGTAGGGGGCGACTACGGGCGCGCACAGCGACAGCGCCGCCATGACCGCCAGGAACAGGCATCCGCCGACGGCAATACGGTTGCGCGCGAACCGCCGCATGCCGTCGCGCCGGAGCGATCCGCCCGTCGCGCCTCCCGTCCGCTCAGTTCTTCTTGTTGTCATTCACCCGTTCCTCAGTCGCGGGTCAAGGTACGCCAGCAGTACGTCGACAACCATGTTGAAGGTGATGATGATCACCGCGTAAAAAATCACGGTTCCCATGATCATGGTGTAATCACGGTTGAATGCCGCCGTAACGAAAAACCTTCCCAGTCCCGGAATCGAGAAGATCGTCTCAACCACAAACGACCCGGTAACAAGTCCCGCGGCGGCAGGACCCAGAAACGACACCACCGGCAGCAGCGAACCGCGCATGGCATGACGTACGAGCACCATCCGTTCACTCAATCCCTTGGCGCGGGCCGTTTTGATGAAATCCTGCACCAGAATCTCAAGCATGCCGCCCCGCATGAGACGCGCGATATAGGCCACGTAGACCATTCCTAATGTCAATGACGGAAGCACACGGTCGAGCGGTCCCGACCACCCCGCCACCGGCAACCACCCCAGGATGAGTCCGAAGACCAGCACCAGCAGCGGGCCGAGTACGAAGGAAGGGATGCAGATGCCGCCCATGCCGATCGACATAATGAGGTAATCACACCAGGTTCCGTTTTTCGATGCCGCCAGCATTCCCGCGGTAATGCCGAACAGCAGCGCAAAAAGCAGGGCATAGCATCCCAGTTCAAGCGATACCGGAAATGCGCCGGCAATAAGGTCCGCCACCGTGCTCCCGGGATATTTGAACGACGGCCCGAGGTCGCCGCGCACCACCGACGCGAGATAGTTGACGTATTGCACCTGCAGCGGTTTGTCGAGACCGTAATGCCGCTCAAGCTCCGCCCTCACCTGCGCAGATACGCTCTTCTCGGAACTGAACGGCCCGCCCGGCGCCAGACGGATGAGAAAGAAGGTCACCGTAAAGATGACCAGCAGGGAAAGGGGCATCTCGATGCAGACGCGGCGGAGGAGGAAGGGGATCATGGGGAGGGAGGTTCTTCGTTGGCAGTTGGAAGACAGGAGTCAGAAGTCAGAATGAGGACGGCCGGATCACGATCCGGCCAAAGGGAGTGGGGGGATGAGGTTACCACGAAAAGAAAAAATGAATTATCCATTTCCACCCATTCCATTTCTCAAGGCATTCTTCCTACTGACTTCTGACTTCTGACTACTTCTCCAAATAGACGTATTTGTAATTATGGATATTCAACAGATTCGGATCCCACCCCTTCACCGCCGGGTGGAGCAGGTAGACGTTGGTATAAAAATAAACCGGCACGATCGGCATTTCGTCAAGCAGCAACGCCTCCGCCTCCCTGAATGCGGCAAACCGCGCCTCCCGGTCGGAGGTCGCCGCCGCGACGGCGATCAGGCTGTCGTAGCGTGTATGCGACCAGCCGGAGTTGTTGTTTCCGCCGTCTTTCACCCACATATCGAGAAACGTCATCGGGTCGTTGTAGTCGCCGATCCACCCCATGCGGGCGATGCCGAACCGCCCCCGCTGCTTTGACGCGAGATAAACCTTCCACTCCTGATTGACCAGCGTCACCTCGATGCCGAGATGCCGCTTCCACATCTGCTGGACCGCCTGCGCCACGGTGTGGTGGGTTTCCGATGTGTTGTACAGCAGCTCGACCGCAGGAAACGACCTGCCCCCTGGCCCGTAGCCGGCCTTCGCCAGCAGCCGCTTCGCTTCGGTCGTATCGAACCGTACCGCGCTGTCGGCGTGGTACCCTCCGGTGCCCGGCGGCGTGTAGCAGGTAGCGGGCGGCTGGCCGCCCTTGAGGATATGCCTGACGATCGCCGCGCGGTCAACGGCCAGCGAGAGCGCCCGCCGCACCGCCGGATCATCCAGCGGCGGCTTCGTCACATTGACTACATAGAAATAGGTTCCGAGGTAGGGATCGGTCCGCAGGGCCTCCGGACGGTTCGCGCGATACCATTCGATCTTTCCGGGCGCGAGATTGGCGGTCACGTGAACCCCGCCGGTACGAAACGAACGCTCCTCGGTCTGCTGGTTGTCGATGGGGAAAAAATCGATCTCCCGCAGCCGCACCGAAGAGCGGTCCCAATACGTTTCGCTCTTTTTGACGGCAATGATCCTGTTGATCTCCCATGCTGCAAGCCTAAATGGGCCGTTGCCCGTGAAATTCTCCGGCCGCGTCCAGACGGTGCCGCGGGTATCGATCTTCCCGAATTTCAGGATGGTTGCCGGGTGCACCGGAAAAAAGGAGTGGTGCGCAAGCAGGGAGAGAAAGTACGGTGTCGGCCTGCAGAGCCGCATCACGAGCGTCGTGTCGTCAAGAGCATCCACCCCCACCTTTGAAAAATCGGTAATGGTCCCCTTGTTATACGCCTCCGCCCCTTCGATGCAGAAGTGCATGTAGGCGTATTCACTGCCGAGGTTCGGAGAGAGAATCCGCTGATAGGAAAACCGGAAATCCCCCGCAGTCACCCGGTCGCCGTTCGACCACACGGCATCGTTTCTCAAATGAAACGTCCAGGTGAGGCCGTCTGCGGCGAGGTCCCACGAGCGGGCAACCCCCGGGACAGGCTGCAGCTCCTTCGGCTCGGCAATGACCAGCCCCTCGAACAGCGCCTCCATGATATGGAACTCCGGCACGCCGGTGACGATATGGGGATCAAGGTCCTGCGGCTCGGTCTGGTTGGCGATGAGGAGGGTCTGGGAGGAAATGCCCCGCTCGACCGGGGTGGTTTTTTGCGAGCAGGAGAGGAGAAACGACAGAAGCGAAAACAGGGGTAATTGAATGACATTGATCTGATTCATTACGTGTCGTCGTTGCATTGTTGCCGGCTCCACAACTACCTGCCGATAAAAAGGAAACCATCGATACGGATTTAAAATTATATCCTGCGAACTCCATCTTCCCGATTCAGGAGAAGTGGAAATGGGGAAATGGAAGAGCCTTTACGCCTCTTCCTCAACTCCCCCTCCACTTTCCCGCTCTTCTCAAGTCCCCCGCCATAGGGGACCGGAGCAGGGGGAAAAAATTAAAATAGCCCTCCCCGTTGATCCCGGAGTCAACGGATTTGCCGCGCAAATTGCCACTATCTTCAGCAACCCCCTCGGGTATCTTATATATTCTATTAATAAGCCTCGATACATGCCGCCGGCAGTCCGGTCGTCATTGAAAGGCGGATCTGTTCCTATCAAGGGGGGGTGAGATGAAAAGCCTGCCTAATGCATTACCGGTTTCCATCTATACTTCATTGCGGAATTCCCTTTTTACAGCATTTTTCTGCCTGTTTGCCGCCACCGCCTATCCCGCTGCAATCTGGTACGTTGCCCCCAAGGGCGATGACGCCAATCCAGGCACCATCGAGGCGCCATTTGCCACCCTGCAGAAAGGTCACGACAAGGCATCAGCCGGCGATACGGTCTATCTCCGCGGCGGCACCTACACCTTCAACGGCAGCGGCGCTACATCGCTTATCGGTGTTTCAATCAAAAAAAGCGGCAAGTCCGCTACTGAACGAATCAACTTCTGGGCGTATGAAGATGAAGTGCCGATTCTGGATTTTTCCGGATTGAAGCTTGGATCGGGGATCGGCGCGGGAATCCGTGTTCAGGGGCAATGGCTTCATTTCAAAGGCATCGAAATCTGCAATGTTCCCGCCCCCACCGGAGCGAACAACGGCATCTGGTGCAATCCCTGTACGAACAACATCTTCGAACGGATGCATTTTCATCATAATCAGGGCCCGGGGCTCTCCATTGCCTACGGCAACGGCGGTCTCCTGATCCTCAATTGCGACTCTCACGACAATTACGATGTCGCTAAAGACGGAGAAGACGGCGACGGGATCGGCATTCATTATCAGCAGACCAAAGGTGACACGATCGTGATACGCGGGTGCCGCGCCTGGTACAATGCCGACGACGGATACGACCTTTTCAATCAGAAGTATCCGGTGATCATCGAAAACTGCTGGGCATACGGCAACGGCTATTTCAGCAACGGGAAGGCGACCCGCGGCAACGGAGCCGGCTTCAAGATGGGCAACAGCTTTGCAAAAGGTGTGCGGCACACCATCAGGAATTGCGTTGCCTGGAAAAACAGGAATCAGGGATTTTACGCCAACCACTCCCCCGCCGGCACCAACTGGTACAACAATACATCGTACAACAACGGCGCCCAGTTCGACATGTACTCGGACAGCGTACTTTCGGGAAGCAACGTCCACGTTCTAAGAAACAACGTTGCCTTCCCGAAAGTCATCAAAAATCCCGGCGCATCCGACATGAAATTCAACACCTGGAACCTGAACATCACCCCCGCCGCCGACGACTTCGCGGGCGTTTCCGACTCGGGCTGGACCGGCCCGCGCAAACCCGACGGAAGCCTTCCCGATATACCGTTTATGAAGTTGCGTTCCGGCAGCAAGCTCATCGACAAGGGAACGGACGTCGGTCTCCCCTTTACCGGCGAGGCTCCCGACCTGGGCGCGTATGAATTCGGGATGACGACGGCGGCGCTCCAGCAGCCTTTTTCGCCGCGACCGGTTGCCGGCGCAACGTTGCAGCAAGGGCTCCGCATCCCGACACCGCAGCTGTTCGACCTCGCGGGACGGGGCGTCTCTATAAGCGCCGCGGCTGCCGCGGGAGTACGTCTTTTCATCTGCAGATCCGGTTCAGGCGCCGCCCGGCTGCTTCTTTACACGCCGTCCCGGCACCCTTCAGAACCCGGAGCGCAGTTTTGACACGTCATTTATCAACGACAACGGGACTGCTGCTCATCATTGCGACGCTCTCGCCTGCTTCCGGCCCCGCCGCCGCGCCCGCGTCGCCCCGCGTCACCCTCAACCTCGACACCGGCTGGCTCTACAGCGCCAAAGACAACGCCGGCTACTCGTCCGCAACCGCCGACGAGTCGTCGCTCGAGAAGGTCTGCGTCCCCCATGCGAACATCATCACCAAGCACATGTACCAATCCGAGTCGGCGTTCAGATTCGTCTCCTGGTACCGCAGGCACTTCACGCCCCCGGCGTCGTACGACGGGAAACGGTTCCTGCTCGAATTCCAGGCGGTGTCGATCAACGCCGTGGTATACGTCAACGAAACGAAGGCGGGCGAGCACCGCGGCGGCTACACGCCCTTTACCATCGACATCACCGACCGGGTCACCGCCGGGCGGGACAACGTCATCGCCGTGCAGGCGGACTCCCGGCGGCAAACCGGCGTGCCGCCCGAGGGCGGAAGCCTCGATTTCATGATTTACGGGGGCATTGTCCGTCATGTCAATCTGATCGTGACCGATCCGCTCCATGCCGAGTGGGTCTTCGTTTCAACGCAGAACCCCAGCCAGTCGGCGCCCGCATCCCCGGCAATCACCGCGAAGATCAGGATAGTCAACAACGGCGCCGCGGCGAAAACCTGCAGGGCGGTCACGAGCGTCATCGATGCGGACAACACGGTCGCGGCAACCGCAACCGGGTCGCTCGACCTGCCGGCCGGCGGAAGCGGCGAACTCACCCAGACGACGGGCGCCGTCGCCGCCCCCGGGTTGTGGGATGTCGACCATCCGATCCTGTACCGTGTGGTCACTCAGCTCTTCGACGGGGAAACGCTTGTTGACGAATATGTAACAAGAACCGGCATCCGGTCGTTGACCATGAACAAAACGGACGGCAAATGCTACCTCAACGGGAAGCCGCTCAAGTTGCGCGGGCTCAACCGGCACGAAACCTATCCGTACATCGGCCGGGCGGCGGCGAAAAGGCTGCAGCGCAAGGACGCCGACATCCTCAAATACGATCTGGGCTGCAACATCGTCCGCACCTCGCACTATCCCCAGGCGCCCGATTTCTTTGACCGGTGCGATGAAATCGGCCTCCTCGTTCTTGAAGAGGTCCCGGGGTGGATGTATGTCGGCAACGACGCATGGAAAAAGCTCCAGATGCAGGTGCTCAAAGACATGATCGTCCGCGACCGCAACCATCCCTGCATCCTGACCTTTGGAGTACGGGTCAATGAATCCGAGGACGATAACGCATTTTACAAGACGATGAACGATACCGCGCGCCATTACGATCCGACAAGGCTCACCTGCGGCGTGCGGCGCGGCAACAGCGATCCCGCCACCAGTTTCCTTGAAGACATCTGGACGCAGAATTTCGTCACCCCCTCGTCGAATGCGCCCAACATGCCCGTCATCACCACCGAATACTGCGGCCACAACCTCAATCCGCAGGCGCATTCGTGGGATAACGACAATGTGCTTCTCGGCCAGATCACCGATGGAAGCCAGGGGCACGCCAAAGGCCACAACGACAGTTACCGATCAGGCATCTGGGGAGGTCTGCTCGGATGGTGCGCCTTCGATTACGCCTCAAGCCACGGCAATGCCACCGCCAACGAAACGGGAAGGGGGAAAAACGGCTACGTTTCCCACCATGGCGTTTCGAGCATCTTCCGCCTGCCGAAGCTCGCCGCCTGGTTCTATCAATCGCAGCGCGATCCGGCGCTCTTCGGCCCCATGGTCCGTATCTGCAACTACTGGACGTCGAAATCGCCCTCCAGCGTCATGGTGGTGAGCAACTGCGAGCAGGTCGAGCTTTATCAGGACAACAAATCGCTCGGGAAGAAAACATCCGGCAACCTCTACACGAGCCTCCCCCATCCGGTGTTTTCGTGGAACGCGACCTTTACGCCAGGAGAACTCAGGGCCGTGGGATACATCGGCGGCGCCCAGGCCGCCGTCCACCGCATACGGACCCCGGGGAGCCCCTCTGCCGTCACGGTCGTCCCCGACACGAACGTGCTTTACACGGGCGGCGACATGACCCGCGTGGTCGTGTCGCTCAGCGACACCACCAGCCAGGTGCTGCACCTTCGCGACGACTCGGTTTCCTTGTCGGCAACAGGCGCCGGCGATTTCATCGGCGAGGCGAAAACCGCCCTCGAAGGGGGACAGACGGCCTTTTACGTGAAGACGCGGTCGAGCGCGACGGGAACCATAACCTGTCAGGCGTCCGCGGCGGGACTTACCGGGAGTGCGACGATAACGGTTGTCAACGAATCCCCGGTCAATATAGTACAACCCCCGCATGCGCGGCCCGCCCGGCTCAATTCAGTCAAGCCGCTTCACTGCGCCGTGGTCGACCGCCGCATCCTGCTGCCTCAATGGGCAGCAGCGGGAACCATGGTCAGGATCTACGACCTGTCGGGCAGGCTGCTGTATGCCGCCCCCCTGAAAACGCGGTCGCTCGACCTCGCGGCCCGCGGATTCGCAGGAGGGGTGCGGATCGTGAAGGTCGACCGGGAAAGCGGAAAAATCAAGCAGTGAAATAGCGTCGCGGCATTGAATACGCTGCGATTCAGTAACGGTAGTGCCAATATCATGAATTCCCACACCCCCCCCTTCTGAATCCGGAATGAAACGGCTCGTACCTCAACGGATCGGCAAGAAGACCGATACTCCTACCATATTAATTTATTAATCAATGTGTTACGATATATCGCGTACTCAAAATAGGTACGAAAAATACATTTATTCTGTGTTTAATATCGAAGGGTGATGAACAATATACCCTGGTGTACAACTAATACTGACAAATTCCCCCATCGCAGTTCGTTGAATTCAAGTATCAGACGGGCTGGCAGACTTCCACATGGCCGGCGGTGACCGGTCAACAGGTACTAATCACCGGAGTTCAGAATAAAGAATAAACACTGAATAAGAAAGGATATGTACCATGAAGACGACCTTACTGGCGGCAACATTCACCACAGCCCTGTTTTTGGAACCCTTTGTTACAAGCACAAGCGCCCAGGTAAAAATCAATGAATTCCTTGCGAACAACGTCTGGAACAAGGCGGAGATTGTTGATTATAACGATTTTTCGGACTGGATAGAGCTGCATAACAAGGGAAGTTCGGCCGCAAACATCGGCGGTTATTATCTGACCGGGTCTCTGAAAAACCCGAAAAAAGCACAGATACCGTCGGGAACGTCCATCCCCGCGAAAGTATATCTTCTGTTCTGGGCCGACGAAGATCGTCGACAGCGTGGCCGGGCCGCCATGATTTCGCCGGAAATGGCGAGCCAAGCCAGCAAATGGGGAAGCCAGGGCGGAATTAAAAGCGTATCGGCGTGGCAATCGGAAATAAGCAGTATGAAGAAATTCTGTAACGAGCGGGGCGCCATTGAAATGAAAAATCTTGCCAAGGACATCACCGGCGGCACCGCCAAGTTGACCGTGAATGTAACCAATACCGTCGCGGGAGATATTTATATCGAGGGCGTGAGGATGTGCGAAGGGCTGTCGGGAATGACTTTTTTCAAGGGCGCTCCTCTTGGTATCAAGGCGGTGCCGAAACCGGGCTGTAAATTAAAAAGCCTGGGATCGGGATCAACCGATTCAACAACGAGGATGGCTGTCCGTGACCGCGGAATTACCCGGTCGCCGTATTTACAACCGTCACTCCATTTCTCTTGTCTTCAAAATACGATCATGTTTCGAAACGGCTTTTTTTAAAAGGCGTCGTCAAAATCCATTCGCTGAACAATCTGTCCGGTCTCCACGTAGATTACGATCCGGGGGCTGCCGAGGTGGTCGGTTACCCGTGCGAACTTATCCCTTACCCCCATATATCCAGTGTACCGGAATCCCCAGGAGTTTTTCAGTGAACCGTTGCGGTTTGTCATTGGCGGTGATGACGAGTCCGCATGCGCAATTGAATTCTTCGATAAATGAAATGATGCCGGTGAGTTGTCTGATTCCGAATTGTGTTCCATGTTTTATTTCGATCGGAACAATGCCGAAATCGCCCTCCAGCACAAGGTCGACTTCGGCACCGCCACTGCTGCGATAGAAAAAATAGTCGCAGGCGATACCTTTACAGTTAAGACCACGGAGCAGTTCTTCCATGACCATTCCTTCCCACGACACACCCATTTTAGGATGTGCCAGGAGCATGTCGAGTGTGGTGATATGCTGAAGGCAGTGAAGTATCCCGCTGTCGCGCACATACCCTTTGGGGTGTTTGACGAGTCGATGTAGGGTTTTTCGGGTAAATGGCGGTATGGTCCGCCAGATGAAGGTGTCGTGGGCGATGGAGAAGTAATCCTTGACAACCGGAGCGGTGATACCCAGTGACCGGGACAAATCGGAATAGTTGATGATCGAACCTGATGACGCCATGAGCAGGTTGATGAAGAAACGGAAACGGTCTTTGTTGATCCGGGGAAACAGATTGCTGATATCCCGGTAGAGATACGTTTGAACGAATGCGTTGTACCAGTCGCGCCGAAACATTTCCGATCGGGAAAGCCATGGTTCCGGATAACCGCCGTTGAGCCAGTAGGCATGAGCATCGGCGATGGTCAATGAAGGAGTCAGTGTGTTGCAAAGGTCATTAAGCGACGGTGATGGTACCGCCAACCAGTCGAAAAGAGGTGATGCGGTGCAGGCGAATGCTTCACCCATTGAAAATGGTGCCAACTCGATGATACCGACTCTCCCGGCGAGGCTTTCGGATATCCCCCTTACCAAGTTAGGAGAGCTTGAACCGGTAATGACGAAACGACCTTTCATGCCGCGATCGGCATCGATGGCAACACGCAATGACTTGAACAGCGCCGGAAAAATCTGGGCTTCATCGATAGCAATCTGGGCAGGATTGAGTCTGAAAAACAGGTCCGGATCATCGGCAATGAGCCGGAAATCAGCATCTTTTTCCAAGTCGTAAACTTTCCATGTTTCTGGTAATTCCTTTAAAAATGTGGTTTTGCCGCATTGTCGCGAACCGATAATGCATATGCAGGGAAATGTGCGGAGATATCGAAATAGAAGATCTTTATAATACCGTTTCATACCTTACAATATAATACCTTGGGTATAGATTTGCAAGGCATAAGAAGTGTATCTGTCTTTAAAACGCGCGGATGCTCCTACCAAATACTACCATTACTATTCTTCATTGCACATTTTCTCCGGGTGGCACTTCCTTAAGCTTATCTTCTTGAATGCGGTATCAAGCACCGTGAAGTTCATTACCTTGCCTGAATTAAGACGCGTGAAATTGCGAAGAATCGTACT
>JAFGIW010000014.1 GCA_016929415.1 Chitinispirillaceae bacterium | reverse complement strand
GTGCCGGCACTGCCGGTAGTTGCCCGAACAGGGGAACTGATGTGGGTGCCACGCCGGGTAATCCGGATGAAGTCTCGAAGATGCTGTGTCGGAGCGGATATCCCATGCCTCTCATATACATTCCTGATCAAGCTGCCGCGAAGCGGCTTTGTTCGAGCATGCCTGACGTTTTCTCGAACGAAGAGAGAGAAAATGTGGCGTAAGCCCAAGAAGCGTAGCGACGGCTTCGCGGAACATTGCGATGTCTCGGGGGGCTTCGAGGCGGCTTCGGGAAACTGATGTTCTCCTGCGGGGAATGTGTTATTTTCAAACTTATTGTAACCGTTTCGCGCTCCTCCTTCGGGGAATCGGATGGATTGTTGTAATGCATCGATAGTTCACTGCTGTTCAGCTCACCTTCGTTCGCTGCAGTGCTGTCATTTGGCGGCGATTTCACTCCTGGTGCTTGCCGCCGGATATTTTCCCTCTTCCGGCGCCAGCCTCGTTTTCCCCCCGTACGGTCACTCCTACGGTATCCGCAAGGCGTCGCCGAAGCATCTCTTCATGTTTTTCGGGCCGCGTACCTTTTTCGACGATCCTCAGGGGCTTGCGACCGCCCGTCTTGAGGCGTGGGAAGACACGACCACCAAGAAGGACGACGACGAGGTGGTTGTTTACGGCGTCAACTCGGGAAGGCATCAGATCATTTACAACACGTCAATGTGGGCGCTCGGATTGTACGGGAAGGAGGGCATCGGGAAGGACTGTTTTCTGCATCCGAAAGGAGTTGCCGCCAATGGTCGCGGCGATGTCTATGTCGCCGATTCGGGCAACAACCGGGTGGTGAAGCTCTTCAACCCGAAGTCGAAACTGCAATGGGTGCGCGCTTTTGACGCGGCGAATGGAGGATTCGATCTGCGCGGTCCGTCGCGGGTGGGGCTCGATGAGAAGGGCAGGGTGTATGTCACCGATACGGGGAACCGCCGCGTGGTTGTTTTCGATTCCACGGGAAAAGTGCTTCGTGTTTTTCCCCCCTGTTCCGGTGCTCCGACGGCGCTTGCGGTTGCCGACGGAAAGGCATTCTATAGTTTTTTCAAGAACGAGCAGGCGGTGTTCTATGCCGAGAACGGGGGTAAACGTGTGGTGAAATGTTCCTTCAACGGACAGATAATCAGGAAAGCCGATCTTCCCGCGGGAAACACCGCCTCGTACGGAGCAATTGACTATTACCATAATTACTGGATCACCGACACGGAAAAACACTGTATCCTGAAGTTCGATCGCCACCTGAAGCTGCTCGACCGTTTCGGATCGTACGGAACCGGCGACAACCAGTTCGACGCGCCGCGCGGGATCACTATTTACAAGCGATACGGGCAGGTGTTCGTCGCCGAGCGGAAAGGCGCCCAGTACTACTGGATGGGAACCGATTGCACGTCGGCGTCGATCGGCGCGCGGCGGCGGCCCGGCAGCTATGACCTGACGGTCAAAACCACGGAGTACAGCTTCGTCAGCCTGTTTTCGCTGAAGGGCGGCGATACCTGCTTCTACACCAGGCGGTACAGGGTATTTCCCGGCGGAGCGAATCTGGTCGTCGACGGCAAGGGGACCGACCTGCTCCGGCAGAAAATGAGCCTGCGGGTGGAGCCGACCTATTCGTCGTATACCTATTTTGCCTGGTACTTCCCCGTGACGGCGCGGGTGGGAGGGGAAACAGCAGTAAGTAGTGAATAGTGAATAATGAGTAGCGAGCAGTAAGTAATATATTGCCTGCCGACTCCTGAATAGAAAGCTCCCGATTATGCGTCCGCCGAAAGAGGAGATCGCCCGTAAACTGCTGCATCTGTTTGCACTGACCATGCCGCTCGGTATTTATTACCTTCCGCAGTGGGGCTTCCCCCGGCAGGTGCCGGCGATCATACTTGTGATCGTTCTGGCGGTGTCGATCATCGTTGAAAAGCTGCGGCGAAAAAATCCCGCGGTGCAGGAGCTGTTTTACAAAGCGGCGGGTTCGATGCTCCGGAAAGAGGAACAACACCGGATCACCGGTTCGACCTGGGTGGTGGGGGCGGGATGTATCTGTTCGATCATTTTCCGTAAAGATCCGTGGGTCGCCTTTGTCGTGCTGACGCTCTTCGTGCTTGGCGATGCCGTTGCCGCGCTGGTCGGGATGAGCATCGGAAAAATCAGGATCGGGAAGAAGAGCCTCGAAGGGTCGGCAGCCTGTTTCTGCCTCTGCATGCTGTTTTTTTATGCTGTTTTTCCGTTCATTTCCGGACTGATACCATCGCCTGCCGGCCGCCTGCCGTTCAGCGTTACCCTGACAACGTCGCTTGCCGTAACGATATGTGAACTGGTGCCGCTGCGTATTTCACCGAAACTGGTCATCAACGACAACCTTGCGGTACCGGTGATCGCGGGACTGGTCCTGCGATGGATGACGGGAATCGCCGGGTAACATCACCATGGGGCAACAACCGGATACCCGGTTCATTGATGAGGCGATGCAATGCGGCCTTTTAAAATAGCTCTCTGTCAGATAACGCCGTCATTCGACAAGGCGGAGAATGTGGAACGGGCCGCCGCGATGATCGAAACTGCCGCGCGCAGCGGCGCGCATCTTGTCGCCCTTCCTGAAATGTTTTACTATCCGTACGAACTGTTGCGTCTGCGCGGCATTGAGGGGGATGAAGCGGCGATTCTGAAGCGGTTCAGGGAGATCGCGCATGCACACGGCGTATATCTCTGTTCAGGTTCGATGGTTTTCAAACAGGACCGGCATTGGTTCAATACCTCCCATCTGATAGGTCCTTCGGGGGATGAGCTGCTTTCCTACAGCAAGTGCCACCTCTTCGACTGCCTGCTTGATGGAGTACGCGTAAAGGAATCGCTCGTTTTTTCGCACGGCGACCGGCTCCCGGTTGCTGCAACGGAACTCGGGAACATCGGCATCATTATCTGCTACGATATACGGTTCCCGGAAATGGCGCGCCGGGCGGCGCTGCTCGGAGCTGAGCTGCTCATCGTCCCCGCGGTCTTCAATCAGGTGACCGGTCCGGCTCACTGGTCGTGTCTTGTTCGAACTCGGGCGATTGAAAACCAGTTTTTCGTTGCGGCGATTTCACAGGGCCGTAACAATGATTCCCGGGTTCATTACAAAGCCTACGGCCATTCGATGGTCGCGGCCCCCTGGGGAGACGTGCTTGCGGAGGCGGGAGAGGACGAGACGATTCTCTATGTCGACCTTGATCCGGAACTGATCGCGTCGGCGCGGAAACGGATGCCCCTCTTGCAGCACCGCCGCGACAAGCTGTATACTTCTTTCAACCGGAGTCAGCCTATCCGCTACGAATGATCTCTCACAATCCGATGAACAAAGGAGCTGCGCCATGAAAAAACTCTATCGCCTCGCCGACGGTAAAAAGGCCGCCGGCATCTGCGGCGGCATTGCCGATATGTACAACTTCGACGTCACCCTGGTCCGCCTCGCGTTTGTCTTCGTCACGGTGCTTACCCAGTTCGTCCCGGGAATAATCACCTACCTGATCGGCTGGTACCTGATCCCGGAGAAGGAGGAGGTCATGAAGGCGGAAGTCAAGGAGGGGTGAGGGGGGAGGCGCGGATCGCCTTCCACCGTGTTGGAATGACGGAGAGATGAATATTTTTTTTATTATTTGCTTTTAGCCTCCCCCCGCTGCCCCCATTTCCGCCGCCGGGTGAGCGGGCTGAGGACTGACCGTGTCGTGACTGCCGCTCGTCCGCTTCACCGGATCAGTTTCTTTTTCAACCGCATGATCCCCAGCCATCCGGCGACCGCGGTAAAGAGCGCGATAAACAGAAGATCGATCAGCAGCGACGGATGAAATTGCGCGAAATCCCCTGCGCGGCAGAGGCGCACCGCATGGGTCAGCGGGAACAGTTCGGCAAACGGGCGCAGGAAGGCGGGGAGATTTTCAAGCGGGAAGATCACGCCCGAGAAGAAGAACATCGGCGAGAGGAATCCGGTAAAGTAGAAATTGAACTGGTTGATGTTCTTTACAATCGAGGTGATAAGCATCGAGAGCGCCGCGAACATCACGCCGGTAAGGAAACCGATGAGCGGCGTGGTCAGGCTCCACGGAAACGGGATGAGACCGAACGCGCCGACGACGATAATGACCGCGAGCGAGAAGAAAAAACCTTTCGTGCCCGCCCAGATGATTTCACCGATAAGCAGGTCATGGACGCCGACCGGCGCGGCCAGCATCCCCTCGTACACGTGGTCGAATTCGAGGCGTATGTAGGTGCCGTAGGAACATTCGAATGCGGCGGTAAACATGGCGGCCGTGATCGGAAGACCGGTCGCCAGAAAGGTGATATAGGGCATGCCCGCCATGGTATCGATGTACCGGCTCATCCCGAGGCCGATGCCGGCAAGGAAAATGAGCGGTTCGAGGAAGGGCGGAAGTCCGTTGCTTATGAGATTTTTCGTGTAGACCCGGAAGTGGCGGAACCAGACACCGTATAACCGCACCGCCAGAGGCGGGAAAAGCGTTTTTTCACTGTTGCGCATTGAGTGTGCTCCCGGTTACCTTGAGGAAGAGGTCTTCAAGGTTTGATTGACGGAAGTAGTATTCGCCGGCATTCAGCCGGTTCGACAGCTCCTGCAGCGCCGTCCGGTCGGAGGAGTAGATTCTGGCGATGTCGTTCGACCGCTCGACCCGCGCCGAGGGGGGAAGGGATGAACTGACGGCGGAAAATGCTTCCGGTTTCGTCACTTCGAGCACGAAGGGTTCGATTGCCGCCCCCACCAGTTCGTGCGGATGGCCTTCTACTATTTTTTCCCCTTTGTTCATGATCACGATCGATTCGCAGATATGGAACGCCTCCTCCATGTAGTGCGTGGTCAGAAGAATGGTCATGCCCTGCCGTTTGAGGTTGCGCAGCTTTTCCCAGATCAGGTGGCGCACCTGCGGATCGAGACCGGTGGTCGGCTCGTCAAGAATGAGCAGCCGCGGGTTATTCAGAAGCGCCCGCGCGATGGTCAGCCGCCGTTTCATGCCGCCGGAGAGTTCCCTGATCCCCGAGCGACGCTTTCCGGTCAGTTCCATGAACTCCAGGAGCTCTTTGATGCGAGCCGCGGCGGTTTTTGAAGGAAGATTATAAAAACGGGCATATACGCGAAGGTTTTCCTCGACATTCAACTCCTCGTCGAGATTGTTCTCCTGGGGTACGACTCCGGAGATGAATTTGATGGCCAGGGACTGATGCTGCGGGTCGAAACCGAAGACGGAGATCGCACCGGGCGGATGCGCACTGCGCTGCGATACGCCGTAGACCATCTTCATCATGGTGGTTTTCCCGGCGCCGTTGGGACCCAGCAGCCCGAAACAGAGTGATGCGGGGACGGAGAACGAAAGCCCCTTTACTGCACAGGTCGGGCCGAAATGTTTATATACCGAAGAGACGGAAATGACCGGGTCCACGCTGCTTCCTGCCTGAGAAAGTAGTAAAGATACATTGTTGAATGATGGGTGCGGCAGGGACTTTCTCCCATAAAAAAGCCCCGCCTGAGGTGCGGGGCTTTCTGCCCGAGGCCGGACTTGAACCGGCACAGTACTAGGTACCGAGGGATTTTAAGTCCCTTGTGTCTACCAATTCCACCACTCGGGCGGATGCTTTAGCTTCTAAAAATGGGTTCCGAGATAAGTAAAATCAAGTAAAAAACCCCCGGCGAGCATGCACTCTCCCCGGGGGCGTGGTGACCTTTGGTAGTGGAAGGGTATCGCTGATAATTATACTATTTTATTCGCTATCAGATTCTCCATTGCCTTGTAAATATTCGATTCGATAGGATACCCGTTGTATTTGATTTTCATGCGGATTTCTTCCACCACTTTGATGCGAACCTCGGGAGTTGTATCGATGATTTCCTTCAGCTTCTGCATGCTGATCGATGCATCCGAGAATTCAACCTGCTCTTTTTGAGCAGCCGCCGTCTGTTTCGGGGCCGCTTTTTTGTCGCTTTTGGCGACTGGTTCTAACGGTTTGGCCCCGTAAGCCGCAGCAATAGGTCTGAGTTCCATGGCTTACCTGCCTTTCTACTACTACCGGAGGGGTTTTCTTCCGTCCCTGGAAGTTCCATCCATCCCTGGAGAGCCCCTTTTATCCTTAACATCCAGCCTCCTGCCGGATTGTTTATCCATCTTTTATCTACGTTATAGTTATCGGTATTTGCAACATGAACTTTAAAGGTAAATTAAAGGGGTCGGAAGTCGGGAGTCAGAATTCAGAAGGAGAGACCGGATGGGGGAGCATGAAGACTGTAGGGCGGGAGTCTGCGATTACTGTTTTTTTTCCTCCTCCCGACTCCTGAAATCTCTCCCCCCTCACTCCTTCTTCGCCGCAGCCATGTCCAGATAACGCAGATAGCCGAGCGCGCGCGGTGTGCCGAGTTTATTGAGCGCGTTTTTCGCGTTTCGTATCACCATCTCGTTTTCTGATAGAAATGCGTGGCCTGCGGCATCTTCAATTTGAGTTGAAAAAAAAGTGATCTGTGAAATGACCCAGAGCGCCGAAGCTTTCATCAGGTCGTTGGGAGTTTTGATCATTTCGATGAGGTCCTGCTCAATATCAGTATATCCGAGGTTGAAAAGCGCTTTGATGATATTTCCCCGTATCCGGTTATTGCTGTCTTTGCGGAACCTGAGAAGGATCGGCATAAGCCGTTTATTACCGAGGCTCTCCAGCGCTTCGACCGTATTCGCGCGGACACGCTTATCAGGGTCATTGAGCAGCGACAGGATCAGTTCCTGATCGTTCGGGCCGACCACCTTGCCGAGAAGACCTATTGCAGTGGCGCGTACCTTTTCATTGCGGTCCTTGATGAGATCGACAAGAATTTCCCGGATGCGGGGGTTTTTCTTCAAAAGGCCGAGGATCTGGATTGCTCTGAGGCGCCGTTCGTGCGATTCTCCCAAAAGGTCCTTACTGATTTCATCGATAACCCGGGGATCGAGTGATTGGAGAAGCATACCCAGTTTGGAACGGACGTCTTTTGTGAGGTCGTTATAGTGGCTGATGAGGTTTTCTCTGATAAGATTACTGGCAGCCTTGGTTGCGGCGGTTTTTACTTCATCGTTGGGATGTTTAAGAAAACCGAGAACGGTCTGAAGGTCGGAAAGTTTTCCACGGCTGCCATACTCTTTCAGGGCGTTAACGATCGATCCCGGAGCGTTTACATCAAGGGGGGGCAATCTATCAGTCATGGGTGTTCCTGATATTGATGATCGTATCTCTGATGCGGGCTGCTTTTTCGAACTCAAGTCGTGCGGCGGCTTCCCGCATCTCCTTTTCCAGTTGTTCCGGCGGAGCTGAGGAAACCGGAACTTTTTTCTTCGAAACTCCTTTCCGGCTTTTTCCATAGGGCGCCTGCGGTTCGGCCGTGGCCGGGACCTCGGGCTCATGTGTCATCAGAATACCTTCAGTTATCGGACGGACGACACTCTGTGGAATAATACCATGAGTTTTGTTATATGCAAGTTGTTTTGTGCGACGGCGTGAACTTTCACCTATTGCCTTGCGGATGGAATCGGTTTCCCTGTCCGCATAGAGGATGATCCGTCCCCCGATATTGCGCGCGGCACGGCCGGCAACCTGGACGATCGATCTGACCGACCGTAGGAAGCCCTCCTTGTCGGCGTCAAGGATAGCGACCAGCGCGACCTCCGGAAGGTCCAGTCCTTCCCGCAGCAGATTGATCCCGATAAGAATGTCGAAATCACCCTTGCGCAGGTCACGGAGGATATCGGTGCGGTCGAGGGTATCGATATCGGAGTGAAGGTATCTGACCTTGAAATCGAGCGTTCCGAGGTAATCGGTGAGATCTTCCGCCATTTTTTTTGTCAGGGTGGTGACGAGCGCGCGCTCCCTGCGTTCCACAGTCGTCCGCAGCTGCTCGATGAGGTCGTCCACCTGGGTGGAGGCCGGCCGGATCTCGAGGGGGGGATCGACGAGGTGGGTCGGACGGATCACCTGTTCGACGATCAGCCCCTCGCTCTTTTTCAGTTCGTAATCGCCGGGGGTTGCCGATACGTAGACCACGCTGTTCATGAGCGCTTCGAACTCGGGAAACTGCAGTGGCCGGTTGTCTAAAGCGCACGGCAGCCGGAACCCGTGGTCGACCAGCGTGGTTTTGCGCGCATGATCTCCGTTGAACATCCCCCGGATCTGCGGAATCGACACGTGCGACTCGTCGATGATGGTGAGGAAGGGGCGTTTGAAGAAATCGATCAGCGTGGAGGGACGGCTCCCCGTCGGTCTGCCGTCGAGGATGCGTGAATAGTTCTCGATCCCGTTGACGTAGCCGAC
>JAFGIW010000135.1 GCA_016929415.1 Chitinispirillaceae bacterium | reverse complement strand
TTATTCAAGAAATAATTCAATTTAAAAAATACTCATTCTTGTGCAGATCATTTGATGAGACGCTTAAGGAGGCCATGGAAAAAGACTTGATTTATTGCGATCCTCCTTACATCGGCAGGCATGTTGATTACTTCGATTCATGGGTCGAGAATCAAGAAATATTGTTGCATGATCTGCTCGTTAATTCAGGAGCAAAATTCATACTGTCAACATGGCATAGCAATGACTTTCGTAAAAACACATACATCGAAACCCTTTGGACTGATTTGCATATTTTAACGAAGGAACATTTTTATCATGTCGGTGGAAGTGAAGAAAATAGAAACCCTGTTTTAGAAGCCCTAATTACAAATTTTAATGCAGAACTTCCTTCTGCTACAGGCATAAAGGATTTTCAGCTGCAATTATTTGGATAAATCCTAACCATATGCCTGCGTTCTCCCATATAGTCCTGCAAACTCCGGCATACTTTCGTCTTACGCTTTGTGCGACTTCTCACGGTTGGGTGAATCTTGCACCTTTTTCCTATTCGGCGGACGATGAAATACTTTTTCGCACCGAGCAAATCGGTAATTCAACATATACTATTGGCATGAGCCAAACCGGGTCAAATCTTCATGTGAAAATCACTCCCAAGCTATCCTCAACTCGCCTTAAAACGATTAAACAAAGAATATTACATTCGCTATCATTCGACTTTCCCATTAAGGAGTTTGCCAAGCATTCACGTAACCTGTCAAAACATATTTATAAGGGTTTGCAAGAGGGTTATGCATACTTTCTACGGGGTTTTACGCCTTTCGAAGATGCGGTAAAAACACTACTTACCACTAATTGCTCTTGGGCATATACAAAAAAAGTCTCGCAGTCTATCTGCTTAAAATATGGAAATCAAGCCATAGGTGGCACATATGCATTCCCCAGCCTTGTCAAGCTTAAAGCCTTAAGAGAACGCGAGTTTCGTGAAATCGGTATGGGTTATCGCTCTAGATATATCGAGTCGCTATGTAAACATTTTGTGAATAAAAATATTCGCCATGAAAATTGGCTTGGTTTTGGCGCGTACGCTTCCGCGCATTTTAACTTTCTACTCGGAGTATATGACAGAATTCCTGTTGATCGTGAAGTGTGCAGATATTTGAAAATTCCTTACGATTCACAATCCTTTAATTCTGTCAATGCTATGTACTCCAAATGGGGCCCCTATAAATTCCTTGCATATAAAATTGAAAGAAGATTGCGAAATGAAAACTGGATAGGGAATTAACAATTAGTGCTAAAATGAAAATATCAATGGCTTCAAAAAGATGAAATCTGGATGCCGCCGCTGAAGAGAAAAGAACGGGCTGAAAGGCTAAAGAGAAAAAGCGAAGGACCACCGCGAAAGGCATTTACATTATAGCGTTACAATTTACGTGCCCACAACACACGCATACCGGGCGGCCAAAGCGCCGCCCATTGGAGGAAAGGATGTGGTGGAGGAATGTTCTGGTGGGCATATGAAGAAATGAAAAATCGCGGTTATAATAAATTGGTTCTTTGGGCATTTGAAAATAACAGTGCCGGAGATGCTTTTTACTCTGCAATGGGATTTAAAAAGGATGGAAAGAACAAAATAATTCCAAAATTTAATAATCAATTAATTGTTCGCTATAGAAGAGATTTGTAACTATCGCATCTAATTTGCAGGACGAGGAAAAACGAGATGAAAAAGTTCGGTATAATCGGGATTGCATTGATTTTCCTGCCTTTCTCCCTGAGGGCCCGGGAACAGTATCCGGATTTCGACAGAGAGTACTGGGTCAATGAGCAGGCGCTTGCCAAAGGGAAGATGTCGCGGGGGGCGGGTCTTGGTGTACTGGGTCTTGTGTCCATCTGGCCTGCAACAGTCATGATTACCCGTGCAAAGGAAAATCCACGGAAATACGCTGCATTGGGTGCCGTGTTCGGCCTGTCCACCCTGGGCGCAACACTGCACGGATTTGGAAGCGTGGGATTCGGAAAGAAACAGAAAGACGCTGCCGCATCATTTATCGGTGACTATGATATCGATCCTGATTCGGTGAATATCGATGAACAGCGATCGGAATATCTGCACGGCCGGCGAAAGACGGCACGAAAAGTGATATTGTTTGGATCGTATCTGACGACGATTTCGACCATTCTGCTTACCAACGGCATTGTTCAATCAATACGCAAAGGGCGGGGCGCGGAAATGAACGGCATACGCGTTTGGCCGTACTATATGGCTGGGGGATTGCTCCTGACGGCCGGGGTCAGGATCAGTGTCAAGTCAAAACGAAAGCTGGACGACCTGGATGCGTTGGGAGCCACGGCATCTGTTCCGCTTCAGGCGGGTATTGTTCCGTTTTATTACATCACCGAAAACGGCCGTTCGGTTTTTGGCGTATCTTTCATGAACTCGTTTTAGCGGCGTAATTCAATGCGATTATTTCTTCGGCAACTATTAAAGCGTGAGACAAAGGAATACGACATCCATCCGTTTCCGTAATCTCCGGGCCCTCCTTCACCTCTTCTTCGATTTTCTTCCCCCGCTCTTCTTTTCCCTCGTGATTTTCAGCGTTATTGTATCCCGTTCCTCGAGCACCCTTGCCAATTGTTTAACGGTGGGGTGTTTCCATTTGATTTTTTTGAGAAACCTATTCACCTTTTTCATGTCGAACGCTTCCGGGTCGATGGGGCCGCCGAGCCACTCGATCATCGATCGGTACTCTTTGTGCCGTGGATTGCTTATGATATCGAGCAGTTCTACATATCCCCCTATGCCTCCACAGTCTTCGGGCGGGCAGGCGCGTTTACCGTCGATGCATTCGGCGAAACCGGCGAATGTGTTGTTGTCGGGAAGGATCCGCTTGACGGTTATCAGGTGTTCCCACGAGTCGCCGAAATCGTACTCATAGGTAAAAGAAGTCCCCGGCTTGTCGGCAATTGAGGAGAGCGGTTTTGTTGTTTCGTCGTGAGCGTAATGGATAGGGTTAATGATATCCTCGTTCAGATTGAATTACGGATCGGAGAATCGTACCTGGCCTATTTGGAATTGGTGAAGATGGCTTTTTGTCCAACCGATCGCCACCTGCAGAAGGGCGTGCAGCAGATCGAGACCCGCATCGCCGCACACAAGAAGCGTCCGGTAGATGGCGGGTTGTATGTCGTTGAGTTCAACCCGCAATTGGTAGAGCATGTTTTTTCCGGTTTTCAGCGGAAATTGAAGTATGTTCTTGTTCATTTGTTTTTCCTTTCTTTATCCTCTCTCCTGCCGAAGAGGGGAAATGTGAAATAAAACCGTTCCCCCTCTTTGACAGGAGAGGGGGTGCAGGCGTCGCATCGAGCGAAGTCGAGGTGGGGTGAGGTCGCATGTGACGACGAAAAGAATTTTTCAATTCCACCTCTTCAATTCAGGCGGATCGCGATCCGCCACTACGCATTTTCTTCTTTTTTCCTTCCTTCTTCCTTCTGTCTTCTGTCTTCCAACCATCACTCCTTCTCCTTTTCCCCCCCTCCCAATACCGCCGCAGATACTCCCCCGTAAACGATTTTTTCCGCTTTGCCGCGATCCGTTGCGGCGTTCCCTCTGCCACGATCCTCCCGCCGCGGCTTCCTCCCTCGGGGCCGAGATCGATCACCCAGTCGGCCCGGCTGATGACGTCAAGGTTGTGCTCGATTACGACCACGGAGTTCCCCGCGTCGACCAGACGGTGCAGCACGACCATGAGATGTTCGATATCCGCCATGTGAAGGCCCACGGTCGGTTCGTCGAGGATGAAGAGGGCGCGGCTCCCGGCGGTTTTTTTGCGGAACCGGCCTCCGGTACCGCCGGGATTGACCCGGCTCAGCTCGGTCACCAGTTTGATGCGCTGCGCCTCGCCGCCGCTGAGCGTGGGGCTCTGCTGCCCGAGGGTGAGGTAGCCCAGGCCGACCTCCCGCAGGAGTTGCAGCGGCCGGCGGACGCCGGGGTGGGCGACGAAAAAGGGGAGGGCCTTGTCGATGTTCATGGCGAGAATGTCGGCGATGGTCTTTTCCTTGAAGACGACCGCAAGGGTTTCTTCGGTAAACCGTTTCCCGCCGCATGTTTCACAGGGAACGGTGACGTCGGGCAGGAAACTCATGGCGATTTTCTTGAGGCCCTGCCCCCGGCAGACCGGGCACCTTCCCCCGTCAACATTGAATGAAAAGCGGCTTGCGCCGTAGCCGCGCAGGAGGCTTTCCTCCGTTTTCGCGAACAGCTTCCGTATCGCGTCCCAGAACCCCACATAGGTGGCGGGGCAGGAGCGGGGAGTTTTTCCGATCGGCTTCTGGTCGACTTCGAGGACACGGGAGACCGTTTTCCACCCGTTAATGGAGTCGCATCCGTGCCATGACGGAACCGTACCGCGTTTTCCCGCACGCTTCGACAGCAGGTTGTTATGGAGGATGTCGCGCACCAGCGTGCTTTTCCCGCTGCCGCTCACCCCCGTCACGCAGACCAGCCGTTCGAGCGGAATCGTGACGTCGATCCCCCGGATATTGTGCAGGGAGGCGTTTCGGATGACAAGGCGCGGCGCCGTTCCGGTTTCGCGCGGCTGATGACGGGTCGGGAGCGTCGTTTTTTTAAGACAACGTGCCGTGATCGATCGGCGGTTGCGCAGCACCGAACCGACGGTTCCCTGGGCGATAACCGATCCGCCCCGCACCCCGCCGCCGGGGCCCAGGTCGATCAGGTGGTCGGCATGGCGGATCGTCGCCTCGTCATGTTCGACGACCACCACGGTGTTCCCCTGTTGCTGCAATGACCTGAGGGTGTCGAGCAGGCGTTGGTTGTCGCGGCTGTGAAGACCGATGGTCGGCTCGTCGAGAATGTAACAGACGCCGCGGAGATTCGATCCAAGCTGGGCGGCAAGCCTGACGCGCTGCGCTTCGCCGCCGCTTAACGTCGGAGCGGCGCGGTCGAGCGTGAGATAGCCGAGGCCGACCACCGCGAGGAAGTCGAGGCGCGAGACGATTTCCGGAAGTATGCCGGAGGCGATCGCCGCATCCCGTCCGGAGAACCGGATGCTTTTGAAATGCGCGGCCGCTTCGTGCACAGGAAGGGCGGTTTCGTCGGCGATGCTGCGGCCGAGGAGTTTCACCGCGAGTGCCTCGGGATTCAGCCGTTTGCCGCTGCATGCCGGGCAGGTTTTAGCCTCCCCCTCCCACCATTCGTTCCACCGGATCTCCTCGCCGCTCTGTTCTTCGTCAAAACCGTGCATGAAAAGCCCGGTACCGAAGCAGCGGGGGCACCATCCGTGCCGGGAGTTGAACGAAAAGAGACGCGGATCGGGTTCGTCGAACCCGCGGCCGCATTTGGGGCAGGTGCGGGCAGTGGAATAGACAACTTCCTCTTTAACTTTGCGGCTTCGGTCGATCACCGCATGCATCGTCCCCTTCCCCAGTTCGAGCGACCGTGCGACCGCCCGGCGCAGTTTCCGGCCCGAAGTCGCGGTTACGGATAGCGTGTCGACCGGCAGTTCGATCATGTGCTCCCGGTAACGGTCGAGCTTCGGCCAGGCGTCGGTACGGACCGGCGCGCCGTCGACATGGAGTACCTCATGGCCGTGCGTTGACGCCCACTGCGCAAGATCCATGTAGATTCCCTTGCGGTTGACGACGAGCGGGGCGAGCAGGGTGACGGACGCGTTTTTTCCCTTTTTCTTCAGCGAATCGCAGATCGCTTCCGGGTTCCGTACGCCAACGGGAACGTTGCATTGCGGGCAGAACTGCGTCCCGAGTTTGACGAAGAGCAGTCGGATGTAGTGGTAGATCTCGGTAACCGTGGCGACCGTGCTCTTTCTGCCGCCGCCGCTGGTGCGCTGCTCGATGGCGACCGTGGGGGGGATGCCCGAGATGCGGTCGACCTCCGGCCTCGGCGGGGGCTGGACGAATTGACGCGCATAGGCGTTGAGCGATTCGAGGTAGCGGCGCTGACCCTCGGCGAAAAGCAGGTCGAAGGCGAGGGTGCTTTTTCCGCTGCCGCTCACCCCGGTAATCACGGTAAACCGGTCGCGCGGTATCGTGACGTCGATTGCCTTGAGATTGTGCTCGCGCGCGCCGGTGATGATCATGCGGTTGGATCCGGCGCAGGCGGCTGATGGGGCGTTCGTCCCGTAACGGGCGGGAGACTCATGGAAGCCTGTTGTTGCGGATGAGGTAAATGCACGGAGCGCTTTTCCGGTACGGCTTGACGCGCATTTCATGCACTCCCCGGGTGTTCCGGCGAAAACCACTTCGCCGCCTTTGTCGCCTCCTTCGGGCCCGAGGTCGATAAGCCAGTCAACCGCAGCCAGGACATCGAGGTTGTGTTCGATGATGATGACCGAATGGCCTGCGTCGATAAGCCGGCCGAAAGCCGTGAGCAGTATCGCGATGTCGGCGAAATGGAGGCCGGTGGTCGGTTCGTCGAAAAGGAAAAGCGTCCGGCCGGCCGCTTTCCGTGAAGCAAGGTGGGCCGCAAGTTTGAGCCGCTGCGCTTCGCCGCCGCTCAGGGTCGGCAGCGGCTGCCCGAGCGGCAGATAGGAGAGGCCGACCGCTGCCAGGGGTTCAAGCAATCCGGTGATCCGGGGATAGGCGGAAAAGAAGGCGAACGCCTCGTCGACGGTCATGGCAAGCACCTCGTCGATCGATTTGCTTTCCGGTAATCCGGCGTCGTCGTCACGGTCGCCGATGCGCACCTCGAGCACTTCCCGCCTGAACCGTTTGCCGTGACAATCGGGGCAGGTAAGGTAGACGTCGCTCAGGAACTGCATCTCCACCAGTTCGAATCCCGCGCCGTTGCAGGTTGGGCAGCGGCCATGGCCGCCGTTGAAACTGAACGTCGAGGCGGTGTACCCGCGTTCCCGTGCGAGGCGCGTGGCGGCGAACAGTTTACGGATCGGATCGAAGGCGCCGATGTAGCTCGCCGGGTTCGAGCGGGCCGTCTTTCCCGGCGCCGACTGGTCGACCATCACGATGCCGGTGATCCGTTCGTGACCCCTGATTTCGCAATGCGCGCCGGGCGTTTCAACGGGTTTCCCCTTCAGGCGGCATATTCCCCTGTAAAGTATCTCCCCGATGAGGGTCGATTTGCCCGATCCGCTCACTCCCGCGATGCCGATCATGCGGCCGAGAGGAAGGCGGACGTCGATATTTTTAAGGTTATGCTCGGAAGCGCCGATGATGTCGATGAATCCGTCGGCCGGCGGCGGGCGGTTACGGTCTGGAGAAACGACGGTTTTTCTCCCGCTCAGATAGTCGGCGGTCAGGGAATGCTCCGCGTGGCGCAGGGCCCGCAGGTCTCCGGAGAAGACGACGGCGCCGCCGCGGACCCCGGGGCCGGGCCCCATATCGATCAACCTGTCCGCCGCCCGGATGAGTTCCGGGTCATGCTCGACGACCAGCAGGGTGTTTCCGGCGTCGCGCAGGCGATGCAGGATGCCGATGAGCCGGTTGATATCGCGCGAGTGAAGCCCGATACTCGGTTCGTCGAGGATGAACAGCGTATTGACGAGCGAAGTTCCGAGCGCGGTCGTCAGGTTGATCCGCTGCACTTCGCCGCCGCTCAACGTGCGGGACTGCCGGTCGAGGGTGAGGTAGCCGAGGCCGATATCAGTAAGATACCGCAGCCGCGCGAGGATTTCGCCGAGGACGATCTCCGCGGCTCCGTCGAAGGGAGGGGACAATCGAAGCGAAGCGAAAAAAGCGCGGCAGTCGTCGAGGGAAAGCCGCATGATCTCGTGGATGTTGAGTTTCCGGTCTTCACCGATGCGCCAGAGCAGCGCGTCGGGCTTGAGACGCGCCCCGTTGCATGTGGGGCATTGACGATAAGCGCGGTAGCGCGAGAGCTGCACCCGCACATGCATCCTGTAGCTTCGCGATTCCAGCCAGTCGAAGAACCGGTTGACGCCGTACCAGACGCCGTCCTCCCAGGATCCTTCCCCCGAAAAGACCCAGCGCCGTTCATCATCGTTGAGATTGTTCCAGGGAACATCGGTCCCGATACCCCGTTGACGCGCGAACCGCATGAGGTCGTCCCGGCACTCCCGGTAGCTCGGGCTCTGGAAGGGCTTTATCGCGCCGCCGCGCAATGACCTGCCGCCGTCGGGCACCACCAGCGCCTCGTCGATGCCGATCACGCGGCCGAACCCCCTGCAGGTTTCGCACGCGCCCACGGGCGAGTTGAAGGAGAAGTGGTTGGCGGTTGCTTTTGCATAGTATATATCGCACGCGGCGCAGTGGAAGCCGCTTGAAAAACCGATACGTTTCTGCGTATCCCCTCCATCGCCCGCGGGAAAGACCGACAGGAGGCCGCCGCCGTGCCGCAGCGCAGCTTCAAAATCCTCAATGATGCGGCCGTGGTTATCGGGTGTGAAGTGCACCCGGTCCTGAACGACGTCGAGCCGGTTGCCGCTTTCAAAGGCGATACGGTGGTACCCGGCGGCAGCCAGATGCGCGAGGAGCTCTTCGCGGCTGAAATTATCCGGGATGGCTGCCGGAAAGGTGACGACCATTTCGCGGAAAGCGGCGTCGCGCTCCCGGCGCTGCAGGAGTTTGCGGTAAATCGATTCCGGATTGTCCTCATCCACCCGTTCGCCGCATTTCCGGCAGTAAAGGGTGGAGGCGCGGGAGAAGAGGAGTTTGAGATGGTCGGCGAGCTCGGTCATGGTACCCACGGTCGACCGGGAGGTGCGGACCGGGTTGGTCTGGTCGATCGCGATGGCGGGAGGTATGCCGTCGATGGCGTCGACCTGCGGACGATCCATGCGGTCGAGGAACTGCCGGGCATACGAGGAAAAGGTGGCGACGTAGCGGCGCTGGCCTTCAGCGTACACCGTATCGAAAGCGAGCGAAGACTTCCCCGACCCGCTCACCCCGGTGATGACGGTCATGGCATTGAGCGGAATATCGATGCCGATGTTTTTGAGGTTGTTCTGACGGGCGCCGCGGATGGTGATGTATTCATTGTCTGATTTCTTTTTCATCGGAGACCAGTTCGGTAGTTGAGTGCTTCGCAATGTCGTGATGGATAAAAATACTCTTCGAAGCGGTTGGAGGGGGTAGGGGGGGCGCTCCCTGCCAGGCGGGCGGGAATGACATTCTAATAAGAATAGATCAATTTTGAACGGAAATACTATTTTAGTGCAGAACATACACTACGATCATCGGAAGGAAATAACGCAAAATGCGCGAAACTTACAATTGGGAAACCGGCCTGCTCCTGAATCCGCCGGCATTCCCTAAAATCGCCGCCGAATACCAACCCCTTTTGGATTCAGGCGATTTCTCAAAGCTTGAAGACCTTCTTATGGAGCGTTTTGATGCGGCACCGCAGGACATTGCTTTCTACCTTCCCGCGTATCGCGCTTTTATCCGGAAACAAGATACAAACCGGGTCTCCGCGCTCCTCGGGCTGCACGTAGAAAGCCTGAAGGTGCGTCATGCCCTAACATCTGAAATTATCCTTCTGCAGGCGATGCTCGGGCTTTGGCGGGATTGTGAATACGCCCGCGACCTGTTGCTTGACCATCTGAAAAACATGTACGCGGACAGCCCGAATTTCGAGCGCTGCGCGCAACATCTCCGGATTTTGGATAAAGCCGCGGGAATTGAAAAATTCCGGCAATTGGAAATATGGCTGCGATATGACGAAGGACGGGTCGTTTATATGCCTTCAAAAGGAGTGGCTCGAATCAGGGAGGCCAACCTAAAGCTTGGCGTCGTGCGTATGGTCCTGAAAAACGGCGAACAGATGTCGCTTCGAATCGATGAGGCGGAGCGGCTGGCCCAATCTCTTGCGAACAGCCATTTTCTTGCACGAACGGTTATCGACATGGACGCTCTCAAGCGGATAGCTCTCGACGATCCGGGCGAGTTGCTGCGGCTGCTTTTCGCAAGCATCAGGCGCGAGGTGGCCTTGAGCGAACTGCGGGAAATGCTCTCGGGCGTCGTGCCCGATCCTCAATGGAGCACATGGTGGGCGCACGCCCGCAAGGATTCCCGGTTGATCGTGGGGTCCGGGACAAAGCCGAAGCTGAATTGGAACGATTCGATTTCCGAAGGGAGCGCAGGATTACTAACGGCGTTTCTAAAGGCCTCGACCCGTGATAAGCTCGAAATGCTCAAAAAGCATGCCGCGAGGTCCGAAACCATGGCTTCGGAAATGGCGCGGGCGCTTTCGGGAGAGGCGTCGGGGGCGCTGCAATCCGATCCTTCTCTCGCGTTTGAAATAGCATTGACTGTCGCAAGTTTACCGCAATGTAAAGGCGTTGCGATGCCTTTTGCCTCCGGGGACCTGCTTTCGCGCACCAACGCCGGGGCGATCATCGCGGGCATCAAGGACCGCCCCGCCCGCAGAATGGCCGTCCAGATCGTCGCGCGCTCCCGGGAGGATTGGCCTCTCATCTATTGTTCGCTGCTGAAGACCGGGAATGATACCTCCCTTTTCAAGTTGATGTACGAGTCCTTGCACGATGCCGGCCGGGACGATATTCTTGTTGCTGAGGTCGAACGCGTATTTGCGGATCCGTCAGGCAATCCCTTTTTATATGTATGGCTCTGCAGGGAAATTCCGAACAGACCGGAATTGCTAATGCGTGCGAACCGGGACTTCCTACGCTCCCTGCTCGAGCTTCTTGACAACAGCGTATTCAGGAGACATTATCCGGCGCTGCGCGGGCTGTTCGACCCCGGCGGTGCGGTCGACCGGGCTATCGAAACGCTCGATGCGCCGGCCGGCCGCTCGTTGCTCGAAGCCGTGTCGCGCGTACGGGAGCTTGAAGATTACAGAAAGGAAGGCGTCCGCCAGAAGATTTTCAGCAGTTTCCCGGAGCTCCATGAAAATAAACAGGAACTCTTGTTCGTCACCAGGGAGTCCCTTGATAAAAAACGAATAGAGTTCGAGAAACTGGTCAAAGAGGACATCCCCCGTAACGCGAGGGAAATACAAAGAACACGTGAATACGGCGATTTGCGCGAGAATTTCGAATACCATGAGGCCCGCCGCCAGCAGGAGCTGCTTTCCTCCCGTGCAAAAACCCTTCATGATGAACTTATCGCGGCGCGGGCGATCGAACCCCGCACGGTGGACACGTCGAAAATATCAATCGGAACACGCTTTTGCCTGCGGCCCGAGGCGGGCGCGGGCGAATCCGTTACGCTTACGATACTGGGTCCCTGGGACTCCGATCCGGCAAATAATATCCTTTCATATACGTCCGCAGCCGCGGAAGCGCTGCTCAATGCGGTAAAGGGGAGCACGGTCACGTTCAATGGGGCGAGCCACGTGGTTGACGCTATAGACATCTGGGCGTCGTGAAGGCCTTGCAATTGGTTTTGATGCCGGGAGGGCTGATGTTGAGCGCTTATTCGCAGCCCGAACCCGCCGCCCGCCTTTCGGCGTACGGCTTCACACAGGGGCGCCCGGTTCGAAAGACCGAACAATGGTCCTCACGGTTGCTCCGCATAGAGCCAGACATCACACAACAGCAGGTCTCCAATCAGTCCGAATTCCGTCGTACCGGAAGTAATCACACTTCCGGGGATAGGAACCATACGTTCAAGATAATGAGTGTCTTTCAACGTTTTAACGTCCGTCATATCAATTTTTTCATTATAACGATTCAATATTTTTAATGTTAAAAATTTGACGCTCCCGGTGTTGAGGCGTAATGAGTACGGCCCGTTCAATCCATTGAATTTCACCTGCTCCTCGACGACAATTCTGAAGACAAGCCAGTGCTTTTTTCCGGGAATGGTTTTAAAGGAAAAAAAAACGCCGCCGACAATTGGACGAATGGCGTCGACCAATTGACTGTCGCCAATCATGCCTTTCGTCAAAACCGGGATTTCCCGGTTGTACGGATATCTGGAATAACGTTCAAAGCCGGCACGTTTTTCACCAACGTTCCAGGCCGCGTCCAAATGGCCGGTCAGTTTCACATTCACAGGCAGGTTGCGCGATACCGTGTCAGTCAAGGGTCGTTCCCCTCTTAACAATAGCCGCCAATTGATCGAGTAAAAAGTTATAGGCGAACCGAACTGGCTGGCGAATTCCACGACAACGGAATCGTCAATGATTTCGCGAACAGGCAGAGTACCGCCCGGAAGCTTCATAAATCTGTCAAACCGCAAGTCCGGTCTATGCTGACAGATTTTTATTTCCTCCGCGATGTTGCCCCTGCATTCCCTGAACCATGGCGAGGTGACTCCGCCCAGGTTTACAATCCGCCACCTCGGATTTAGATATTTGACGCCGCTTCCCCCGCGAACGGCCACCAACATATTCGGGGCAAACGATTCATTTGCCTTTCGGACGCCGTGGATAATCGGCGCCGTCTTGGCGCTGTTGAGAATATGACTTTGCAAAAAGAAGAGATATGCGATAATTTGAAACAAAATAAAAATTGAAAATACTCCAACCTGAACATTTTTTTTCAAAGGAAGGGAAAAAGCCCCCCGAACCATATACAGTATCAATAACGGCAATATCCAGAAAAAGTAACGGTCGTAATGAATCCCAATACAACTGCTGGTGACAACCATTAATGACGCAAAAAGCACACTGACAAGCCACCATAATTCAGTGGCGTGACTGGAAAAATCCGTACGGTTTTTCGTATCGTGATGAAATAATCCAAGTAGTATTAGAACACCGGAAATCACCGGGATGAAAAAATATTGTCTGAATGAATATTCCAAACCAAAGAGGATATTTTTCCATAAAACCAAGGTGTCGCGAACCGTAAAATTCAGTGCAGTGAGCAGCTGCATCCAACTGAAATAACTCTTACCCAGAGTGGAATCGAATGGTATCATGCCTGTAAGTGAAACATTAAGAATAATTATCCCGATACTGCCAAGCAAACCTGCCCCCGCTACTATCCATTTTAAATACGAAAAATCAAGTTTCCCGGTCTTCTTATATTCATAAAGAAGTACCAACGGATAAATACATGCTATAATGACGCCCTCAGGTCGCGCAAACGGCAGAAAAAACAGAGAAACAGCCCCAGGCACATAGCGCTCTTGAATCATCGAGAGCCAAAGGGCGAAGGTGAGCACAATGAAAAGCCCCATATCGCTTAAACCCGCAAAAATAAACATGATATATCCACTTAACGTGAAAAGAGCCATGATGAGCCACCGCCCTCTTGGTTCCAATTTCAACACAATAAACCACAAAAAGACAACACTGATTATGAAAAAGAAAACATTTAACCAGAAGGCAAATTCAAGTAATGCAAAATCTTTAATTCCGATCAGATAAAAAAATCCGAGAATGGCGGGGTAAAGATGGCTGGTACAGCCGGTCGTCGGGGGATCACCGGCATTGAACTGATAAGGGTGCCCCTGAGCAAATGAACGTGCGTACTGCATATAGAGAAATGTATCCATATTGGTTGCAGCGTACTTTCCATCAATTTTATAAAACCTGGTTGTCTGATAGAAAATAAGGCTGCTTAGAAGAGCCAATAACACGAAGAGAAGAACGGCCTGTTTATCTTCTCCATTATTTGACATGGTACAACTCCGTTCTTTTAGTAAGTTCTGTTAAAATATGCGGAATTCGATTTCTATTATTATACAGAATTAACATCGTACCATCTATTTCTTTTCCTGTAAACAGTGTTGCTTCAGCAGATTTGGTAAAAAAAGAAGACAACTGTCCTAAGAGGCGTTCCCGTACTTCAACGTGATCACACAGTTCCCGAAGGTAATGCATTCCGCTGTTTTCTACAAGAAAACGGTTTTTTTGAAATGCGGTTGTAATAACCGGATAGCGACGGTATATTTAAATAGGAGGGTCATACACCCATTCAAGATTCGGCAAACCAAGCGGTATGACTCATCTTCAAGGGGGCTTATCATGCAACGTATTGTTTCGCTTCTTGTGTTTGTGTGCTGCTGGTGGGGCAGCGGGTACGCCAATCCTCTGCCGACTGATCCCTATACCCAGATTGCCATTACGGAAGTATATCGAACTTCGCTTATTGATTGGAGTATCGAGCTCGACGGTGACTGGTGCCTGTTCGATTCCGCTTCCGATGCGTATCCCTGTTCGGCGAAAGTCTATCTACGGAACAGTCCCGGAGCGGTTTCATCCGCTAACCGGAGCTACGGCGTGAAGGTGGCATTCGATAAAGATCGTATCGGCGTTATAACTCAGAGTTCGGCCGTTGGTTTCATCGCGAACCAGCGTGTAATGCTCCATGACACCAATGTCGTCACCATTTTACGTGATTCCCTCGGGGGCGAACCGAAATGCTGGACATTTCCGCTTTGTCCGGTAAAACCGGGTAATTCGCTGGTTATGGTGAGCGGCAGCGGCGGTGACGTCGTCATGGAAACCAAGCGTAAAAGTATCGGCAGCCGCTGTGCGCTGCTGACCCGGTACTACCTGAAAATGATTGATTCTTACGGGAAGGCGCTGGAAAATATCAAACCCTATTCTTCATCAGGGGTAAATTATATAGGACCGGATTTGAGGTGGAATTCGGCGAAAGCGAGCGATTCAACCGGGACCATAAAGCTAAGCATGCGGATCACCGATCCCGATAAAACCATTTCATTTCACGATCTCATGTCCGGCCAGACGGAACGGATTACGACCGTTCTGCCGACCTGGAATGCGAAATATATCGATGACGACTCCCTCGTTATTGATACGGTCATTATCCCGGTCACCCGCTATAAATTATATGTAGTGAACAATGAAAAAAAACCGGTATCCGACATTCAAGCGTATCGGTATGACGGCAGCGCCTTATACTCCAACGTGCAGTATAACCAGTGGCTTGCAGAGTCGGGTATCTGGGATCTGCGGGTGTATCAGCCCGAATCGACAGCCACTTTCTGTTTCAACAAAACAGGTTGTTATCCGAATAAATATGGATGTATGGACAGCTGGAACTGTACCTACATCGATACCTCCCGAACGATTCCGGACACGCTTTTCATCACGCCGACACCGGTCGTTGCCCCGTATCCCGCACAGGTGAATTCCGGCATTCATTTTTCCGCGCTTTCGAACAGCGCTCGCGGTATTCACTTCATTGTGGCCTCGCCATCGGACTTTTCACGGGCATCGGTCGTTCTCATGACGGTTTCAGGGCGAAAAATCGGCGAAACGCATTTCCGGATGGACGGACCGGGCACCCACGCCGCCATATGGAAACCGGGCGCGGACGGCGGGGGAAAGCTGTCTGCGGGAACCTACCTCTGCAGACTTGCGGTTGACGGCCGTGCGGCGGCCTCATGCGGGGTGACCGTCCCGTAACATGAATCCCGTACTGACAGGCTGCCTGCTGCTGCTCGCTGCAAACGGTCCGGTTTCGGCGGGGATCGTTTTCCAGAGGGAATCGGTCGATGCGCTGATTAGTGCATGCGACACCCTTGAAATCCGGGGAACCTATATTTTTGTCAATGACGACTCCGCCTCCGCATCCACGACGATCTTTTATCCTTTTCCGGTTGACAGCGCGCTCGAGTATCCGCATTACATCAGCTGTTTCAACCTGTCGGAAAAACGGCCGGTGAAGTATCTGCGGAAACACGACGGGATCAACTGGAACATGGCCATTGCCCCCCGTGCAGCCGATTCCGTCAGAGTGATCTACCGTCAGAAAACCCGTCGACCGCAGGGCCGCTATATCCTCACCACGACGCGGTACTGGGCAAAGCCCCTTGAAGTCGCCGATTTCAGCGTTACCACCGCCGAACCGGCCACGCTTGAATACTGGTCGTTTCAGTATGATTCCCTTTCGGTCAAAAAAGACCGGATCACCTACCATGCGCGAAAGTTGAGATTCTACCCGGACGAGGATATGCTGCTGCGGTGGAAATGCGGAAAATGATATATTGTCAATGATGCTTTGCCGGAGCACCTGCCGGAGGGTGCCGGCGCATCGCTGACAATGACGGCCTGAACTTGCGCAACCACGCATGGGGCAAGGATACTGATATATGGCAATGATCTACAACTGGGGCATCCTGGGCGCCGGCGGCGTCGCCGGCAAATTCGTCAACGACCTCAAACTGCTGCCGAATGCGAATCCCTATGCCGTGGGGTCGAAGAGCGCGGAACGGGCGGCAACATTCGCCGCTTCCCATGGAATAAAGAAGTCCTACGGCAGCTACGAGGCGCTGGCTTCCGATCCCGCCGTCGATATCGTCTATATCGCCACCCGTCACAACGGCCATTACCCGGCATCGCTGCTGTGCCTTTCCAACGGGAAACCCGTCCTGTGTGAGAAGCCGGTTGCCGTGAACAGGCTGCAGTTCGAGCGCATGGCGGGCCTTGCGAAGGAGAAACGGCTTTTTTTCATGGAGGCGCTCTGGACGCGGTTCATCCCGTCGTTTTTGCGATGCAGGGAGATCGTGGCGGGCGGCAACATCGGGGAAGTGCGCCTGATCGAATCGGATTTCTGCCTGAATGCGCCCGTCTATCCCGACGGCAGGCTGTACAACCCGCGGTTCGGCGGGGGATCGCTCCTCGATATCGGCCTCTACCCCGTTTTTCTCGCGCTCGAGATCGGCAGCGAAATCGTCGATGTCAAGGCGCTGGCCGCGCTCGACCGAGGCGGCATCGACACGAGCTGCTCCATGCTCATGGCCCACGCCGGCGGGGAGCTTTCGATCCTGTTCAGCTCAATAACCACCTCAGGCCGGATCGAATCCGTCATCCACGGCAGCAGGGGAATGGTGCGCCTGAACCGTATGTGGCACACTCCCACGTCGATCGACCTCATGCCCGACCATGCGCCGCCGGAACACATCACCTTCGATGAGCCGGGTGGGGGATACCAGTACGAGGCCGCCGAAGTGATGAAGTGCCTTGACGCAGGGAGAAAGGAATCCGCGCTCTGGCCGTGGGAGAAGTCGCGGCAATTGATAACCCTCCTCGACCGGGTGAGGGAGATTGCCGGAATCGCCTATCCGGCGGAGGTCGAGGCGGTGTGAGGTGTGAAGGGCGAAGAGGGACGAGGCAGTTTTTCATCTCTCCAAAGCCCCGTCGGGGGGGGGGATGTTGCTTATTCTCCCGCCAGTTCCGGGATCCGTTCGATTCTGAAATCAGCCCATTGCGATCTTCCTTCGATCTTTTCAGGCCACAATTCCTGACCCCCCCCCCTTTTTCATCCCGATCATTTGACGTTTTAATATATCGCATATTCGTATGCGTCAACAATCGCTCACCCCTCATCTTCTTTCCGCTTCTTTTTCCCGCTTCTTGCCGACTTTCTGAAGTATTCGCTTGCATATTCCTTCAAACGATTTTTGTCGCGGTTGAGCGCGTAGCGGGCGCACCGGCGCACCTCCTCCACGGCGGCGGCAAGGAAGGTATAGGCCCCGTTGCGCCTTGTCTGTTTGCCGGAAAATTTCTCCCTGTCGATCTTATATCGTGACGACACTCCCGGCAGCTTCTTGGCGCACTGTTCGATGTCAACGATCAATCGGGGGTCGGAACCGATCCCCGCAAGACGCTCTCTGCTGCCATGGGGGCTGTTTAATGTCTGCTGCATAGGCACCTCTTCAGTCTGCATCGGTTGAACGGTGCAATTCCCCGCCTGTGGTGAACCGCCCGAAGAGCCCTCTGCACTAACATTTCCGGGTGAAGTGTATCATGAAACGGCAACAGGACGGGGGTGCGAAGGAACATTTCATGAATTATTCACGGGCTATACTCGCAGCCGCTATTTTTCCGCTTTCACTGTTTCTTGTCAATCCGTTGTATGCCGGGGAATACAAATACGCCGAGGTCCTCCAGAAATCCATGTGGTTTTACGAAGTCCAGCGCAGCGGCGTGCTGCCGGCGGATAACCGTGTTGAATGGCGCGGGTCGTCGGCAGTCGATGACGGCAAAGATGTCGGGCACGATCTGAGCGGCGGATGGTATGATGCCGGGGACAATATGAAGTTCAATTTCCCGATGGCATCGGCGGTGACGCTTCTGGCCTGGGGCGGTCTCGAATACGGCGACGGGTATCGGAAAACCGGCCAGTGGGGATGGCTGCTCAACAATATCAGGTGGGCGACCGATTATTTCATAAAATGCCATACTGCGCCTGATGAGTTTTACGGCCAGATAGGCAGGGGAATGATCGATCACAAGTGGTGGGGGGCGCCGGAAGATTTTCCGAATGAAAGGCCCGCGTTCAAAATTGACGTGGCGCATCCGGGAAGCGAGTTCGCCGCAGAGGCTGCCGCGGCGCTCGCGTCGTCGTCGATGCTCTTCCGTGGAACCGATGCGGCCTATGCGGATTGCTGTTTGAAGCATGCGCGCGAACTGTTCGCCTTTGCCGACGAGTACCGTGGGTTGTATCACGAAGCAATCACCGATGCCGTGGACTTCTACAAGTCGTGGAGCGGCTGTCAGGACGAGCTGGTATGGGCCGCGTTATGGCTGTATATCGCCACGAAAGAAACGTCGTATCTGGAAAAAGCGGAAAACGGGTATGGGGAATTGCCGAAGGAGCCGCAGAGTACGAAACCAAAATATAAAGAAGCGCTCACCTGGGATGACAAGACCTACGGATGCTATGTGCTGTGTGCAAAAATCACCAATAAGGCACCATATCACCTCGATGCGCAGCGCTGGCTTGACTGGTGGAGTTATGGATATGCCGTCCGCCGGTCGTCGGGGGGAAACACATGGAGCAGCGACAGCGGCGTGGCGTATACTCCCGGCGGCCTTGCGTGGGTGCGGCAATGGGGTCCGCTGCGGTATGCGGCGAATACGGCATTCGCGGCGTTTGTCTACAGCGACTGCAGGGACGTCCCCGCGGAGAAGAAAACGCTTTACCGCGAGTGGGCGAAAATGCAGATCGATTTCGCGCTCGGCGACAATGAACTGAAGCGCAGCTATGTCTGCGAGTTCGGAACAAACCCGCCCGTCAAACCTCATCACCGGAGCATGCACGGTCCGTATCTTGACGACAACGGAAGAACGCCGGAAAAATCGCGGCATGTGCTGTACGGAGCGCTTGTCGGCGGTCCCGGTCAGGACGGGTCGTTTATAGATGACCGCCTTGATGCAGTCAGGAACGAGGTCGCGGTCGACTACAATGCGGGATTCAGTTCAGCGCTTGCCCGTCTTGTCGAGGATTACGGCGGTTCCGCAATCGCCGACTTTCCCCCGCCCGCCGTCAGGGATACGGAGTACACGGTGGTCGCAAAAATAAACACGCAGGGGGATCGTTTCACGGAGATTTCGGCAACCGTGCAGAACAAGACGACATGGCCCGCGCGCTATTCCGATAAACTGAAAATACGCTACTATGTCGATCTGTCGGAAGTCGTCGCTGCAGGATTAACCGCTGCCGATGTCAAAACCGACTACAGAAATTGCGACCTGTGCTCGGCTCCGTTAAACGTGTCTGAATTGATAAAGGCTCCGGGAGGCGCGGATCTTTATTATACTGAAATCAGTTTTGACAACGAGCGGATCTTCCCCGGGGGACAGTCCGCCTACCGGCGTGAGGTACAGTTTAGAATCGGCCTTCCCGATACGGCGCCGCAGACCGTTTGGGACCCGGACAATGACCCGTCGTTTGCCGGATTAACGAATACCGTTGATGCCGCAGAGCATCGATCGATTCCGGCATATGAAAATGGACTGCTTGTATGGGGTGAAGAAGTTGATGGAACAAAGTTTACACCCGCGCAATGGAACCGGCCGGACTTTACGGAACCGGTGTACGCAGCCTCGGGTTGGGATCATACCCTGTTCAAGGGCGTGGGGCCGGAGGCGGTGCGGTTCGGGCCGCGAGCCGCGAAAAAAGGGGCATATGCCCTTGACAGGACAATGGGGGGCGTGCGGATAACTGCGCTTGAAAACCTCCGTGTCGGCCTGTTTCAGCTTGATGGAAAATGCCTGAAAACCGCTCGTGTGAAAAAGGGCGGGGTGGTGTCAATCCATCTCACCGGCACTGCCTCGAATATAGTTCTTCTGCATGTGGCAGGTCATGCCCCGACAGACAGATATTTGGTTTGCAGAACGAAATAATGGCGACGACAATTCCCTGAATTACACTCGTCCGGCAATTTCCATGAATGCCTTTTCGGACTGTTTGTCCACACGATTCTCATAACACAGATTTTTCAGACTGTATCAAAAAAAAATATGGACCGAAGCCATTCCTTTATTATAAAATATCCTTTCATCTCCGTCTAGCTGCAGGTCCGCGGGGAAGCGAAGCTACGGCACATTCAGCGTATCAGTCAATGTGCCCGATTCCCCCACCGGACCGACGGCGGTGTCGCGTGGCTGTGTATGCCGCCATCTTTCCGGCGATAGTTTCATAGGAACAAAAGAACAGATGTCAGTCTATGCTCTTTCGGAAGAAACAGACGTTTTTAAGCCTTCCTTTGCACTACGGTATAAGGCGATTTATAATTATATTCCTTTTTGTCATAATTACGGAATATGAAACCGGTTAACAATCCCACTTAAGGAGGATCGTATGATTAAAAAATACCCTCTTTTTTTGCAGGCGGCGACGATTGTCGCACTTTACTCAACAGGAGCCTTCGCCCATGAAGACGGAGACGCGCTGCAACTGCAGACGTACATTGTCGAATCAGCAGCCGACCGGCCCAACGTCGCTGACGGCCTTCTTTCGACATCCGGGGAGGAAGACGACTGGAAGGCGGCGTATGCCCGGCAGATAACCGGTCGGGCGGTTGGAGGTACAACCCGGGATGCCACGATTTTTTTCGCGAATGAAGACGACTCACTGTACCTTGCCGTATCTATCCCAAGCATCAATACGGGCAATGGCCAGGGGTTTTTTATGTATTTCGATCTGAATAATAACGGCGTTCTCGATGGAACGGCGGGTACTCCAGGCGAATATGCAATCAGCAGCTTAAAAGACGGTGCTGTTTCATTATTCACGGAATACGGCTGGAACGGCAGTACATGGGTGGCGAATACAATTCAGACACCGGGCATCAAGCACGGTTTCGGTGACGGCGGGGCCGGCGGCAATCACGTATTCAACTTTGAGATACAGTTACCCATACTCTCCACCGCTCCGAATGCAGGCCAGGCCTTCCCTGATTTCAGTCCGGGAGATGAGGTCGGCATCATGACTGTGCTCACCCCGGCTGCCGGCGAAACTACGGGGAACCTTTTCTGGGACAGCGCCGGAACGTCGGTAATCAATCCGGCACTATGGGGAGAGCTTCTTATCAATACGGCACTCTCTTCACCGCGGAGATTTGCTTCACTTGATGCAAAAACCTATGTCCCCACTGTTACCGACGGAAATATTACCGACGATCCGAACTGGAAGTATGCGTTTGACAAAACGGTAACCTTCAGCGATTTTAACGGGCATAAACTTTCCAACTGCAGAATCGTCATCAAGGAGAGCGGTGCCGGTACGCTGTATTTCGGCGCGCGCATCACGGATAACGTTTTTAACGACGGCGACTATTTCCAGATTTATTTCGACCAGGGAGACGCCGGTGGAGCCATGAACTATACCCTCAATTCTGGGGGTTCAAAAAACGATGATGCCATGCGTGTTAACGGCGACGGGACTACCAGCGATCTCTATTTCAATGCAACCGGCGCCGGTGCATGGGAAACGGACGGAGGAAGCAACGTAACCGGCGGAGCGGATTCTGTCAGCGGAGCGGCGTGGGAGTTCGAGCTTGCCAAACCGATGGCAAGCGGCGATGCGAATGATTTGGGAATTACCTCCGGCCAGGAAGTCGGCATTCTGTTCCGTTACTATGACGCCGACAACACCATTGACTACTGGTGGAGCGGGTCCGTCAATTCAGATCAGATGAAGCTTGACCTTTCCAACAACAACTGGAATGCCCTTGGCTGGGCTGAACTGGTTACCGGCGGTCCGTTCGTTCAACCCCTCTATCCGGAGCAGAACGACATCATATCAGGTACCTATCCGTTCATGCTGTACGCCGAGGATGAAAGCAGCGTAGCGCAAATCGACTCGGTAGATTACCGGATCACCGATCTCAACGACAATATCGTCATCAACTATTCTTCATCAACGCGGATGACAAAGGTGGACAATGCCTCTTCCGGAATCTGGATTTCAACCTTTAATACCAATACCGGCTCCACGCCCGACGGAGATTACAACGTGGTTTTCCGCGTCAAGGACAACGACGGGATTTCGGTGGTCGCGCCGGTACGAATCAGGATCCAGAACAGCGGCACGGTCGGCGGCCCGACGATTTCAAACATGAGCCTGAATACCGGCGATGTAGTCGCCGGCACCTACCGCCTTACCTTTGACATTTCGCCGAGCGGCGTCTATACCCTGGTTGCAGATTCGATCCAGATTTCCATTGACGGCGGCGCCTGGACCGTCGTGGATTCCACGCCGGCCATTACCGGCGGAACCGGCAGGGACTCGGTCAACACCGCAGCGATGAGCGACGGCGTGCATACGATCCGCCTGCGGGCAAAGGACAGCGGTAACCTGGCATGGGGATACTCGGACCTTGTCATATTCAACGTCAACAATTCCGGCAGTTCGTCGAATGTGGTCATCGATTCAATCACCGGAGGCTCCCTAAAATCCGGTTCGGTGACCGTGTATTTTACGGCTACGGCGGGTCCCAACTCCGTCGTCGACTCTTGCCAGATTTCGGTAGACGGGCTGACATGGGTAAGAACGACTACGGGGTCGTCACATACCCTCAATACGGTCGTATTGACCGAAGGCACGCACCTGCTTCAGGTGCGCGCCTTCGGCAGCAACAATACGACCGGTTATTCACGAAACGCGTCTATTGAGACGGCGAACGGTCCAACGGTGACCGTCACCGCCCCGGCCGCCGACTCGGCGGTCTCGGGTACGGTCGTGGTGACGTTTACCGCCACGCCGGTTGCTCCGGCCACGATCGACTCGACCGCGACCGCGATCTCGGTTGACGGCGGCGCTTA
>JAFGIW010000134.1 GCA_016929415.1 Chitinispirillaceae bacterium | reverse complement strand
GGCGTAGCGTAGGTGGCCAAAAGCATTTTGCCTACTTTGTTGCTTCGGACAAAGTAGGCCGCCTGCCGGGGCGGGACCCGGCATGAAGAAATGAATAGTGTTCGTTTTCATTTCCTCCTGATTCCGATTTTCCATAGTGACAATATCAAATTTATTGATGCGGGGGTTCCACCCCCGCACCCTTAGGCCGGCCGAGGCGTCGAGGCGGGAAGAAAAGCAATCCTGCCGGGTATATGCCTATACCGCCCCTGTGGTCCCGACCTCTTTTATTCTGAAGAACCGCACCGCCTTTTCCACCAGTTCCATATCCACGCAGGTGTTGACGCAGGGGCCGTGCGGCCGATCGTTGATGACGCCGTAGACCGGAATGGGGTGGACGTCCTGGATGCCGAAGGTGAGATCGCGTTCGCAGGCTACGGCGACGATGCCGTCGGGCCTGAACATGGCGACCCTTCTGCGGGCGAGCGTTCCGCCGTTGACCACCTCGATTTTCAGACCGTACCGTTCGCCGAGGGTGACGAGGTTGCCCACGGGGCACCGTCCGCACCGGACGCAGTTGTTGATATCGCTGGTGATCTTGCGGTTGCAGATATCGATCTGAAGGCAGTGGGGGAGGAGAATAAGCACGCGGTCGCCACTGATACGTTTCGACTGCGCCTTGGTCAGCGAGTTATTGACTTTAACGAAAGAGGTCCGCAGGCGGTTGCGGTCGAACCGCACGATCTGGCTCATGGTGGCGGCAATCGGGAAGAGCAGCTTGACGGTGATCGACTGTTTGTTGTGCGGATAGAGAAGGTCGACCCCCGTGAGCGCGGTGATGGTGATAAGGAGCAGACCGACGGCGAGGATGGCGAAGAAGAGCAGCAGTCCGATACCGATAAGGGTGTCGGCCACGGGGCTGAATGATATTATCCGCGGATAAATGAGATAATAGAGCAGCGCCTCAATAGCACCGACGACGAAGAGGCTTGCCCAGCAGAACGCGAGAAAGGGGAATTTCGTCCACGCCGAACGCCAGGCCGATTCGGAAATAAACCGGTTTCCGCTTGCGGATTTCCCATGAATATCGGAAGCAGTCTGCTCCATCGTCGTCACACTATGTTACATTTTCAACGCCGGTTACTTCCGGAATACGCTGCTTCAATATTCGTTCAACCCCCAATTTAAGGGTCATTGCCGCTCCCGGACAACCGTGGCATGCTCCGCGAAGTTTCACTTTAACGATGCCGTCGGCGGTAACGTCGACCAGATCGATATCACCGCCGTCCGCCTGGAGATTGGGGCGGATCTCATCAATAACTGCCTGCACTTTCTCTTTCATGAAGAACCTTTCTGTTTATGGTGATACATCGTTTTTCTACGGGTAAGACTCGTTTTACGATTGATGACGGTTGCCGGTGACGGTATTGCTCCCTAAATCCGTTTCACGCAACGGAGTGATGCTGTTGCCCTTCAAAATACATACCCCGCTTTTGCGGTACAATATTTACCGTTTTGAACGGGTACCTACAACGGCGTTCGCATTTTTTCTAAAGTTTTATTGGCCTGAACCGATATAATAGTAGGCGAAACTACGGGCGGGCCGATAGTAAGAGAATGTTTAAAAAAAGACAAAAGCATCGCGCTTTTGTCTTATGAAGTAAGGTAGGAGAAACGGCAATCCTTACATTGTGAATATCGGCGTTTTGCAGGAAATCTTGAGAGGGAACTTGGGATGCGTATCCAAGGATGGGGATTACAGGCCGCTTCGGCAGCCGACACCATGTGCCGGGTGGAATCCGGATATCGTTTCAAAAAACGGGAGAAGCAGTCGTCAGTCGATGCCGGTTCCCGGCCGTATCAACCCGATCCGGCACGGAGAGAACTTCTGGATACGATAAAACACCGCATCAAATCAGGTTTTTATAACAGCGAAGCCGTTATCGACGATCTCGGGCACGGCTTCGCTCAAGCGCTGGACGAGACGCTGTAATTTCTTCATTTTTCACCGCCCCGCGTTGCTTCTCCCGGATGTAATCCCGCTTGACATCAATCTCCGCTAACGATACAATACAAAAATCAATGCGTTCCGTCATTCCTTCGCACTAGTGGAGCGGAAAATATGAGTCGAACGGGCCGGAAATGTATCCTGACCGCCCTTAGCTGCACAAGCATTTTCATTCTCTGCAGTACCGATGAACAATCCGATTTCCCTCGTACCGCAATCATTGTCGGCAGGGTGGAACTGGTGCGCAAGGGTGAGCACGTGATGCTGGAACCTAACCGGCGTCTGCACCCCGGTGATACTTTACTTGTAAAAGAGAACTCGAAGGTGAAATTCGAATGTGCCGCGGGGGCGGCATGGTATCTGAACAGAGGCTCCGAACTGGCGATTGATGAGGCGGTCCCGTTATCGGGCGAAAAGCGGCGTCTTGCGGCATCCCTCCTGAAGGGCCAGCTTCACATTGTTAAACGCGATGAAACCTGCGAGGAGTATCTGATCGCCACGCCTTCGTGGACGATCCGCGTCACCATGGCGGATATTTCCATCTGTGCGGGGAACAACGTCGACACCTGCGGAATTATGCTTTTATCGGGCTTTGCCACGTTTACCCCTCCCGGCGGTACCGAGACCGTCATTCCGGCATGCAGCCGGCTGCGGCCGAGCGAAACCGGGCCGGGCACGCTCGAACCGCTGCGCACCGCCGATATCGCTTCAGTCAAAGGGTGGGTCGGCTCGACGGTCGTTGAGAAAGCACTGATCAGGTCGGGGTGTACGATTGGCGAAGCTGCCGCGGTCAATGAACCTCCCCGATGGCGGCGCCTGCCGCGCGAAACCGCCTTGCGGGGCGAATCATTCGTGGACACCGTGGAGGCAGTCGATCCCGAGAAGACCGACATCGCCTATGCGCTCGTTGAAGCGCCTGAGGGAATGACGCTCGACGAGCGTTCCGGGATACTCACCTGTACCGCACAGGCGGCGGGTGATCATGCCCTCACGCTGACGGCAACCGATGCTGATGCGCATTCGTGCACGACCAGGGTTTTTCTGAGCGTTTCCGCCGGCCTGTCACTGCGCCTGCTGTCGCCACGGACCGCGGAGCCGGGCAAACCGATTTCAATATCCCTGTTGCCCCGGGGAGTTGATAAGAAGAAGGTGCGTTATCGTTTTGATTTGAACGGTGACGGGAAAATCGATGTTCCGGCGGATGGTACGTTCGGGATTAAGTCGAAAGTTAACAGACACAGGTATATAAACGAAGGTGTGTTTCACATAAAGGCCGAGGCGCGTTCGGATGACGGGCAGACCGCATCCGTTCGACGATCTATCGTGGTAAATGCTCCTCCTGCCGCCGTACTCAAGGCCGTTCCGGCGCTGGTTACCCTCGGAACCCCGGTGGAATTGGACGTTTCGGCGAGTACCGATACCCGTAATGGCGCGACGCCGCTCAAGGTGCGTTACGATATCGACGGCAATGGAACGTGGGACCTTCCGGAGGGAAACCAGTTTCTTACCGCCACGAGGGCGACCTATGCCTGGGAACACGCCGGGACGTACCGCATTATCGCGGAAATTACCGATATGGACGGTGCATCGAGTACGGCCGGCGCCCGGGTAGTTGTAAGTAAAGGGGTAACGGGCGGTTCGATAGATGGCCCCGATACGGTCCATGCAGGCGATTCAGTGAAATTCACCTGCATACCGCAGGCGCCGGAATTCCCCGTCAGGGAGTTCGTATGGAGTTTGAACGGGGATTCCGTTTACGGGAAGAAGGGTACGCAGGCGACGGCGCGAACGCTGTTCCACAAGTCGGGGAGGGTAACCGTCTTCTGCCGCATGACCGATGAAAAGGGACGGCAGGGAACAGTATCAAAAAGGATTATGGTGATCAACAGTGCGGCTGCAATCGATGCCGGCGGCCCCTATCGGGTGGGGGTGAATAAACCGGTCGTTCTTGAAGGATCGGGGAGCGACCGTGACAGCCGGATTGTCGGGTATTCCTGGGATGCGGACGGGGATGGAACCATCGACTGGAGTTCGAAGGCTGAATCGAAAGCGAAGCATACCTACAAAAAGGCCGGAGTTTATACGGCTTGTTTTTATATCACGACCGATGACGGCCGGAAGGTTGCCGACAGCGCCCGCGTTGAGGTGATCAATAAACCCCCCACCGCCTCCGCCGGGGATGATATCATCTCCCGGAAGAACCGGAAAGTCAAGCTTGTGGGTACTGCCGCAGACGAGGATGGAACTATTTCCCTGTATGAGTGGGATTTCAACAATGACGGCGTCATGGACTGGTCGTCAAAAGAGAACGGCAACGTCGAGCACGCTTTCGAGGTTTACACCGCGTCGGTTTTCCGTGTCCGCGATTCCGACGGCGACAGCGCTTCCGATACCGTCCGGATTATTATCTGTCCGGATGATATGCGGACGATCGAAGGAGGCGGATTCTGCATCGATGCGTATGAATTTCCGAATCAACGCAACGGCAGACCGAAGACCGACGTGAGTTACGAAGAGGCGCTTCAGTTCTGCAGGAACGCAGGGAAACGCCTCTGCACTGCGGCGGAATGGGAGACGGCGTGCCGCGATGTCAACCTCAATTATGAGTATCCCTACGGCACCCGCTACGACGTCGGCCGATGTAATACGCTCGGGAATCCGCGGGTGAAGAACAGTGTCGCGGTTTCCGGCGATTTTATCGAGTGTAAAAACAGCGCGGGGGTGTTCGACATGAGCGGCAATGCCGCCGAATGGGTCGAAAGCGGCAAAGGCAATTCCTTTGTTTACGGCGGATCGTGGCAGAACGGCGAAGAGGGGAGCGGCTGCGGATCGAAAATTCAGCTTCGGAAGGGCAGAAAGTATTTTTATGCCGGGTTTCGATGCTGCAAATAATACTGCGACGATGCAACGCTTTTTATAAGGAAAAAAACCGGTGGTGGGTGCCGCTCATTGCCGGTTTTCCGTTTATTACCGCTCTGCCCCCGTTCAACCATGAACTTCACTGGGGCTTCACGCTTTTTCCATTTCTGAATTTTTTCGCCGTCATCCCGCTGCTGTTTTTTGCGTTACAGCAACCCCGCCGAAGGGCGATGCTCCATACGTACCTTTTTGCCTATTCGACCGCCCTCGTACAGAATTTCTGGCTGGTATTTGTAAAAATCGAAGGACTTTGGGCGCTTATTATCTTCGCGATGGTAATAATGGCCGCGGTGGTCGCGGTTTTCTTTTTTACCGCAGGGATGGCATTCCGGTGGTGTTACCGCTCGTTGCCGCGGCTCTACCTTCTCTTCTTTCCCGCATGCTGGGTGGTTATCGATTACTTCAGGACACTGGGCGAAATGTCTTTTCCCTGGGGATTTCTCGGCTACAACTTTACACCGTTTCTACCGCTAAGCCAACTTGCTTCGATTACCGGTATTTGGGGGCTGAATTTTATGGTTGTTGCCGGGAACCTGCTCGTCTGGGAGATCGGCGTTGCCTGGTACCGGGGAAACGATTGCCGCAGAGATGCGATCCGGGGTGCGGCATTCATCATGCTTATGGGTGTGATCGCGATATGGGGATGGATGAGGATTTCAAAGACATTGAAACAGCCCACGGTAAAAATCGCGCTGCTGCAGACCGCGATCGATCAGTTGAACTGGGGGCAGCATTCGCTCGATACTTCCTTCATGGTGACGGATTCCATGGTATATTCCGCGGCGAAAGGGAAGCCCGATCTCATCGTCGGGCCCGAAAGCGCCCTGCTCTGCTATTTGTCACGGCATTTCACTTACCGTAAACGGGTCTGCCGATGGGCGGATTCGACCGGAGTGCCGATTCTCCTTGGCGCACTGCACTGGGATCCGGCGCCGGAAAACTCGGCGTACGACTATCTGGTGTACAATACCGCGTTTCTGATCCGGCCGCATGAGCGTGAAATTATTCCTTATCGCAAGATTATCCTAGTGCCGTTCAGCGAAAATGTTCCGTTCGAGGGTGTTTTTCCCATTCTCTCCCGTGTAAATCTCGGCGAGGCCGACTTCAAGCGGGGAAAAGAGGCGACTGTTTACGTGATCAATGATTCAATCCGCGCCGCACCCGTGATCTGCTATGAAATGATTTATCCCGCCTACGTGCGGCGGCGACTGCGGCGTGGAGTGAACCTGATCGTCCATATCACCAACGACGGATGGTTCGGCAGAACGACCGGTCCCCATCAACACGCCATGATGGCGAGGATGCGGGCAATCGAAAACGGCGTCGCCATGGCACGCTGTGCGATTACCGGCGTCAGCATGCTGGTCGATCCGATGGGAAGAGCGTTTGGGGCGACGAAGCTTGGTGAACGAACCATTCTCGAAGGAAGATTGCCGCTTCGGAAAGCCGCAACGTTCTACGCACGATACGGTGATTGGTTCGTCGTACTGTGCTGGGTCATGGTGGTCGGGGTGTTGGGAACGGCGGCGGTGAGGTGGGGGAGGGGGAAGAGAAGGGGCAGGAGTCAGGAGCCGGTAGTAAGTAGTGAATAGTGAGTAGTCATTAGTGAGAAGGCCATGAGAAATGAAAAGGGTGAAAATGGGGTTCGGTTTGGTGCGCGGTAGCCTCACCCCTTTTCCTCCTCTCCTACCGGAGAGGGGACTGTCAAGACACCATTTCCCCCTCTCTGATAGGAGAGGGGGTTGGGGGGTGAGGTTTCAATTAATTGCCTCTTTCCTATTGCCCATCCTACACCGCGACTCTTCCCGGGCTTGCTCCGCTCACTCTTTCGTTACACTCTCCTGAAGATTCCGTCCCGGATAAAACGGCACTTCCGGGCTCAGGCTGATGAGGAAATTGCTGAGTTCCACCATTTTCCGCTGATGCTCCTCGATATGGAATTGGATGAAGCTTTTCGTGTTGTCGTCCTGAGATTTTCTGATGGCGAGCATGAGATCATATCTTAACGTATAGACTTCGAACAGTTTGTTGCAGCAGGTCAGTATGGCCGAAGTGTCCTTTATTTTATTATCGAGGAGAAATAGCATATACCTTTTCTTTTCCGACAGCGCGAAGGTTTTCATGTCCCTGAACCGGCTGTCGCTTTCATAGATACAATTGTTCAGGCTGTCGATTTTCAATTGCAGACTGTCGATCTCTTTCGCATAGGGGTTGTCCGGGTTGATGACGATGGTGCGGGCGGAGATATTGTCAACCGCGCCCGGAACAATCGGCCCGCTCGTATCTTCGGTTAAAAGAATGGTTTTTTTCAGTTCCTCGGCCCTGCGCTTTTCCTCGGTTTTTTGTCGTTTTTCCTTGATCCGGATTTTATCGGATACATGGTATCGCACAATCATGCAGGAATCCGCAATACGCGTGGAATCAGCGATGCGGATTGAATCGGCGACTCTCAGCGAATCGGCGATTTTCAGCGAGTCGTCATGTATTTTCTTCCGTTCTGCCTTAGTGTAATACCTCGGCAGCGGGTAACCGGAAAATGTCCCGGCGAAAAAAATCATCATAACTATGGCTTTTTTCATAATCGAAATAAAAAAGAATTGTTGGTACCTGATTTTCCCGTTTGGGTTTTGACATAATTTTATCACACTTCAGGTGTGAATTCAAGAGAAGGGGCGAACTGTGTTCGCCCCTTCTCTTGGGGCTTCATCTGTCCCGTAAACAGTGGAGCCGCCGCCGTAAGTCTCCTGCCGAACTTCTGAAGTGGCGCGGGGTCATGATATAATCTGACTTCTGACTCCTTCTTCCCCCCTTCCCCCCAACCCCCTTGCCAATACTTCCGTTTATAAGGTATTTTACCACGTCTCGACAGAGTGCTTCCTCAATTCTGTCGGTCCGCATTATCGGAGTGTAGCGCAGCCTGGTAGCGCACTTGGTTCGGGACCAAGGAGTCGGAGGTTCAAATCCTCTCACTCCGATTTTTTTCT
>JAFGIW010000133.1 GCA_016929415.1 Chitinispirillaceae bacterium | reverse complement strand
CGCGAATCGGCGGAGTTGTCGCGGTTGTCCCCCATCATGAAATAGTTGTCGAACCTGACCGTATATTCCCGGACCGGCTTGCCGTTGAGGTAGAGCATCTTTCTGATGTCGATGTCGCGGTCGCCCAGCCTGGCCCTAACGTCGGAGAGCATCATCTGAAGCACGGTCCAGTCGTCATTGTCGAAATTGATGCTGCCGAACGGCACTTCGACAAGACGGCCGGTCATCGGGTTGATGGTGGCGATCGTTTCGTTGTTCGCGAAATTGCCGTCGATATAGAGCTGATAAACCGTTGTGACTTTCGCGCGCGGGTTCTCCTGATGGATGAGGTGTTTGCAGAACAGAAATTCGCGCGTCGGCAGTTCCGCCGGACGGATGCGGTCGCCGCGCGCCGGGATGCGAAGGGGTTCGAAGCGGGCGAGGCGGTCAAGTTGTCCGCGACGGCTGTGGTACCCTTGCGGAGGCAGGGCGATTTCTTTTCCGTCGACAACAAGTTTTTCATTTATGACTTCAACCACCGATCCGGGGCCGGCCACGCACCGTTTGATGTAATCTTTCCGATCCGAACCGGGGTATTTGAAAATCACGACATCGCCGGGTTTGGGGCTGGTGATGGCCGGAAAGCGTTTTGAAATGCCCATATCAAGGGAGAAGGGCAGGAACGGAGCGCCGTAAATAAATTTCAACCCGAGAAGAAAATCGCCGACGAGCAGACTGCGTTCCATGGAGGGTGTGGGTATCTTGAAAGCCTGTATGACATACACGATTGCGATAAGCGCCATGATCAGGGCCGATCCCATTTCCCGGAAAAAATGGAAAATGCCCGCCTGCTCGGACCGCCTGCCTGTGTTCTGCGACAAAAAAGCCTCCCTTATAATCGATAAAATCGGCACCGCACAATGATGATTTCGATGTGGTTGCCGCGTTATTTTAGTGTAATCAGCGTTGTGCTGAGGGTATAAAATAAGTCATGCCGGATAAGCCGGGATGTTTCAGGCGTTGAAAAAATCGACGATCTCCCTGTGGAGCAGGCCGTTTGAAAATAAAACAGAGCCGTTATGCACCGATATTTCTCCATGAATATCCGAGTATTTTCCGCCCGCCTCAGCCACAATACATGCCGCGGCCGCGCAATCCCAGGGCTTATCCAGAAGGTTGATACAGAGGTCCAGTCTGCCGCTTGCCATGCAGACATAGGAAAAAGCATCCATAAATCCATAGGCATAATCCCATAAACGCATGATTTCAAGCAGTTTTTCACGAAGAATGGCCTCCGGATGTTCACGGAACCCCAGGGCGCTTCCCATCGCCGCTTTCAGTACGGACGTCGATGATACATGGATCGGTTCTCCGTTAAGGTAGGCGCCGCCGCCCCTGCTTGCCCAGCAGGTGATATTCAAGGCCGGCAGATTGATAACACCGATAACGGGAACGGAATTTTCTTCAAGCGCAATAAGCGAACTGTAGGTCGGAATACCGCGAATGAAGGGGCGGGTGCCGTCGAGCGGATCAACAATCCAGCACCGGCCGGAGGTGCCGGTAACGGTCCCGCTCTCTTCACCGAGAAATGCATCACCGGGGAAGGTGCGGAGCAAATCATTTCGGATGAGCTCTTCACAGGCCTTGTCGATGTCGGTTACCGGAGATGAGTCCGCTTTTTTATCAACAATCGGATTTGTTCGCCGTGATTTCTGCTGGAGCTCTCCGGCTTGCAGAGCCAGGTTGACGGCTGTTGATAGTTCTGCAGCGTACATTACGGTAACCGGGTGATAATTACTACTGTTTTTTTCAATTTAAAACGACGGCGACATCATCGGGTTTCATCTTTATATGGTTTTTGAATTAAAAGAAATATAATGTTATGATATAGAGAATTACACGTGAATTGTGCGGGGTGTCGAATTATTTTTATCATACATCCCATCCGGATTAACGACGCACTACCGATTGATGGCTATGTCAATAATACTGCATAACGTTGTAGGGAGGAACCTCCTGTTCTGTACCGCTCTCTGCGGAGTGATTGCGTCCGGGTATGCACAGGAAAACATTAAATTGAGAACGGTTCCGATGGTTGAGGCGCCGGTCATCGAGAAAAAAACCCTGAAATTGAACGTCGACTTTGTTTTCAACCAATGCCCGCAGGAGTACTGGCTCCATTATAACCGGGAGGCGGGGCGGATTGTCATCGAATTTGTCGGTTTACACATTGATGCCCCCCCGCTCGCGATCAAAGGTACCTCGGTCGTCAAAGATCTGATCGTTTCCAATAATGAAACCGACATGGCCCTCAATAAAAAAAGCGCCCAGATCAGTATGACGATGCAGGAAGGGTGGCATTACGAGTCCTGGATCATCGGCGGAAAAATACTTCGATTGCAGCTCTGGATGCCGCTCGATCCCTCCAAAACCCTTAAGACCAGACGTAACAAGGTGACTGTTTGGATGGTTCTCACTACCTTCGCATTGGCGGGTAGTACTCTCGGGTTAATCTGGGCCATACGAAGTCCCGACTCCGATTGATGTTGGCGGGGTCCCTTAAGGGGACCTCTAAAAATTCATTTTCTATTGCGGCCGGCTGCGAAAACCGCATACCGCGTTGCATTCGGCGGCCATATTTTCAATAAT
>JAFGIW010000132.1 GCA_016929415.1 Chitinispirillaceae bacterium | reverse complement strand
TTCTATTGCTATTTTCATCAATAAAATATATCATTCCACGCCAAAAGGGCTTTACTTTTCTCTATTAATATCGCTCAATTTAGGTTTAAACCACACGAAGTGGCACAACTTCTGCCGAATCAGTTGAGGTTATATGACATGGCAAGTAATTGTTTAGAATGGTGCAATGATTTTTACAAAGATAACTATGTTGATGAATTTACTGAAACCCCCTGCTCAACTATTGTTCCCTTCCCTTTTTTTCCATCTTAACCTTCCAAAGCTGCGTTATTCACTTCTTCCCCGTGTTCCATACGGAATATCTTATCACCGGGTAGTTCAGGTGCTGTGTTACTTTCGGAGAGCAGGACTGCCACTTTTGAAGGTGCTTTTGATAAGGTGGAGATAACCGAAGACGGAAAGATGATAAGGGACAGCAGCCGTTTTACCGTTAGTATCCGTACGGTCAACCAGGGTATAATTCTGCTGCGGATGTTTGATCAGGTGAATGAACGTCAGCAGGCGGATGTTTATGTCGATAACGAATTTGCCGGTATATGGTATCATGCCGGAAGGAACATTCACCACAGGTGGAAAGAGGACGAGTTCATGGTATCCTCTGCATTAACATTCGGTAAGAGTGCCGTTACCGTCTCTATCCGTCGATCCATGAGCGCCGGGGAATGGAATGAATACCGGTATCGGGTTTATACGCTTATTGATACGTTTCCGATAATAACATCAACAATTGATACTGCAGTGGAAACGTCGGGAGTGCGGGGTGACGAGGCGGTGAATAGAATGGCGATATTTGATATGAGCGGCAGGTTGCTGTATTATTCCGCCGGATCATAGGTAAATAAAAAAACTCTGCCGGTATTTAAAGACAGACATTTACCGGCAGGGGTCTTTCTGGTTCGGATTAATAATAAGAGTAAAGTGGTTTTAAAAAATAGTGTTCATAAGGTACGCATTCTCAGATAAAGGTAACCGGTAAACCTGAAATTCATAAAGGTACATCGTCACTTTTTCAGCAGCACGGTTATTGAGCCGGGCGGTACCGTAAATGCGGCATCTTTTTTCAGTACCTTCTGCCGGGTTGAATAGCCTCCGTTACCTGAAGTATCGGTGAGTTGATATTCACTCATGTTTCCTTCGAATGCCGGGATATTAATCATTAGTTCTGCTGTTGTATTCTGGTACTTGTTAATGATGAGCAGGCTCTTTGTATTGTCGTTGTGTTTATTCACATACACCGACACATTGATATCGTCGGACGAACAGGCAACCAGCGAACCGCGAAGACTCATGGCGGCCAGTCTGAATGCCCAGTATGACGGTCGCGGTATATTGGCCCCCTGCGGCACATCCGAACGGGAAAGATAGCCGTAGTCTCCTCCCTGCACGAACATACCGTTGTGAATATTCCAGTATGATGCATGCTCGATATTGACCTTTGCCAGCATGCCGATATAGTCAGCGACAAAAAGAGCGTTTACCATTCCCAGGCTCTGCGGGCCCGGATTGAAGTCGACCGAGTTCCACTCCGTCAGCCAGATCTGATAGTTTCTATCCGGTTCCCCGAGTGTCCGCAACTGTTTCCGTACGCGACCGATTATGCCTTCGAGTGCTTGTGGCGACGCGAGAAGCGCCCTGTCGTTTTCCTCTCCACTTTCCTGAGGATAATTGTGAATGTTGACACCATCGGCAATGTTCTTAGTATAATCAAACACAGTCCGGTTCCACGGGCTCTCGATCTCCCAGACAACGGTGATCAGAATATCGGGGTCCACCTTTTTCATTGCAGTGATGAATTCCGCAGCACGTTTACCGTACTCTTCGGCACTGCAGTGGTTTTTATGCCAGTCTCCATACAGCTCGTTGCCGATCTCCCAGTAACGCACCCCGGCATTTCGGGTGATGTTAACATATTTGACCCAGGCAGCGGCTTCTTCGGCGGTTCCGGTACCAAAGTTGACGGTCAGCATCGGTTCGCATCCGGTTTTTCTGCAGAATGCGAGAAATTCGTCGATGTCGGCATTGTGGTCTTTATTGTCAAGCATCTCCTTCCAGTGGTACTCGTCGGCACTCAATCCACCGGGAAAACGAATTACCAGGTGTCCGACCTTTTTAACATATTCGGCACTTTTACGGTGCAGGAGATCGCCATCCCAGTGCTGTGCATTGATGCCGAATATGCCGTTGTTTATCCGACCGGTTACAATGGCGTTGAAATCACCCGTGACCGCCACCTCTTTCTCTGCTGCTTCCGGTGCGTGTTTAACCGTCCGGCTGTTGGTGAGTGCGATATTATCGATCAGGAATGTTCCGTCAGTTCCTTCTCCGGCAGGTTTGACATCGAGCATGATTACACCGTCCAGATCGAATGTCCCATCATGTCGCGCATCCGGCGGCTGGTAATAAGGAAATTTATAAAATTCTTTAAACGGCACAATAACTTCTGTACATCCTGCCGGTACACCGCATGAGGCGATATAAAGTTCATTGCCTGCATCGCTCACCTGTAGATTGAGTGATTGGTAGGCTTTTTCACTGCAGACGGTGAGCCTTATTCCCCGGTGCTTTGTCCAGCTGCTCTTACTGCCCGAAGGATCACCGGCACGATAATCATACATTGCATCGCACCAGTCGTTCAGTTGATAGGTAATTGCAAGTGACTGCGTTCCGCACCCGGGTTCCGTAGCGGGTACTCTGTCAAGGGTCACTTTTGAGGCCGGCCCGGTGCCTTCCTGCCATAAATTGTCTGCATCGTCTTCAAAGTCATGCAGTAACAGGTCCGGTTCGTCAGATGAAAATTCAGCCCAGTACTTTTCCGGATCGATGTACCCCGGTATCGCATCAATAATTCCTACATGGGTGAAATATATTTTAACCGGTTTTCTTCCGGCAGTACCGTTTTCTCCTCTGTTCACCGAAAAACGTATTTCATTAACAGCACTCCAATTGACATCTTCAAGGACCTCTGTTTTCTTCCGTTCATCCCAGTACTTGCCTTTCTCCTGAAATCGACTGAGGGGAATCATGAAGTAGCGCCATGAGGTGTCGAGCTTACCAAAGTCGCGCAGCGCCACTTTTGTCTGTACCTTTTTACCATCGGAGTCATCATCAAGCAGTCCGATATATACCGATTCATTGCCGCTGCCGCCCTTACCCCAGAATCCGATCCCTGCCTGCCGTGTTTTCCGCAGTGGTTGAAGGTCCATACTGTTGCGATCACCGGTTGTGATTGTCACCCCTGAATAGTCATTGTTGTCGAGATAGCAGGCGAATATTTTCTTGTACCTGTCAGATGTTCCGGGCTGTACCTTATAAGCTGTTTTTCCTCCATAGACATAGGAGAAACCCTTTGCCGGCAGCCGGTTGTCGAACCAGTAGTGGGCTATTGTCACTCCCTTCGGCAGTACACCCGGTGACGATATTGTTTCTTTGATCATGTCCCAGTATTCATCGGGATCAAGTTCATCTGTCTTGTCGTCCGAAATGGCTCCGTTAATCGGTTTGAGCTTCAGTTTGAAACCATAGGCCGAAGAAAAAAACATTGAGAATACTACCAGAGATAGTAATGTTAAGGAAATTGCCGGTCGATGCATGCGGTACGCTCCTTTCGGATTAAGGTATGAGCAGTTCAACAGAATTTGTTGGACCGTTTTGCCGTGTCGCGACACACGTTACCTTAAGATAACCTTAACGATGTACCGTAGCTACACGTATTCCGGGTAAAATCTTACCGTTTTTTTGATAAGGAAATTGTTAAACAGATGAGAATCTGGGATTAAACGGCACCCTTGATTTTTTAATGGAGATTCAATAAAATTTGAAATGAATAGTGCAACATTTCACTTTGCAAAATAAGCCATGTCCATGAAGTGTGGAATCTCTGGTGGCATGTGAGGGGGATGTATTTAAACTTTTAAACGTTGCTTCATATAGAAATGTGTGGATATTTAAATTGAATGACTGATTTACGAGTTTGGAAAAACATCATGATTAGTAAGTGAATGGTATGCTGTGCCGACCAATCGGGGCGACATCGGCAAAAGGAATAAATGTTGTTATATCTTCAAGCCCCATGAGGGGATTAACTGATAGGTATTTTCTTTTTTTCGGTTCAAGTGGGAACTTCAGAGATATCGCTTAACATCGGACTGTGTGTGTCGGATTTGTGGGACCGCAGTTGAGCAACACGAGGGATGCAAAGGAATCCCGGGACGTGTACACGAAACAGCAGCGGATAGCGGAGCTTGCGAAGCAATTGCCGGAAGTAAGCTTCACGTCGCTTGCGTATCACATCGACCTGGAATGGCTGAAAGCAGCATACCGGTATACCCGGAAGGATGCAGCGGTGGGTGTGGATGGAATGACGGCGCACGAGTACGAAAAGAACCTGGAGGTAAGGCTCCAGTCGCTTCTTGAACGGTTCAAGTCGGGTACCTACCGTGCCCAGCCGGTGCGTCGGGTCTACATCCCCAAGAGTACAAGCGTGAAGGAACTGCGTCCGCTGGGGATTCCCGTACTGGAAGATAAGATTCTGGAACGGGCGGTAAAAATGGTGATGGAGCCACTGTACGAGCAGGACTTTCTGAACAGTTCTTATGGCTTTCGACCGGGGCGCTCGGTGCACAAAGCACTGGACATGCTCTGGAACGAAGCAATGGGGATGCGCGGATGTTGGGTGCTCGAAGTGGACATACGCAAGTTCTACGACACAATGAAGCATGAACATCTGCGAGCGTTTCTCAAGCGCAGGGTATGCGACGGAGTGGTAGTACGTACGGTCGGGAAATGGTTGAAGGCAGGAGTCATGGAGGAAGGGACGGTGCACTATGACGAAGAGGGAAGTCCTCAGGGTCGGGTGATCTCACCGCTGCTGAGCAACCTGTACCTGCATTATGTGCTGGATGAATGGTTTACGCGGGAGATAGTCCCACGACTTAACCACCGGGCGTCACTGGTTCGATTTGCGGATGATGCGGTTATGTTGTTCGCTGACCAGCGCGAGGCGGAAGTGGTGAAGAACGTGCTGAAAAAGCGGTTTGCCCGGTATGGGTTGGAACTGCACCCGGAGAAGACCCGACTGGTGAAATTTACCATGCCCCCTCTTAAGGGACAATGCGAATCGTGGAGTTTCGATTTTCTGGGGTTCACCCATTACTGGGGTAAGTCTCGAAGAGGCTTGTGGGTTATCAAACGCAAAACATCCGGGAAGAAGTTTCGGGCGGCGGTAAAACGGGTTAACCAGTGGTGCAAGGAAAATCGCCACATGCCGGTAAAGGAGCAACATAAGACCCTCTGCGTCAAGTTGCGGGGGCATTATAACTTCTACGGCATAACCTGTAATATTCGGAGCCTGAACCGATTCAAAGAATGTGTACAAGCAGGGTGGCGAAAATGGCTTAATCGGTGTAAGCGCCCGAAGGGGCGTGGGAAGTTGACGTACGATCGATTTAACAAGCTGTTGAAACGCTACATGCTCCCGGCACCGTATATCGCTCATACGTATGCGTAGTGAATCCACATCTTCGAGGAACCGTATGCATTAATCGTGCTCGTACGGGTCTGTGGGGGCTTCGGGTGAGCAATCACCCGTTTCTACCCGGAAAAAATTCAAACTCGAGAGTTGGTCCGGCAGACTGAGGTTGCAACGGTATCTCATGCGGCGGTGCTCTGGGAGGTGTATCTCTCCACATGCCGCAATGGCGTAGAATTTAACGGATAGAACAAATAAAAATGAGAGGGTTTATTTAGGAGTATTAAACAAACTGCGGCTATATAGCGAAGGCGTGTCTTGAATGGACTGATACAAACGTACTGAAGATACGCACTTGAACATCACAACCTGACTCCGCAGGTAAAGCCACACTTGAAGAAATGCTCAGGAATGCAAGGAAATCGTCGGAGTGATGTCTGTAGACAACAGTTTTTTCCGGCAATGCCGACATTATCATATAATTGAAAGTATATTAAAAGTAGTATTCAGCGGAGCATGATCATCTTTCAATATATTGCGAAACGGGGGCAGGGAATGATACGCTGTTTTCATTTATTTCCGTTACCATATCGAAAAATTCCGGCATGGTTTCTTGTCATGATCATAACCGTTTGTGCGACTTCGGTTTCCGGCGGCTGGAAGAGGGTTGGTTTTGTCGGAAAGGAGATACGGGCGCTTGCCGTGGGCCGTGATGTCATGCGCGATCGTCAGGCTGTATATGTCCCGGTGGATGACAGCGGTGTGTTCATGATTTCCGGACCAGATGATTCGATGTATCAGTTTCCGTTTCATGATTCACCGGATGACCGGCCTGTCGGGAACATTCATTCATTGCTGGTTTCGGAAGACGGCGCGACAGTACTGGCCGGATCGGACAGTGGCCTTTACGGCGCCTCGATGTACTTTTCGTCATTACCGATATGGAGAAAAACGCCGCTCAATTCCACGGAAACAGTGATTGGTATTGCGGAAAGTGACAGTGCATTGTGTGCGGTTACTGCCTCGGGGGTGTATCGTTCGAAAGTCGCATACGGAACATGGTGGCCATGCTCAAGCGGTTCGGGGCCGGTGCGCCCGGCTTCCGGTTCGGTTTTTACTTCGATTACTTCGTGGCCTGCCGGTGAAGGTTTCGCTGCAGGGGCCGCTGCAACGGCAGGTAACGGTTCCGGAGGTAATGTGATTTTCGGATCGAAAAACGGTCGAGTATGGCCGGACAACCAGTGTATTCAGGGGTGCACCTGTAGTGAGGGGGATGTATACTCACTTGCAGCCGACACATTCATAACAATTTATGCAGGAACATCAAAAGGCGTTTTCCATGGAGTTGATTTTGATACCGGCTGCTGGCATTCACGTACTCCGCAGCTGGAGATGCCGATACGGGATATGTGCCTCGAAAGAATGAATACCTCGGGAATGCCGCCGGATATTTATGCGGCGACCGATAGCGGGGTATATCTGAAGTCACTGCAGACGTCAGCCTCGGGAGCATGGAACCGGCGGTTCAATATGAAAACGTTTGCGGTCGAAGTGATGAACGTTTCAGGCGAATACATCATCTATGCAGCAACAGTTGACGGTGTATGGAAATACGACAAGTCAACACCTGTTGTCAGGTTGAGAAACATGGTTAAGCCGCAGCCTGCTGCGGGGCGCACGGTCATGTACTCCCTTGATGGGAGGGTTCTGTCGCAGAACGTCAGGAAGAGGTACCGGGGAGTGTATATCACAATATCCGGAAACCGCATCCGCAGCAGTGTCGTCGGAATGCACAACGGCAGGCGGTAATTGCTGGTCTTGTAGGCGTGTTCAGCCGAACTGCTCACCGTCAGCGACCACGGTTGAATGTCCATTTCAAAAAAACTTGATCAGGAGAGTTTATTTTAACCTGTCCTGATTACATTTTCCTGAATTTCATTCAATGGATCATGATTTTGTCTGTGGAAATACGCTTATCGGTTCGATAGATCTCAACAACAAGCGGTTGCGATGCAAGACCGGAAAGGCTGACCTTTGACCTGCCGGTGACTTTCCGTACACAGCGTCCCGATAGTGTGTAGAGTGATACATGATCGTTATGCTGTAGTTTGTCAATTTCGAGTACCGATTGGAATATCCGGAAACCGACCGGGAGGGCTGGTATCTTTTCTGTTGACCGATTCCATATTTTCGCAGTATTTACCGTATGAATGTTAAGTGCAGCAATATTCGGTGACGCCTTATCACCCGCCACAGTGAATTTTCCTACCATGTACAGCAGGGAATCATGAATAGCGAGAAGAGTCACCGGTTGATTCACCCCTGTCCCGACGGATTCCCATTCCACACCGTTCCACCGGCACTTACCGTCATTCCGGCCGGAACAAGCAATGGTGTGTAGGTATACAAGAGAGAATCACCGGCAACAGGAATTTAAAAGGTGAACGGCAGGTTTTTCCAGGCATACTGATCGTCAATAAAAAGCGTCAGCGAAACGGCCCAGGTGCCGTTGTCACTATTATTTTCTCCACAAAGCATATAATTGCCGTCTGCAAGCCGGGTAATCGCGATAATCCGATGTAGATTATCCACCGGAAATGTTTTTTCCCATAATTTTTTACCGTCGTGCCCCACTTTCATCACGATACCGATGGAATAACTCATTCGTATCGCGAACTGATAAAACGCATTGTCACCGGACCTGACAAGCGGCCCCGCAGCAATCGGAAAATCCTCCTTATGATCCAGGGACCACACCCGGTTCTGAAGCATCGCAGAAATATTTATGACAGATATATCTCCCGAAAAATCGCCGTACCAGTTTCTGGTAATCAGATACTGTCCACCTTCAAGAGGAAGAATATACGATGGGCTACCCCATCGTGTTTCCCACCACGCGGAACCTGAGGGTTCGATGATCATATACCCTCCCGTATCCGCTCTGCTCCCGCCGACGAGAATGTTTCCTATCGAGGTGGTTGCAGTCACATGCGCCTGATCCCATCGCGCGGAATCGCCGAAGGTTCTGGTCCATAACGTGTCGCCCTTACCATCCGCATTGCAGATCAGCATATCGTCACTGCCGCCGTCCATCCTGCCGGTTCTGCCGCAGAGCAGAAAGGTTCCGTCGGAATGTGTTGACATATTGAGAATTTCAGAACTGCTTCCGGTACTTGCGGTGCGGGTCCAGAGTGTATCACCCTCAGTGGTAATTTTCAAAAGATAGATGCGTTGTATTCCACCGGTTCCCGAAGAGGTGTTCCCGGCAATCAGGAAATTTCCGTCTTGCGTTGCTTCTATACCAACCGCTCCATCGCGCCCTTCCCCCCCGTACCGTTTTGTCCACATCTTATCACCGCAGCGGGAGACTTTCATGATGAACACATCACCGGAATCCGTACTGTCCGGCACCACACCACCAACGATAAGGCAACTGCCGTCCGATGCGGTGATGTTATCTTTCGGATGATACACCACGCTGTCGTCATATATTCTTGCCCGGTAAAACTGCGCCTGGCTCACCGCAGCCACCATGCACAGCAGCAGACACATTCTCATGATCATCTCTCTTTCATACCATGCATTCTCCCATACGGACCGGATACTCCGGTTCCACCCGCCGTTTTCAGCTCTCATCCGAAACCCGCACCTGATACGGTACCGGCATGACGCTGCTTTCCGTACGTATCTGGACAAGGTATGTGCCTGTCGCCGGAAGCACCAGTGTCGAATTGGATCCCGTTGCGGTAAACCTCTTTTCCGGCAGCACAATGAGAAATGACGGATCATACAGTGTCACCAGTGCCGATAAACCACTGTCACACTGAGCGAACAGGGTTATGGAGTCATTCTGCGTACCGTTGAACGTATACGAGTTGATCTGAACCGGATTGAGAATGCTGTCCGAATGCGGCGTACCGTATACAAGCTCCGGACCGCCCCCGCGTTGCGCCATCCGTGAGTTGACGGCAAGAGAGATTTCGCCGGCACCCGCAGTGTCGATTGACCGTGCGATAAGAAGATATGAACCTGTTGACGGGATACCGATGGTATCATGATACGATATGGCCATGCGCTTGAAAAGGGTATTCAGTTTTACCGCGGTATGCGCCTCGTCAACAAGACCGATTTCGATTTCATGTCGTTCTCCGGTGTACGCGGTCAGACAGAGTTGATCCCCCCCGGTCGCTTCCATCCGGTACGAAGACATCTCCAGCCCGGTGGCAATCGTGTCATAAAAACGGGTACCGAATTGTACCACAGGGCTTTCGGCGAACATCTTCGCGCGGGAATACAAGACAAATGAGAACGGATGTTCCTTCCAGTGCGAATCGCGCGTTATTGTCATCGTATAGGTTCCCGTCGTCCAAAGCGGTTTCGGATTTCTTATCTGATAGCCATTGAGTGCTTTGGCGTCAGTAACACTGAAAACTTCATCAGAGGGATCAGTGAACCGTATGGTAGTTCCGGTATAACTTTCCAGTTTCAGCAGCATATTGACGGCATCATCCGCGGTTCCCTGAAAATGAAATCTGTACACCTCGGTATTGAACGGCACTGCTCCGGTAATCAGAGGATTGTAGGTGATATCGGTGAAAAAATTATTCGGCTGTACCGTGACCGTCCACTGCAATGTATCATAGGCAAGCCTTCCATCGTCGGCGACTACCTTGACGGTATGGATACCGACATTTCCGTATTCAGGTTTCCATTGAATTACTGTACCTTCCAGTGTCATACCACCAGGCTTTTCGAGTAACAACAGGGTGATACTGTCTCCATCCGGATCTGAGACATCCAGTGTAACCGTATATTCAGTACCAAATTCGAACGCCTTGCTCAGATCGGCTATCAACGGTGTCAGCGGCTTTGATGGTGAATTCGACAGAACCTTTGTGAATAACTGAATCCAGATGGTCATACGAGGCCGCCGCGAGTGTCCAGTCGACCGATTCATCAAGATTGTCGCGGGTAGTGTTGATAACGGTATCATCGTCACTCTTCGGCACAATGGTATCACGAATAGTGTCGTGCTCCTGCGCCGTCAGAGTCAGAATACACCGTTCGACAAATGAACGTCGCAGCTCTCCAGGACTGGCTGTTTTACCCAGTACAACGGTGATCCGCGCAGTACCGGAGTTTTCCGGTTCGACCTCTTCCGATGATGCCGGTGATGATGACCGGTTGCACTGAACGACGGTAATACATCCAAGCAAAACAACGCCGGTTAGTATCCATTTTTTCAACAGCAGCATAATGATTTCCCCTGTTTTCATATGACCGTCTTTCAACAATTCATTTTCCGTAAAGTTGGAAATGCTGTTCAGTTATATCTGATCATATTTTTTTTACAGCTGTCCTGCCGAACACTCTGATTTCCGGCCCTTGTATCTGTTCCAAGAAAATCGATGTCGAGTAAACAACTCCGCCCACGTCGCGGGATCGTTTCCCAAAACCCTTCGTGCGGAGCACGAGGTCTCTCCCCATTCTTTGCTTAATAATACAATGTTTCGCTATTGGAAGCCCCATAGGGGTTGGCGCCGCCTTGTTTTTGTAACGGTCTTGAATTGAATTGTACACATAACTACGGTTGATAAGTCCGTTTCGTTTGTACTCCACCAGGAGGTGACAGCGAAAAGATCGGTGAAATCCCTGCTCTGTAGAACAGTCAAATTACTATCATCCGGGTGATAAAACGGAAACGGCGTACTGTTTTTTTTTCAGTGAATGGACACTTTTATTATAGCATTTAATTCATACTTCTGCCAACACTAGCGGATTTTCGCAGTGCGGCGCTTGCGTAATTGATATTTTATCAATCGGTACTTTTCATATTTATTGTGTAGACGCTGTCGGCCAGGCCGGTAATTCTGACTCGCGTGCTCTGGTCTTTCATGATCCCCATTTCCTCGACTTTTTTGGAGAACGTTTTTCCGGCACTCACGGTTTCCGTCGCTTTGACTTCCCAGGAGTACAGTTTTGCGCTTACTTCCACCCGGATCGATCCGCTTTTACAGGTAACAATGACATCGGTGTCATTGATGCTTTTATGGATATATATCCTTCGAAAGCCGTTACTTAATTTTAATTCTCCCGAAACGGTTTCATCGGCGTTGTCGAATGCCTTCTTGGCGTTTTTACTCAGGAAACCCACGAAAAAGCCGTTTACATTCTTTTTGAACGTATCTATCGACATGGTGAGGGACGAAATCTTTCCCCACGACCAGAAGGTCATTTTAACCCTGTCTTTGTTGCCTTCGGCGTCTTCGGTAAATTCCAGGGGCTCCATTAATCTGATGAAAACCGTATCACTCAATATATGTTTGATATCCCAGGGGGTAATGACCCCCGGGTATCCCGCGATACGGTCCCGCTGCAACTTCAGGAAAGGGTTGTCGTCGGCCAGATAGCTTATCCAGTATTTCGGATCGCCCCGGTCATACGAAGGCTTATCCTTGTCTTGTTCTTGTGCGGCCTTGTTCTCTTCAAGAAACATCGGCAGAGCGACTTTTACGGCAACCGCGGTTTCGTCGGGGGATTTTGAATCATGGGTGAGGGCCTTGTCCGCCTTTTCCGCTTCATCAAGCACTCCCCAGAAGTCGCAGCTGTACAACGTGACCCCCTCCTTGCACGGAATCACCTTTTCCATGAATTCTTCCATGTCGCTGTCGGAGCAGGAGGACGCGACGGATTCACCCGTAACGGATTTATCCGTGCCGCCCTCATAATCCCAGAACCAGTTCTCACTGTCCATCATGGCGCTTCCGAGCATCCAGTCGATTTCCAGTATTGGGAAATCCGGAGGAATCTGCTCATCGAGCAGGTCGGTCTCCGAATTGGAGACGTCGATATCGCAGTCCTCGGATCTGGCGTTGAAAAAGATGTCGTTCGCCAATTTTTTATAACGGGAGCCGTTCATTGATGCCAGCATGTGAAGCACGGTAAGCGGGCCGCTCAGGTTATAGTATGTTTGATTCATCCCATTGGGAGTTTCTTTGCGCATTTCGGCCTGTTTCGAGAGGATCCGCCAGTCGAGATATTTCCACTTGCCCGACGATACTCTGTTCACCAGCGGAAAATACAGGACGTTGAAATGAACCTTTTTCTCTTTTTCCGCGTCGTAGTTGTGGTTGATTGCCTGTTTCCGCATCTCGTCGTGACAGCTCTTGAAGTCGCCGAAATCCGAACCGAGATGTTCTGCGAGCAGTTCCTTTCTGAACGCCGTGACGATCGAGTTCTGCCTTTTATCAAGAATCGCGGCGGAGAGCTCGGCGTCGGGCTCGCTCTTGAATCCCGTTCCCGTCAATGAAATGCCTCCCGCGTTCGCCGACCCGATCAGTACCCAGACGTCGTCGACGATCATGATCTTTGAATGAACGTACATGTATTCCCAGACGCATTGGGGAACCTTATAATGCTCGTGGGTCGCCTTTTTATCATGTTGTCCGGCCGGTTGAAGTATGCTGAACAGGCCGAAGCGTTCACCCAGTTTTTCGTGAAGCCCCTCTACCTCATCATCGAGGTTTTTATCCTGGTCGCGTCCATAGCCGGCGGCGGTGAGAAACTTTTTCGGAATGACGAGCGTTATCCTGAAATCCGGATCATCCTTTTTCTCCTCGGCTTTCTGATCCAGCGCCTCCCAGATCCGTTCGTCCGCGACCCACTGGTTTTCGAGGTAAATGAATTTGTCCGCCGCCTTGATCGCATGAATGTAGGTGTCGCGCGCGGAACACTCGTAATCCGTCACTTCGGTATTTTTGTTCCAATCCGGTTTCTGGTTATCGCGGTAGTTGTCGTCGTTTCCCGACGGCATCGACCGTACGATCTGTACTACCGGGTAGGTGAGCTTCTGATCATCGGCATTCTCGGGATAGACATACCCCAATTCGCCCGGTTGAACGTAATCTTTGGTATCCCTTCCGTCGACGAGGAGCTTCTCCACGTTTTCCGCTTTTTCAAGGCTCACGTCACCGTTTCGCATCTGGGGTATATCGGGATTGAGCTGAACACCCGTGAGTTCTTCGGGCATTTTATCTTCGGGCGTCATTACCGGGTTGTAAAGGTACCCGTAGTTGTATCTTCCGAGGAAATTCGCGTAAACGAAATCGACGCCGCACGGCGGATCGTCGTCCGACGCTTTGACTATTTTCATATGGATATCATGCCAGTTTCGCTCCGGTTTATCGTAATTTCTCACCGGGTTATTCGGCGTATGCGCGTGCGTATCGAACCGGTCGCCGTCGATATCGGTGAGATCGATGCCGCCGAGAAAGGCGATTTTCCTGTTGATGATGATTGTTTTCTGATGGTTGGTGTGCATGACGATTCCCTTGTGCAGATCGCAATAGGCATGGATATTTTTTCCTTCCCCGTGATTTTTGAGGTATTCGAAAAAGTTGCAGGTGTATTTCAGGTATTTGGCCAAAAGACCGCTATCCGTGATTATATCCTTTATCGTATCCACCGGGTTCCGGTGCAATTTCCAGGTCCAGAGGTCGAGATCTCTCCTCGATTTTTCGTAGTCTTTTATTATATCGCCCTCATTTTTCCAGAACACATTGACAAGAAGGTAAATTTTCACGCCGAGTTTGCTCTTTTTCGCAAGGAGATCCTGAAGCGTCTCAGCGTCCGCATAGTTGTTCGGTTTGGTTCCGGAAGGACGCTTCAGGTGAAAGTGGCCTGCGAAATGGAGCCCGAGAAGGGTGATTTCATCTCCGCTTTTCGTTGCGTTTATCGCATCATACAAATCGGCGCAATAACTTTCGCCATCCCGATAGATGGTGATGTTGTTGTTTCCCGTGACCGGCAGATACGGCACGAACCACTCCGACGGATCCTCCTTCACCGGCTCCGGCGGTTCGGGTTCGGGGGGAATCGGGATATGGATGATCTCGTTTTTATTGTAAATCCTGCATTTTTTCTTGGTGCAGGCGCCGTTCTCGCACATGCACTCCGGAACGTCGCCCGCATCGAAAAACAGTATTTCCACGCGCCGGTTGACCTGCGACTCCTTTTTGCCCTCCTCCTTGGGGAAGAGTTCCCCGCAGCCCACGACCCGGTTGTCGCCCTCGTACGCCCACTGAAGTTCGCCGCGCTTGGCGAATGCGTTTTTGGCTTCGTCATCGGTCTGCATGATCCGCTCCAGTTCCTCCTGGTACAGATCGAAAACAATCTTCCATGACTCGACGTCAAATGATTCGCTTTCGTTGATTCCCGCCGCTTTTCGGAAATTGTTGATGGCGGCTTTTGTCTTCGGCCCGATCTTGCCGTCGACGTCGCCCGGATCGCAGTTCCATTTCCTGCGCCCCGCGGCCCATTTCAGGACATGCTGGATGTCCTTGTCATGGTGTTTTTCGTCGGCGTTCCGGGCCCAGGTATCCTTCTCATTAATCAATACATAGTACACCGACTGCGCCCGTTTAAGGGAAAGCTTGAAATTGTAGTCGTCGGAACCGCTCGCATCGGTATGGCCCGCGATGAGCAGTTTCCTGCCGGGATTCTTCGCGGCGTGGAGCAATACCTCTTTCAGGACGGGAATGCCCGAAACCTTTTCCTGCTCTTCGGCGCCCTTCTCGTCGCGATGCCCGTCGGGCAGGAAGGCGACGCTGTCGAAACGGAACAACGAATTTTCGACCTCCAGATAGCGGACTTTTTTCTTCGTTCCGGCGAGGGTGGCGATTGCCTGTATGGGATTGTAGTGCCAGACATGCTTCGATTCGGGGAGCTGGACCCCCTTTACTTTGGCCGGGGGCCACCACATGTACGGTTCCATGCGGTCTTTCAGGCCGATGGTGAGGAATCGTCCTTTCATCTGAGGAATGGCGACATCGAGATTCAGCGCCCATTCACTGACGAATTTACAGCTGTGTTTTCTCAGCGTCGCCGCTTCCGGATCGTTTTTGTAAAACCGGATGACCTCTTCGGCGGTGAGGTTTTCCATGTCGTCGAACCAGCCGCTGTCCTGATCCACCAGCCGGAATATCTTCTGAGAGTCCATGTTGGTGTCTTCATCGTCATCGACCGCCTGCACGAACGACGGAAGCAGATTTTCCGGACTGAAAAGCTCCCAATGGATGAGCTCCGCCGGATCGGACCCGTATTCGCCGCTGGACCACAAGGCATCCCCCGCCTGTACCTTGATATTTTCCACTTTGACGACCTCGCCGCTTTTCAGCGATTCGACGAGATCGGCATTCGCCCCGCCGCCGGATTCGGGATCGCCTGAGAGCCACGGGTATTTTCCGGACGCCTCGTCCAGGCTTTCGGCATTCAAATGCATGTATAACGAATACAGCTCTTTCCGGTCGGCGTCGTCGAATTTTTTCTCATTGGAGTCGGCGCCGAACTGCCGGTTGAGGGAGCTTCCGGAAACGGTGTGCCTGAGGAGAATGAAGTTCATGCTTCCATAGTGGCCGCAGGCGGTCTCTTTTGTTTCGCCGAGTTTTGCGGCGACGATCTCCCCGTCGGCGCAGGCGCACACCGCGCTTCCCCGGGAAACCCGGAGATGAACGCCTCCGTGCCACGTGGTGTTAGCGCCGAGCGGGTAGTAGCCGCCGTCATGATCCTTCTCGACATGCCGATGAAACACCCCGACATTGTCCGCGGTCGGCTCGAGCGTTTTCCCGAGATCAACGGGAAAGAGGTAAGCTCCCTTCGCGCCGGAATGCGCATTCGCGCCATCGATGGTGATAATATGTTCGTCAACCATTCTCCGAAGAATCACGGCAGCGCCGCACCGTTTCGATATTGCCGTTTGCGACCATTTGCCGTCCGCAACATACCTGCCTGATGTGTGATGGTTGGAGGAACTCCACAGATATGCCGACAATACGTCGGGATGATATAACCGGTACCCCCATCCGTTGTACCCTTCCAGTTTGAAGAGGACTCCTTCGATGGACCAGTCGGTCCATTTGTCCATTAATTTGTATTTCAGTACGTCGTTGGCGCTGTATTCCCACGTATAGGGAGGATCCGGAGTCAACGGCCGCCCTTTCGGAACGTGGACGGTCCGCGCGGTAAGCGGATCGCCGTTATGGAGGTGACGGCTGAAACTCATGCCTGATTCCATCTGGTGAATTGCCGCGACGACATACCAGGGAATTCCGAGGTCCTGCTCGATCGAATCGTACCTGGCTTTGTTGCCCTGCATCTTTTCGATGATCCCGTCGGCCGCCGCCACTTTGTTTTCTTTGATAACGCATGTGTCAAACAGCCGCCGGTATTCGTCCTTGAGCTCTTGCGAGTATTCCACTTTTTTGGCCATTCTATTCTCCTTTATGCTCCCTCCGCCGCTGCGGACCCGGGCGCGGACCGCCCCGCCGGTGCATCCTTCGGGACGTCGAGGGAACCAGGGTGGTCAGGTGCTCATCGGTCGCGTTTATGAACGAGGCCGTTCACCAGTACATCGTCGGTCGGAAGAAGCGCCATGGTAATCGATCCGGTCCCGAACGATTCTATGATCGACTGTTCGTCGGCCGTACCGGTTATTATCCGATAATCGACATTCAAATTCTCCAGGGTATCCTCTACGGACTCTCCTTCCATCGCTCCCAGCCCGTTCCGCCGGATTATGCAGCGATAGGTAGTGCCTGAAGAATCGCTTATCGAGACATTAAAGGCGTACTGCGTTATGGAATAGTTATCGCCGACGGTATTCTGCGCGAGCGCGGAATAGGTGAAGGAACCGGTCGGAATCAACGGCGCGAGTGCGGTATCTTTTACATATGAAATTTGGAACCGGAATCGTTTCGTGTCCGCGCTGTTTTTCCATGTTCCGGAGATCCGCGACGTGTCGGGTTTGAAACGGCCTGAAAACGTCCCGTTCAGCTCGGCCACGTATTCATCGATGATGATGGAATCGCCGGACGTTCTTCCGAACAGCGGAAGAAGGCCGCCGGCCTTTTCCCCGTAATAATACGCCCCCGTCAGATGACCGTTCCGGAATTGCAGCATCATGGTCACCGTGTATCTGTCGTTGATCGTTCCCTTGAAAATTTTCGCCGGGGGAGGCGCGGGGTCAACCTTGAAGGAACAGACAGCTACGAGAAAAATCAACAATATGGTTATTTGCCGTCGCATAATCGCACCCGTTGGCGTTCAGTAGGACAGATGAAATTCCGGTAATTCGGACAACTCCAGCGGGGCTCTTTCACTTGCCTTACTTCGTACTATAGCCTCAAACGCAAGTTGCTGACCGGCCTCTTTTCCGCTTTTGTCCGTTACCACCCACTCACCTTTTCCCACGCCATTTTCATTACTGCCTTTTATCGTATCAACACGCTGCGGCGGACTCATTGAAATGTCGTAGATATCGAAGGAAACCGGCCCGCCGTCGGGAAAATTTTTAATATCCGCCATCAGAAGAACCGTATCCCCGAACACGGCTTTATCAGCGGAATTATCCTTTTTGCCTTGGTCCATATGCTCCCAGCGGGGATTCGTCACGGTTACCTTTCCGGTCATTACAACGATCTCGTCGGTAAGCGCCGCTTCTTCACCGCTTCCTTCCTGCGTCGGTTTGAGGTTCGGGGTATGGCAGGGCCAGGACAAAAATTCACTGTGGTGGACGGCGATCATCTTTCCCGGATAAACCCTGCCGCAAAAAAGCCGCTTGCACGGTCTGGTGACGCAGAGTTTGCATACCTGATTGTCGGGAAAGGGGGCTTCGTTGCCGAAAAGCATGGAGATCCTTTTGAAATAGCGTCCGTGAGGTAACCGTCTGGATTTAAAATAATTCGTTGCTGCGGAAAAGTCTGTGATGACGGTCACATTTCGTTTTTCCCCGGGTTAATTAACTGATACCTAAAAAGGAGAATCGCTCGATTTAGGTGATAATTGATGGGACCCTCGGTGATACGGAGCCGCTAATGCGAGGCAATTTCGTTGCGCGCATGTTCGATCGATCGTTCCGCGAAGATCAGCGCGGAATCGAGCAGCATCTTCGCCGTCGAAAAATCCCGCATGAAGGGAAGCGTTTCATGCTGCACCCTGATCTCCTTCCGCGATTTTTCGAGCAGGCGCCGCGCCGGGAAATAGAGCATCGGCGCAGCGGTGTCGGCTCCGGCTGATTGCGCCTTGTCGAGAGCGTTGCGGGCGGTCTGCAGTTCGCGCATGGGTCCTTTTCTCAGGCGCGGGCGCTTCCAGTTAATCAGGTGCTTCAGGGGAATCCGGCGATGTCGTGCCGGCGAAGATTTGATTCCGCCGCGATTCGGCTTGAATGCCGACGGATGGTGATTGCCCTGTACTGGCCGCAATGCGAGATAGGTGTACCCGTCGATCAGCGTACGCTCTGTCGTGAATGTCTTTATCGCATTGAGCGCATATTCGCCCGCGGCGCTCTTCTCATATCCGGGGTTGACGATGACGTGCCGCACGTGAAAATCGTGCAGAAATGTTTCGATGTCCGCCGGAAGGGGGGACGGCGCGTTCCGTCGGCCGGTGCGCATCAGATCGAGCAGCGTTGACAGGAAGGGGTACCCCGCATAGAACTCGGGTAATGAGGCGGGCAGGCGCGAGATGTAGCCGCCGAGCACTTTTTTCCGGTGGGTCGCCTGGTATACCATCTGCAGCGTTTTGACCTCTCCGAGATTGAGGTTGGTTCCCGATTCGATGCCGAAGGGAAGTTCGAGCAGCGTTCCCTCCCCACGTAAAGCGAGCCTCCGGTAGACGGCCGGGACCTCATCGATCGAAAGCAGCGGAAAAGGGGCGGGAAGGTACTGCAGGTAGAGGGAAACGAAGACAAGCCCGGCAACGGCATACGCCGTTATTTTCCTTCCCGGCACGAAGCAGTGCCGGTGCAGAAACGACAGGCTCATCATCGGCAGGAACAGCATGATCATTATCGTTATCCGCGAGGCGACCCTGAAATTATTAACGAAGGGGATATAGTGCAGGAAGACCGACGGAAGCACGGCGAACGGTCTGCCGGCGAAATTCACCACCGGCGTGGCTATCACGAAGAAAAAAAGCGTCATGAATGCGGCCTCTTTCGCGGCGGGACTGTAATTGCGGCGGAAATCGAATGCCATGAAAAGAGCGAAAAGAATGATCAGGGCGATGCCCGTTTCGGTGATGTTTTCGAGAGAGCCCCCTTTGATGATTTCCGAACGCAGGTAATTGACACAGGAACCTCCGAACAGCCGGGAGTATGCCGAAGGAACGAAATAGCTTATCAGGTCGGCGCTCGTGTACAGGCCGTTGCGGCCGACCCCGGCCAGTTCCAGAATTCCAACCCCGATCATGCTTGCGGCGATTGCAATTACCGAAACGGCGAAGATTCTTTTCCCGATCCATGCCCGGGGGTTGAATCGACAATAGGCGACATAGCCTGCCGTAAAGAGCAGGAGATAATAGGTAAGGTAATAGTCACAGGCGAATTCGAACAGAAGGAGTCCGATGCAATGGGGGAGATAGCGCCGGTCGAACGCCGTTACCCCCGGCGGACCAACGGAAGGGCGGAAACATCTCCTCAGGAAAAAAACATAAAAAGGGATGGGGGCCGTCATGATAAGATTGTAGTGTCCGGCAAATAAATGCGTCATTTTAAACGGGCAGAACGCGAAGACGAAGCCGCCTAGGAATGCACAGCATAAATGAGGTACGAACGAATAACAGAGGAGCATCGCCCCCGCCGCGGAGAGAATGAAATTGAGAAAGACAAACAGGTTCAGCGTCAACGCCGGATTGTTGATGAAAAGGTTGATGAGGCCGGTGACGGGTGCATACGTGTGCATGACGAGCCAGACACCGTGGGGGTGGCAAACGTCGTCGGTATAAAAAGGATTCCTGCCGCTGCGTACCAGCCCGGTAAAGGTATGAATGTTCCAGATAAAGACATGTGCGTCGGCGCAGCCTGAAATGACGGCTTTGTCGAAACGGGCAGCGAGGGGAGCGGTGAAGTGAATGAAAATAAGGCCGTAAAGCATCAGACACGATGCGATAACCGCGACGCGCGCCGGTCGAAAACGTTTCATCCCGACCCCTCTTCCATGCTCCATTATCGCATGTCCGTAAGGCGGCGGCAATAAAAAATATACGGATAAAAAACGTTCCGTTGCCGCTTGGCCGGTCATCATGGTATTATTGCTGCATGGATTTTGTTGAATCCCGACAATGGCGGAGCGGCTTACGTCATCCGTGGGAACGGGCACGACTGAGGGTTATCGTTGATCTCCTGTCATCCCCCGGTTGTCGCATCCGTCCCGGCTCCATTGTCGCCGACATCGGCTCCGGCGATGCCTTTGTTATAAAACGTTTAAGCGCCCGTTTTCCCGGCGCCCGTTTTCTGGGCGTGGATACCGCGCTGGATGAGGAGTCGACAACCGAATCGTCTCAATCGGTGACGCTGTTCCGATCGCTCGCCGAGGCTGCGGCAGCCGTCAAGGGCTCCGTTTCGCACGTGCTGCTGCTCGACGTACTCGAACATGTGCCCGACGAACGTCGATTCATGAGGGAGCTGCTCAACGTGCTGCCGGTGGACGGCGCCGCGACCTTTCTCGTGACGGTACCGGCATTTCAGTGGCTGTTTTCTTCGCACGACGAATTTCTCAGACATTACCGCCGCTATGCACGCAGTGCTCTCTGTCGAATCGTACGGCGGTCCGGATTGTCCATAGAAAAAAGCGGCTATTTTTTCTCATCGCTCCTTGTTCCCCGGGCCCTTCGGGTCGTCGGCGAGAAACTGTTTCCTTCTGCGGCGCCGCCGCAGAGCGATCTGGTGAGGCATGGGAAGACCGGGCGGTTGACCGGGGATCTTATGGAAGGAATGCTTGTTTTTGATTATCGGATCGGAGCCTTTCTCCGGCGCTGCGGTATACAGGCGTGGGGATTGTCGGTATTTGCGCTATGCAGAAAAGCTGCATAATCATACCCTGTTACAACGAGGCGGCGCGGTTGAACCTTGACGCCTTCCACCGCTTCTGCACTGCGGAGAAGAACGTCGATTTCTGCTTTGTCGATGACGGGAGCACCGACGGAACCAATGCGCTGCTGGAGGGATTCGTAACCGGTCACCGGGAACGATCGCGTTTGATCGTCATCGGATCCAACCGGGGCAAGGCCGAAGCGGTGCGCCGCGGCGTTCTTGAATCGCTCGAAAACGGGCCGTTCGATCTGATCGGATACTTCGATGCTGATCTGTCAACACCACTTTCGGCGATCAACGGCTTCACCTCCGTTTTCAACCGGAAGAAACGGTGCCGGTTCGTGATGGGTTCGCGTTTCCGCCACATGGGTGTGCGGATCGTGCGCACCACCGTGCGCCATTACCTCGGCAGGATATTTTCAACTTTTTCAAGCATGCTTCTCGACCTCCCGGTGTACGATACCCAGTGCGGAGCCAAACTGCTGCGCGCCGACACGGCGCGGACGTTGTTTAGCGAACCGTTTGTCGGCAGGTGGCTTTTCGACGTGGAGTTGCTCGCCCGGATGATCGTACGGTACGGCCGCCTGACGACGCTCGGGAGCGTCGTTGAATTTCCCCTGCGTGAATGGGACGAGCGGAAAGGCTCCCGCCTGCGCTGGCACTATGCGATTGCCGTGCCTTTCGAGTTGATGAAAATCCGGAAGCGGTATTTTCCCACGAATAAAAAATGATGAAATCGGGTTTCGCGGTGGAGGCGTTGGTGCGGGCACTTTGCAACGTGACTGCAGGCTATGGATGCCTCCGGAGCTGATCGAAGGTTTGTCGGAGTGTATCGATAATGCCGCGGGCATGGATCAATTCGGTCGCGGTATCGTGCTCCAGAAGGCAGTAACAGTAGTCGTAAAGATGAAAGAGCCCCTTTGCGGTGGCGTCGGCGGGTTTGAGGGACCGCTGCAGGAGTACGAGCATGTTCTGCACCCGGTCGAGCGGCGGGCGGCGCAGTGACGGGTCAATCTCCAGTGCCTGACGGAGCTGCAGGCTGCACTGTTCGTGCAGCATGCAGACAAGCCGTTGATGCGAAGCTGTTCCGATCTGCATGCGTAGATAGACCTGCGTCGGATCGGTTTGCGATGTGTTCATGGAAATCCTGTCGTTAATGACCGCCGACCACGACGCGCTACCTGAGAATTCCCATGATATGATTCCGGCTGAACTCGTTGAACCGCCGGAATGCCGCCAGTCCGCCCTCCCGCAGCAGTTGCTGCCGCGTTAATTCGGCAATCCCCTCCGCCATTTCCTGGTCGCGCAAAACCGATTCGGCCGCCTGCGTATTGATCATGGCCACCGAGAGGTTGTTGACGGTTGAGGTGAACCGGTTGATCGTGGCGCCGACGGCGGCGCGCTGTTCATTGAGCGACTGTAAAGCGCCATCGATGCCGGTCATGGCGGTCTGCGCATCCGCCGCGGTGGCGATTGAGGTACCGGCAATGCCGGAAGCAGCCGTTGTAAAATCGATCTGCGGCAGGGTGATTTGATCGCCCGCTCCGGCCCCGGCCTGAACCGATGCCGTACCTGATGCAAGATCGGTGCCGTTGGAGGTATTCTGCCGGTTGTAATTTGTTCCCTGCGCCAGACGGTCGATTTCCTGCGTCAGTGCCTGGTACTCCGCGTCGAGCGATTGACGGTCGGCGTCGGTGAGCGTGCTGTTGCGCGAAGCTGTTGCCAGTTCACGCTGCCGTTGGAGCATATCGGCGATTTCGTTTGCCGAACCGTCGGCGATGTTCAGTGCGGCCGTCGCATCCTGAACATTCTGCGAAGCCATCTTGAAACCTCTGATGTTGCTGCGCAGTTGTTCGGATATTCCCAGACCGGCGGCATCGTCGGAGGCGCGGTTTATCCGCTGCGCGGTTGAGAGACGCTCCAGGATTTTCCGCAGCTCACGATTGCTTTTTTTCAGCGCATTCGACGTTTTTTGCACGCCGGATGCATAATGTACGTTGCCCGTGCCACCTATTTGCATGGTAAACCTCCCTTGATGTGTCCAAAACTCTACAACTTCCCCAATTAATTTATCGGTTTTTTCAGGGAAAACTTTAGTCTTTTTTAAGGCATTTTAGTCGGGAGGTAAAAGCAACGGCCCCCTGAACCCCCGTGCCGTGCTGCAGCGCCGGCTTATCACTGCTACGGTTTCGGGGTAGCGGGGTAGGGGAAGAGGTCTCCGGTGCTTTACACCGTTTCCACTATGCCGCTTTTGCAGCGGCATAGTTACCGGCATCAGCAGCATCAGCGCAAAGGAGTCTGCAAAGCAGCGTTTTAATCGCTCAATCCGGGTAAAAGATAAAAGTAATAAAAATAGGGTTCAGCCATGAATTCAGGCATTTTGCCTTTCGCTCACCTCGATACACCCTTCGGGCACTCGGCAAGCGTAAAAACGGGCATCGAGTGGGAAGCGTATCGAGATGCCCGGCAGGAAATGATCATTTGCCTATATATTGGGCTGCTTCCTAAAAATACAACCGATCCATAAACGTACCATCGCTTGTGAAATTCCGTCACTCAAACACTAAAAGAAAAAGGGTTCTTCATTTTCCCCGCCTCACCTTGACGCCGCTTCGGCGATGAGCCTGCCGAGTTCGAATCCTTTTTTGACGGCGAATGAATCCGCGCCTCCGGCGAATTCCAGATCTCCTATAAATTGCCAGTCCAGCGGTTCGGTAAGTTCCCTTGTCTTTTTAAGGGCGCCTTTGCTCCAGCCGTAACTCCCGAAGTAAACGGCTTTTTTGTTTTTGATGTTTTTGAGCGCCGTTTTTTCGAGGATATTCCGCATATAGGGGAACAGCGACACTTCATAGGTGGGAGCTCCCACGGCGACGCCTTTGTTTACAAGCAGTGCGGGAAGCATGTAGGAGGGGTGATTGCGGGCGACGTCGAAGATTTCGGGGCATACGCCGGCGGATGAGATGCCTTCCGCGACCGCGTTCATCATGATTTCGGTATTTCCGTACATTGAACCGTAAAGAAGCGTTACCCCTTTTTCTCCGCCGGTCGTCCCGTATTCCGCCCACGTGCGGTAGAGTTCGACTATTCTCGCGGGGGATTTTCTCCAGACGAGGCCGTGCGACGGAGCGATACATGCTATTTCGATTGAAGAGAGTTTCTTTATGGCATTGAGGACCGGGGTCGCGAATTTCGCCACGATATTGGCGTAATAGCGCAGGGATTCTTTTTCATAGAAAACCATATTGGGATATTCGTCATCGAACAGTGCGCCCTGCAGGGCCCCGTATCCTCCGAATGCGTCACAGGAAAACAGGACTTTCGTTTTCGGATCGTAGGTAACCATGGTTTCGGGCCAGTGCACGAACGGAACGTGATGAAATGAAATTGTTCTGCTGCCGATATCGAGAGTCTCACCGTCGTTAACCGGCCTTATTCCCTCAGTGATGCCGTAGTAATCCTTGAGCAGCGGCACGGCCTTTGGAGTGCAGACGATTTCAGCCCTTGGAGAGAGCATTCTCAGGGTTTTTATGACTCCGGTGTGGTCGGGTTCCATGTGATTCAGAATTATGTAATTGATATCGGCAAACGGAAAAATGTTTGAAATCTGATCGAAATAATCATCCGTTTTAAAAGCCTTTGCCAGATCGATCAGGACGTTCTTTTGGTCTTTTATGGCGTATGAGTTGTAGGATATTCCCGTAGTCTCAATAGGCCATAAACCTTCGAAAAGATCGGTTGTCCGGTCGTTGACGCCGACCCAGAAGATGTCATCGGTAATTTTTATTTCTCTCATACAGGTCTCCGTTAAAGGGATGTGGAAAACCGCAGGGTAATATCCCCTTCATGAATAAAAATAATTATTTCCATATATTCCCGATCTCAACTTTCCATTCTGACAATATCAATTTTACTGAAGCGGGTGGGCCGCCCGCTTTCGCTCGTCTCGATACGATCGCTTCCGGCAATCACTCGACGAGCGTGTTCCCGCGTTCGGTTGCCGAGTGAATGCGCTGCAGGTATCGAGGCAACCGCCTCCCGGGCTTACGTGCCGCCCCGCTATGGAGGGCGCTATGTTAAAGGACGGAATGTACCCGCCTGCGGCGCCCGCTCCCCGTATTCTCTGGAATACGGAAATTTTCTCCTTCAAGCTCCTTTTCCATTTAAAAATGGTAAATTATAGGTAACAGAAGAATATCCGCTTTACTCAATTCACCCTTAAAGGAGGACCCTATGAAATGGTCTCGCGGCAGGATCGTTGGATTAGCCATCTTTATAGCGGCAGTATCGGTTTTTGCGCGGTCGGTGTATGTTCCGGTTGATTCGATCAAGGGGCCGGTATGCGTGATCAGCGACACGGCGCTGGGAAGGGCGGCCACGCTTTCTCCAAGCAGATCGACCTACAATGTCATTGTCACCGACGGGCTCGCTCAGGTGACGCTGTTCCAGATGTTCGTTAATGATTTCGGCAAGATCGACGATATCGCCTACATTTTCCCGCTGCCCGATGATGCAAGTGTTCATGCGATGGAGATGAAGTATCGCGACAGTATCTATACCGCGAAAATTTTTGAAAAGGCGCAGGCGCAGACGATTTACGACTCGGTGGTTGCCGCGGGCGGAACCGCGGCCATGCTGCTGCAGAGCAGGCCGAACGTGTTTGTGCAGCATCTGGCGAATATCGCGGAAGGTGACACGGCGCGCATAAAGATCAAACTGACCATGCCGCTGAAATTCAACAACGGCGCCTATGAGCTGTCGATTCCGACCATGGTTGCCGAGCGGTATCAGAGCCAGGGCGCGGATCCGGTGGGATCGTCGGGCCGGTTGTGGAATCCTTCGCCCGACCGCAACGGCCAGACGCTGCAGATCAACGTTCTGTTGCAGACGGGATTTCCGATCACCGACCTGCAGTCGCCGACGCATCCGCTTTCAGTATCGCAGATCAGCGACGTGAAACCGGTGCTGATCGAACGTGGAGTGATTGACGAGGCAGTAGTGCTGGATATGCCCTATGGAGCGGGTGCACTGCTTCAGCAGGTCGCAACCTATCCCAACAAGGACTTTGTACTGCGCTTCAGCCGTTCGCAGGCCACGCAGGACTTTTCCGTGGCATCATGTTTTGATGCAGATCAAATGCCGGCGGGGTATTTCTTCTGCACCATTTTCCCCGATACCGGCCTTTTAGGGGCAAAGGAACGCTCCCCCATGGAAATCGTACTGCTGATCGATATCTCCGGATCGCAATCAGGATGGCCTATCCGGAAGGAGAAGGAGATCGCATCAATGATTCTCGACAGGCTCCGGACAACCGACCGTTTTACCCTGCTCTCGTTCAACACAACGGTTACCTGGTGTTTTGAGAATGGAGCGTCGGTGCCGGTCACTCCGGAGAATCTGACGAAAGCGAAAACATTCGTGAGCGGACTGTCGGCGAGCGGCGGCACCAATCTTCTGGCGGGAGTGCAGGCGGCGCTTTCCTCTGAAACCGTCGGAGAACTTGACCGGTATTTCATTTTTCTCACCGATGGGTTTATCTCCAACGAGAGCGCGATATTCGATGCGATACGCACGCATCCTTCCCACCCGACGGTATTTACCTTCGGCGCGGGAAACAATCTCAACCGCTATTTTCTCGAAGAGTCGGCCAGAGTGGGCAACGGCTACGCTTCGGAGGTAACGGAAAATGAATCGGTGGAACTCTTTGTCAACGATGCCTGGAACAAGATGGAGTCGCCGCAACTGCAGGATCTGACGATCGGTTTCAGCGGAAGCGTGCCGGAAAATGTGCTCATGCCGCTCGGGAATCGGCTTTACCGGGGGTGTCCCGTGGTTATTTACGGCACGTACAGCGCCGGCGGCAGCCGCACGGTCACCATTAGCGGGCACCGCGACGGCGAGACGGTCACCTTCAGCAGGGAGATTACCCTTGCCGTGCAAAGCAACGCCAACAGCATGATCCCGCAGGTATGGGCGCGTCAGATGATACGGCAGATGCGCATCGAGGAAGGATCCGCGACCACGAACAAGGCGCGGATTATCGAGCTGTCGCTGGCGTATCAGGTGCTCAGTGACTATACGGCATTCCTGGCGTATGAACCGGCGGCGGAGATGGATGCGTACGGCATTGTATCGCAGGCGAACACGTCAAGGGGGGTTGACAGCAGCGGATATAGAATAATAATGCCGATCGAAAACGAGCGGGTGACGGGGAAGGATATCATCAGCAGGGATATAACGATCCGGCTGTTCAACAACATTCTGACCATATTGTCCGGGAAGGGAAACTGGATCAGGGAAATCTTGGTGTACGATCTTCAGGGGCGATGCATTTACCGGCTGAGAAGGATTCCGGCGAACTGCACCTCATTCCGGTGGGACGGCTGCAGGATAAGCGGCGGGAGAATACCTGCGGGGCGCTATCTGATCAGAATCCGGACAACAACCGCCGTAACGACGCGCATGGCGGTGTGGCAATAGGGGCGTTCAACCGGGGGGCCGGGGGGCCGCGAATCGGGGTCGGCATCGGTATCGGTATCGAATTGGTATCGACGGACTGCGGAATCTGCGGGAAGAGTAATGATGCCGAACGCCGTATTGACTCCGATAGGGTAACCGTTACGTCGGCGCGTAGGGGGAGGGGGTGCGCCTGCGCTACTCCGCTCCCGGCCGCACCCACACGTATCGTTCCGCTGCGCCGCCGGCCTCCACAATGACAATGCATATTCCGGCAGGCGCTTTCAAGGCCGCTGTGAAGAGGTCGTGAGTGCCGGCTGGGAAGGAAAGGCTTTTCATCGGCACTATTGTCCTTCCCCGGAGGTCAACGATTCGCAATGAAAGGGCGGCGTGCCGGTCGAGGCGCAGCCGCAGCGAACCGTCGGGGCCGCTTTGGACCGTGATGGGACCGCCCGAATTCTTGATTGAACCGTTCCCTTGAACGGATCCTATCTCACCCGTCACATATTTCCGCAGCCATGCCAGCGCCGGTCGCTCGGTGCCGTCTTTATGGAGCAGATAGGTCGAATCTTCCCAGGTCGCATCCTCGATCCACCCCCAGAGCGTGATCCCGGCGACGGCGGGGTGTTCCCAGTACGCCGGGAAGATTTTCCGATAATTCATGAGCTGCGTCGTGTCGTCGCCCCTGATGTCCAGTTCAGACGGGTAAAGCTGCAGGCCGGTTTCGGCGAGCCGGTCGAGGGTGCTCCTTATTATGTCGGGCGAAAATGCCGTCTCCTCAAGGCTCCAGTAATGCGATTGAATGCCGATGCCGTGGATCAGGCCCCTCTCCTGCAGCAGCTTGATGATCTCCAGATAACGATCGACGATCGCCGCATTGTTGACGAGGTTGAATTCGTTGATCAGCAGCCTGGCGTTCGGGCAGTACTGCCGCGCTTTTTCGTATGCCCAGACGATCCAGTCCCAGCCAGTCTCCCCCTCGCCGCCGAGCGCCTCGCGGTAGGGCGCCGGATTGTTGATCGGTTCGTTTACCACATCGATGAAATCGACATCAGGGTAGTGTTCGCCGAACAGTTGTATCCACTCCTCAACCTCTTCACGCTGCTCCTCCGGCGTGAGAGAATCGATCCATGAAGGTCGCTGGTTTCCCCAGAGGAAGGTATGCTGCTTGAAGGGCATGCCGTTGTCTTTTGCGTAGAAATACGATGTGTCAAGACTCCATCTCATCGTATCCCGTCTTCTTTCAACATAAAGCCATTTACCCGAGTTTTCGGGAGTTACCTGGTTCCAGTACTCGTTGAAGGTCGCGGGAACGGAACCCCACAGGGGGGAGATGTTTCCGAGGAACTTCGCCTTGCCGTCGGCAATGGGAGCGGCATGGGGAAGAACGGTTACAACAGCGGGCAGCATTGAAACCAGCGGCAACAAGCGCTTCCTGAAGAAGAAATTTACACAGGAAATGGTTCGACGCATCGGAATATCCCCCTCATGACTGCAAGCGATCGGAAGTTGGTTGAAAAACAGTGCTTTCCGGTTCAGAATCATATCCTTGCCGGATAGATACCCGTTCCTTGATCTCGCGGTCACCGGTTCCTATACTGTTCTTCTCCGCCGCACCTTATTCCCTTCACACCCTCTCCAATCCCGCAACCAGGCATCTCCAGAACCGTTCGACCGAGGGGATATGCATCTGTTCGTCGGGGCTGTGGGCGCAGCGGATCGTCGGGCCGCAGGAGATCATTTCCATTCCGGGGAACCGTGCGCCGATGATCCCGCACTCAAGTCCGGCATGGACCGCGACGATCTTCGGAGCTTTCTTATGGATGGTCTGATATACCTCCTTCATGGCGGCAAGCAGCGCCGAATCGGGAACCGGCTGCCAGCCGGGGAAATGGCCGCCGACGGCGACCCGCGCTTCACAGTCGGAAAAAAGTCCGGAGACACGCTTCTGTAAATCATTGAGGTCCTGTTCCGAGGAGCTGCGCAGCATGCAGTCGATACGGAACGTATCCCTGCCTGCGGTGACGATCGCGAGATTATTTGATGTTTCGACAACGCCGGGCATTTTTTCGCTCATCCGGAGAACGCCGCTGGGGCACTCGGTGAGGGCGGTGAGAAGGCGTTTGCGGCCGGCGGGGTCGATCACCGACGGCGGGAGGGAGATTTCCGAAACAGCAATACGGAATCCGGGGTCGGTTCCGGAAAGTTCCCGTGCGACGTCCTTCCCGACGGCGGCAACGGCAGCGGCAAATCCGGCCGACTGCCGCTTCGGTACGGTGACCGTGGCGAACGCTTCGCGCGGGATGGCGTTACGGGCTGAACCGCCATGCAGCGTGGTGATCTGCAGATCGAATGTTCCGGCAAGCCCGGCAAGCAGCCGGGCCATCAGCTTGAGCGCATTGCCCCGCCCGAGATGGATCTCCATTCCCGAGTGGCCTCCGCGCAGGCCGCTTATAATTATTGACAATGCAGTCCTGTTGTCTTCGACGACAGCGTAGTGTGCGGGGAGGGTGGCGATAATATCGGTTCCTCCGGCGCAACCGATGCAGATTTCATCTTCGTTTTCGGTGTCGAGATTGATGAGCGTGCGGCCCGTTAAAAAATCCTCGGCAAGCCCGAACGCGCCGGTCATGCCCCGCTCTTCATCAACGGTAAAGAGCGCCTCGATGGGGCCGTGCCGGATGGCCGTGCTTTCAAGCACCGCGCAGGTGATGGCGACCCCGATGCCGTTGTCCGCTCCGAGGGTGGTGCCGCGTGCCTTCACCCATTCGCCGTCGATAAAAGGGCGGATCGGGTCTTTGGTGAAGTCGTGTGTGGTGGCGGCGTTTTTCTGCGGCACCATATCGAGATGGCTTTGAAGGATGACGGTGCTGCGGTTGGCCGACGGCCCGATACCTTTCTTGCGGATCAGCACATTGCCGACATTGTCGGAAATCGCCGTGAGGCCGAGCTTTGACGCGAGATTCAGCACATACGTTGCCGCATCGTGTTCGTGACCCGACGGGTGCGGAATCGCGCAAAATTGTTCGAAGTATTTCCAGACGGGTTTCGGTTCGAGGTTTTCAAGCATCTATTCCCCCGGAAGTCGGATTGAGGTATTTTGTATCGAAAATACTAGTAAATGACATTGTCTGCAAGCACGGGGAAGGGAGATCGTTTGATAGCGAAGGTGTCGGCATTCCTCGAAGACGCGATCAGCCGCCGGATTTTTCCCGGATGTTCGGCGGGGGTGATTGCCGCCGGTCGGCAGTGGTGCGGTACGTCCGGGAATTTCACCTATGAACCTGGTTCCGAATCCGTTGGTGAGGAGACGGTCTACGATGTCGCGTCGATCACGAAATCACTGCCCGTTTCCGCGCTTGCACTCAAGCTGATCGAACAGGGGGAGTTCAACCTCGACGACCGCCTGATCGACACGGTTCCGGAGTTCAGCGGCGATTATCGTCAGGCAATCACCATCCGTCACCTGTTGACCCATACGCTCGATTTCGGGTTCCGGCTCTCCTCTTTCAAGCATCCGGGCGGCGATGCCCTGTTCAAGAAAATACTTTCGGCTCCCCTGCGCTCCGAGCCGGGAACCGTCTTCTCATATGCGAATGCGACGAGCATCCTTCTCGGGCTGGTGCTGGAACGACTGACCGGTCAACCGCTCGATGAGGCGGCGGACGTTTACTTCTTCAAACCCCTCGGAATGAACCGGACGACTTTTCATCCCGGGCGATTCTCCGCGGGAACGGTGGCGCCCACGGAGTACGATCCCTGGAGGGGCCGCGTCGTCTGCGCCGAGGTGCACGATGAGAGCGCGTTCGCGCTGCGGCCCCGCGTCGTAGGTTCCGCGGGACTTTTCTCGACCGCACCGGACCTGTTGAAGTTCGCCGCGATGCTGCTCGACGGAGGAATTACCGGGGGGAGGCGGTTCTTTTCCCCGGAAACCGTCGGTCTGATGCACACCAACGCGCTTGCGGCATCGGGCAACGGCTGCACGGGCTGCGGATGGGAGCTCAAAACGCAGTCGTTCATGGGCGGACGGTGCAGCGATGTCACCTTCGGGAAAACCGGCTTTACCGGTTGTTCGATGGTCATCGACCCGATGAGGAAAGCGGCGATCATGCTGCTCTCCAACCATACCTTTCCACGGCGCCGTCACGACCGTTCGCAGATCAATGCGGTCCGTGCCGGTCTGGCGGACATTGTTTTTGAAGCTGTTGATGCTGTTCGATAGGGGAGAATCATGGTATATTTGCTATTCGATAGAGATGACCATTCGCCCCCATCCCCAGCCTTCCCCCGTTAACGGGGGAGGGGGTAAAACAACGCCGGGACGGGGTGGATGGGGATACGAGGAGAAAGTTTAAATGAGCAATAAAGCCCGTTTTACAAGGAACATTCTTTGCATCGGGGCGGGGTACGTCGGCGGTCCGACCATGGCGATGATCGCGGCCAGATGTCCGCAGTACAGGGTGACGGTGGTCGACGTCAATCCCGGCCGTATCGACGCGTGGAACACCGATCAATTGCCGATCTATGAGCCCGGTCTTCTTGAAGTTGTCAAGATCGCCCGCGGCCGTAACCTTTTCTTTTCCACGGAAATCGAGCGGGGGATCGGGGAGGCGGAGGTGATTTTCGTATCGGTGAATACCCCCACCAAGACATTCGGCGCCGGCGCCGGAAAAGCGGCCGATCTGCAGTACTGGGAAAAGACGGCCCGCGATATCATTCGGGTCGCGCAGTCCGACAAGATCATCGTTGAAAAGAGCACGCTGCCGGTGCGCACCGCCCGTGCGATGGAGCGTATCCTGGACGCAAATGACAAGGGAATCCATTGCGAGGTGCTGTCGAACCCTGAATTTCTGGCCGAAGGGACCGCGGTGAACGATCTCGACCATCCCGACCGGGTATTGATCGGCTCGCATGAGACCGAAACGGGGATCGGGGCGCGCGATGTGCTGGTTGAGATTTACGCAAACTGGGTGCCGCGCGAGCGTATTCTGACCAGCAATGTCTGGAGCGCCGAACTCTCGAAACTCGCCGCAAACGCCTTTCTGGCGCAGCGTATCTCGTCGATCAACAGCATCAGCGCGCTCTGCGAGAAGACTGAAGCGAATGTCAACGAAGTGGGGCGGGCGATCGGCATGGACAGCCGGATCGGGAACCGGTTTTTGCGGGCGAGCGTGGGCTTCGGCGGTTCCTGCTTCAAAAAGGACATCCTCAACCTGGTCTACATCTGCGAAACCTACGGCCTGCACGAGGTCGCCACGTACTGGGAGAGCGTCGTGGCGATCAACGACTACCAGAAACGCCGGTTCGTGCAGACCATGCTGCGGGTCATGTTCAACACGATCGCGGGGAAACGGATCACCCTGTTCGGATTCGCGTTCAAGGCCGATACCGGCGACACGCGCGAGTCCCCGGCGATCGATGTGGCGCGCAAGCTCGTGGAGGAGCAGGCACACGTGGTCATCACCGATCCCCAGGCTCTGCAGAATGCGGAAAAGGATCTCGCCGGATGCCGCTCGCAGGTTACCTTTACGGAAGATCCCTACAAAGCGGCCGCCGGCGCGCATGCCATTGCCGTCATGACCGAATGGGAACTCTACAAAGCCCTCGATTATCAACGGATATTCGACGGCATGGAGAAACCGGCGTTTATCTTCGACGGCCGGAACATCCTTGATCACCGGGAACTTCATGAAATGGGGTTTAACGTATTTCCGCTGGGAGAGGCGGCGCTCAAGCATTTCTGACGCTGCAATGCATACGCTTCCGGTCAATCCCGTCTTCCCATCCCCGCCGCTTTCTCCCGGATCATGGGGATTGATTCATCCATCAGGAACTTGACATCTTCATAACGGTACGTCCGGTCTTCGAACGACCTTGTTGCAAGCGCTTTGAGGAACCGTTCCTCGAAATCCTTGAAATACGAGCCGTAGAGATGATAGCTGTCCGCCTGGTGAACGTACCTTCCCAGTTTCACCTTCAGACCGGATTTCTGCGCAATCATGCCGGCGATGGTCTGCTGAAGCCGGACCAGCGCGAACATGTTCATGAACGCCGCCTTATATGCGTCGTTCGAACGGAACCTGACATTGGTATTAAGGAACCATTCGTCCTCATGTTTCAGCAACCGGCACCAGATACTCTGCAGACAGGCGGGATCATAACAGATGTTGTCTTCCCAAACTTTCCAGGTGATGGCCTGTGCGCGTCGGGAGTGAGGCGTGGCGGTGAGCTTATCTGCCAGCATGCGGATCTGGTCGTATCGTTCATTTTCTCCGGGGACCGAATACTGAAAAAGCCGTTGATGATAGGTGTATTCCCACCGTGTGTCCCCAGGATCATCCGCTGCATTTCGAACGAGGTGGTCTTTTATGCCTTCGGTAACCTCAAGCACATACTCCTGCAGATCGTCAAGTCCGCCGGGAAGATCTTTATGGATCATCGGCTCCGCCAGGGGGTCGTGCACGACAATCGTCATCGAACAGTCCTTGCTCGGCGGGTCGTCGGGTTTGTCGTATTCGGTTTTAATTGAACATCCGTTCTCATTGAGGCGTATCAGGGACTTTTCCCAGGCTTCCGCCAGGGAGTTTCCTTCAACGAACAGGACGGGGATGCTTCCTTCCATGTGCGGTTTTCCTTTTTTGAAATGCATTATTCGATGAAAACTTCAATGCCGACAATGTCGTGAGCGTAGCGGCAAGTCAGGATCACTTTATGCCTTCACCTGTGCTGCACTCGCTCCATCGACACCTCACTGAAGGGTGACACTGCCTCGCTCTAAAGGTTCAGGTGCTTTATTGAATGATTAATGATAAGATACGTCCGTCGAAAATGCAAAAATAAACAGCAGGTTTCTCCGGCTGCAGCTTCCCCATTTCGCTCCGGGTGGTCCGGATGCCCACCCTGCGGAATCAAGCACTCAGATACCCTTTGTTTTGGTACTCCCGGAACAGCGCTCCCCATTCGGTTCCCCGACGCCAGCGGGCAGCAATTTTCCGGTATTTAAGCGGCCAGTAGAGACAGTCCTGCTCGATCTCTCCGATGAGGGTCGGTATGATCACCAACGGAGTACGCAGAATGAGCTTTTGGAGCGCCTTTGTCGGGCCGTACCATGCGAGCCATGCAAGAAAGCTGTGTGAATTAAAGCCCACCTTGAAATGCCAGTTTTCATGCGAAACGTCATCGCCGACAAGTTCGGTCTCGCGAGGATCGCCGGTTCCCAGTCCCGCTTCATGGGCCAGACGGATGTATTTGATGGAAAGCGGATCGAATCCCATCAGTTTCGCCGCAACGGCATCAACGGCGACCTGATCGGATGAAGCTAAAATGATGTTCTTGACGATTGGCTTTACCATGCGCGGCCCGGCGCCGGTTCCCGCGGTGGTGCCGTCCATCACGGCGAATATGCCGGGGTGGATCTCTTTCTGGATGGCAAGCAGGTCGATCAGGGTTTCGTGGATCCAGGTGTGGGTGTAATGCCGGTACTTGCCGAGCAGCCCGCCGAAAGCGTTTTTCATGGCGCCGGTGGTGGTGGTGTACATGTGCGTCTTGACTGTAGGGAGATGGACGATGTTCTTGCCGATGAAATAATTCGGGATGCGGATTCCCTCGGGATAGATGTGATCAAGGGCACGCATTTTCGCTTTCGGGCGATAGGGCACCCACGACATATCGCTGGTGCGGAAGTTGTAACGGACCGGGATGTTGTAATGCCTGAAGATGGGCACGTAGCCGTTGAGGTCTTCACCCCTGAACGCATTGGTGACCACCGTCCGGTTTTGAACGCACACCAGCTCGGTGTAGCCTGAGTTTTGCAGAGCGAGAACGGCGCCCTCGAGCTGCCATGGGGTGGTATTCGCGCCGGGCATGGGAAAGTGCCAGGTGATGTTGTCTTTGAGGATCGTCGGTACGCCGGGTTGGAGGGCGTCCTTTCCCCCGGCAAGGTCGAAGAGACGGCGGTAGTCGTCGATGACGGTTTCGGGACGTGTGTAAAGGACGGCGACTTTCGATTTTATTGCCACGATGCGCTCCGGTAGGATGGTTATGCAGCTGTTGATTCCATACAAATATACTGCCTGCCGTTACTCCCCCCGCACCGCTCCGCGCCGGATGAGCCGCAGCGAATCGCGTCGGACCCGGATTGCCGAGAGGCGGCGGTCAAGTTCCTGTTCCCCGGTTGCCAGATGTCCGATCTCCCCGTCGGAGACCGGCGCCCCCTGCGATCGCAGGATGCTCAGCCGGTTGCGCACCGCGGCGTATGCCTCGTGCATCGCCGTGCGGGCGTCGTTGATTGCAGGTTTGATACGTTCATCCGCGAACGAGTCGCTTGACTCGAGCATCGCGGGGAACGTAACTTCGATCAGTTTTTTTTGCCTGACAAGCCTGCGGACCGGACCGTTTATCAGGTGCGCGTCGAGAAGTGAAGCGGGGTAGGTATCGGTAACGAGCCGCTTGTGGTGGTTGACGACAATTCGCAGCGGATATGCGTTGAAGAAACGGTGAACCCGGAGTTCCGCCGGGGCGATGCACTCGACAATGTACAGCGATTCGAGCAGCAGTTCGGTCACGTTCGCGTCATCCCACAGTGCAAAGGAGCTCGTGCCGTGGGGCGACGAGAGATAGAGATCGAGAGCGCCGGTAACCATCGGGTGGTCGATGGTGAGGAACTCTACGGTATCATGCGCGCAGGCGGTTGTGCGGTCATAGGTGATAACCGGCCGTTCGGAGCGGGGGAGGGGGAAGGCAAGGTCGGTGCAGTACTCGGTGATGAGCGCGAAACGCCCGCTGCCCGCCTCCTCAAGTTTGATGCCGAAGTGGTCGAAGAGTTTACGCATGATCCCGTTGACGAGGCCAGCGCTTGATTGGCGCTCTATCGCATCGATCAATGCCCGCGCCCGCCGTGGATTATTCGAAGCGGATTCGAGAAGGAAATCGCGTTGTTCGAAGAGTTCAGCGGTAAGCTCGGCCGTACGTTTTTGCGTATCGGCAATGATCCGTTCGAGGCTGTCGGAGCCGACCTTTGACAAAGCCCCGGATGCTCTCAGACGCTCGAGCCGCGGCCGCATCTCCTCGAACACCGTTGCCGCCGCCGGGACATTCTTCTCGAATACGCCGGCCCCCTCATGGTACCAGCGGCAGAGTATCTCTTCCGGTGAACCGGGGATGACCGGGACGTGTATGGTGATGGCATGCTTCTGCCCGATACGGTCGAGCCTCCCGATGCGCTGTTCCAGAAGCTCGGGGTTCCACGGAAGATCGAGCAGCACCAGGCCGCTGCAGAACTGGAAATTCCTCCCCTCGCTGCCCGAGTCGCTGCAGATAAGCACCCGCGCGCCGTGCTCTTCCGCGAACCACGCCGCCTGGCGGTCGCGCTGGAGAAGGGTCATCGATTCGTGAAAGAGCCCCGCGTCGACGGCGATGATCTTTTGCACGTTGTCGCGGATCGCCGTTGCCGCTTCGACGGTCGAGGTGACGGCGAGCACCTTGCGGAGGGGATGCTGCTTCAGAAACTTTGCCAGCCATTCGGCGTGCGGATCGACGTCTCCCGCGGTTGCGGAGTCAAGCCGAACGATAGAAACAACCCGTTTCGGGAAACCGCTGATCGTCCGGCGGGTGTTGCGGAAGTACGCCCTCCCCGCGCCGAAGAGATCGATCAGATGCCCGATGGTGAGCGTGCGCGGAATCGCCGCGGCGGGTTGACCGTTTGCCGCTGATTGCCGTTCGGAAAGAAACCGGTGCAGTTCGCCGGTCAGGTCGATCGGCGTATCCGGCGTCACCTCATCCGCCGCATCGCGCAACCGCTGTTCGATGCACGACGCGATGAGCTGCAGGCGCATCCTTTCCGCTTCGGGAGGTTCGGTCTCCCGGTAGCGAAGGGGATCAAGAAGACGCAGCCGTGTGAAATGTCCCTCGCGGCCGAACTGCTCCGGCGTGGCGCTCAGAAGCACCATTGAACGGCTTTTGGCGGCGAGCGTTTCCAGCAGCAGGAACAGGGGATCGGGAAAGACGATATGATGCACTTCGTCGACAATGACTATATCCCATTGCGCACCGGCGAGCTGATTCGCAATAAAAAGATGCCTGCGTATGGTCGCAATGCTGCAGATCCAGAGCGGGTCTTCGTCGAACGGGCTTGACGTGTCGCTATCAGCGAACGCTTCCTCGGTGAGCAGGCGGCAGGTGAGATTGAACCGGCGCAGCAGTTCCACGAACCATTGGTGGACCAGTGCATCGGGCACGAGGATGAGCGCGCGGGTCACCTGTCCGGTAAGCAGAAGGCGATGGAGTATCAGGCATGCCTCGATCGTTTTCCCGAGTCCGGTCTCATCGGCAAGCAGGGCCCGCACCGCTGAACGGGCTGTCGCCCGGTGAGCAATATACAGTTGATGCGGGATAAGATCGATCCTTCCGCCGGTAAAACCCCGCACGGCGGATGAATTGATCTCCGCCCGGTACCGGACCATTTCACTGCGCAAAGAAAAAGCTGTGATATCATCGATAATTCCGGCGACAAGGCGCTGCTGCGGCGTGGAGAAGGCGATGGCGTCGGAGAGGATATTTTCACTAATGGAAACCATGCCGCAGTGATAGGTCATGAGGCGGCTTTGCGGGTCCTCATCGACCGCGGTGACACTAAAGCGGTGCCCGTCGGCGGTTTCGACCGTATTTCCGGGAGAGAAAACAATCCGCTGCAGCGGCGCCGAGTCGAACGCATAGGTCCGGACTTCCGCATGGGTCGCGAAGGAAATTTCAATCCGGCGGTCGGCGCAGGCGGTAATAGTACCAAGGCCGAGCTCCGGTTCGGAAGTACTGATCCATCGCTGGCCGACGGAGTAGGGGAGGGAAGGCTTCGGAGATGCGCTGTCGCGGCGGTTCATCGGGTTCCTCGATGGGAATGGCTTCTTCGTCGAACCGGAAAAATGGTTTATTGGAAGGGATAGTTCAAAGGCAGGGGAGGTGGAAGACGGAAGGGGGGATGTGGGAGGCCTATGGCCGTGGTCGTTGACTCGCTGATCCAAGGGGGAATTGGTTGCCGGTCCGGTGTTCCGAAAGCTTATTTTTAGCACAATGATCAACTTTTTCAGGAACGGATCAACTGTCTCATCGTGACACATCCATTTCAATTCACCCTGCACCGCCAGGACCAACACAATAAAGCGCGCGCCGGAACTTTTTCCACACCCCACGGGGTCATCGAAACCCCCGTGTTCATGCCGGTCGGCACGCAGGCCACGGTCAAATCACTCTCTCCGGCGGAGCTGGTTGAATGCGGCTGTTCGATCATCCTTGCCAACACCTACCATCTCCACTTGCGCCCCGGCAGTGAACTTGTCCGTGACGCGGGCGGGCTTCATTGCTTCGAACGATGGAACGGAGCGATTCTTACCGACAGCGGCGGGTTTCAGGTGTTCAGCCTGCGCGATATTTCGAAAATCACCGAGGAGGGTGTGCTTTTCAAATCGCATATCGACGGATCGACGCACCTTTTTTCGCCGGAACGGGTGATGGAGATACAGCACAATCTAGGCGCCGATATCATCATGGCCTTCGACGAGTGCCCGCCGGCGGATGCGTCTCCAGTTGTCATCGAACAAGCGGTCGACCGGACCATCCGCTGGGCGAAGCGGTGCGCAGTTTCACATTCGGAACTGCCGCTGCATTTCGGATTTCCACAGGCGCTCTTCGGGATCGTGCAGGGGGGAACAATCCGGCCGCTGCGCGAGCGATGCGTGCGGGAAATCACGGCGATCGGGTTTCCCGGCTATGCGCTCGGCGGGCTTGCGGTGGGGGAAAAGATAAGGACGACCTACGAGGTGGCCGATTATACCGCCGAAATGCTTCCCGCCGATAAACCGCGGTACCTGATGGGGGTGGGCAAGCCGCAGGACATCATTCACTGCATCGGGCGGGGAATTGACATGTTCGACTGCGTGCTTCCCACCCGCAACGGCCGCAACGGATCGGCGTTTACCGCGCACGGCAAGATCAACGTGCGCAACGCGAAGTTCACCCGCGCGTTCGGCCTTCCCCTCGATGCCGCCTGTTCCTGTTACGCCTGCCGCACCTTCGATATGGCGTACATCAGGCACCTTTACATGGCCGGGGAGATCCTAGCGATCCGCCTTTTGACGCTGCATAATGTTCACTATTATATGGATCTGGTGAAACAGGCCCGCGCGCATATCGTAAGCGGCGATTTTAATGAATGGAAAGCGGCGACGCTCGCCGCGCTCGGGCCGTCGAAGAAGGGGAGCGACGCCTCGCCATGAAAAACAGACGTATGAGAAACGCCGATGAGATCCTTGCGCATATCGAGAAATTCGGGGTCGATCGCAAGGATGCGGAAAGCGGCGATACCCGGCAACCGGCCTCCCGTGGAGGAAGGCGGAACCGTCCGCACCGGCTGGTGCTCGATCTGCACGGGCTGCGTTCCGACGATGCCGCCCGCCAGTTGCGTTTCGCGCTTGATCGATGCAGGGAAACCGGCATGCGGGAACTGCTCGTCATCCACGGTTACGGCCTTCACAGCGATCCGGCTGAGGGGCCGGTACTCAAGAAACTGGTGCGCGACCTGCTCGAGCACGACCTGCGGCCGAAGTGCCGGAGCTACCGCACGGCCACGATCCGTGACGGGGGCGAGGGAGCGACGCTGGTGGCGGTGAGGTAGGGGGGAGGTGTGAAGTGTGAAAAAGCGGATTATTTGTTTTTTTCACACTTCACGCTTATTAATCCTCACTTGGCCATCCCTCCCAGCCAGTCCCGTCCGGGACTGTTGACGATGCGGGTGTTTTCGGAGCCGTCGGGCCCGACCCGGAAAATCTGCCGTTCGTTCTCTTCGGGATAATACCTTACGTAAATCAAGTGTTCCTTTCCTTCGAATTGCATGGTCCGGGGGGCGCGTTCATGCCAGGTTTTGACCGTATCGCCCGGAATGAGTTTACTGAAACGGTAGCTCGCCACATCCACCCTCGCCAGCTCGTCGGTCATCGCCCCCATGGTGTAGACGATTGTCCGGGAGTCGGAAAGCCAGCAGAATTCCTTGACATC
>JAFGIW010000131.1 GCA_016929415.1 Chitinispirillaceae bacterium | reverse complement strand
GGTGAAGAGTCGCAGTCGCCGGTACCCGGCCTTGTTCACCGGTATCCCGACCGGGTCCTCTTTTTGGTGACAACGACCTGTTCCTGTTATTGTCGATATTGCACGCGGTCACGAGTGGTCGGCAACCATAAGAAACGCGAGATACCGTTGATCGATCAATGGAACGCGGGGCTTTCATATATCCGTTCGCATCCGGAAATCCGTGATGTGCTCATCTCGGGGGGCGATCCGCTCATGCTCTCCGACGACCAGTTGCAGTGGCTTGTAGGAAACGTACGGAAAATCCCGCACGTGGAAATGATCCGGATCGGCACGAAAACGCCGATGGTGCTTCCACAGCGAATCACATCCCAACTGGTGCGGATGCTGAAGCGGTATCATCCCCTTTTCGTCAGCATTCACACCACGCATCCCGACGAGATCACCAGCGAAAGTACCGAAGCATGCGGTCGCTTGGCCGATGCCGGTATCCCGCTTGGAAGCCAGACGGTGCTGCTCGCCGGTGTCAACGACTCCGTCGATACGATGCGCACGCTCTTCCACGGACTCCTGCGCATGAGGGTTCGTCCCTATTACCTGTACCAGTGCGACCCGATTCTCGGTTCGGGCCATTTCCGCACTTCCGTGCAGAAGGGGATCGACATCATCAGAGGATTGCGCGGCCATACCACCGGATATGCGCTTCCGACCTTTGTGATCGATGCGCCCGGAGGAGGCGGCAAGATTCCGGTCATGCCCGACCATGTCACCGAGCATGCGGACGGCCGTGTCGTATTGACCAATTATAATAACGACACCTTCATTTATCCTGATGAAAAAGCCGCTGCGGCATCTTGCGAGGCGCTGCTGTCGGAGGGAGCCGGTATTTGATACGCATCGGTCTGACGTACGATCTGCGCTCCGAATATCTGGCAATGGGATACAGTGAAGAGGAAACGGCGGAATTCGACCGCGACGACACCATCTCCAGCATCGAATCGGGCATCAGGGAACTCGGCTATAAGCCGGTACCTATCGGTCATATTCGTTCCCTTACCGAAAAGCTTACCCGGGGAGAACGGTGGGACCTGATCTTTAACATCGCTGAAGGAATAAGCGGTTTCTCCCGTGAAGCACAGGTCCCGGCGCTTCTGGAAGCGTATCAAATTCCCTACACCGGATCAGACCCGCTAACCCTGGCACTCTCTCACCACAAGGGTTATACCAAAGAAATCGTCGACCGCGCCGGTGTTTCGACACCGGCGTTTGCCGTCGTCGATGCGGAAGAGGACGTTTCAAACATACATCTCCCCTTTCCTTTGTTTGTCAAGCCGGTGGCCGAAGGGACCGGAAAAGGCGTCACCGGGAAATCCCGTGTGACTTCCGCCGCAGAACTTCGCGAGCAGTGCCGGTACGTTCTTGAGACATTCCGGCAGCCGGCGCTGGTCGAAACGTACCTTCCCGGAAGGGAAATCACCGTTGGTGTTCTTGGAACCGGTATTGCGGCGCGGGTTGTCGGTGCGCTGGAGATCGAATCACTCAGCGGCGCCGAGGCGCACGCTTATTCCTACTACAACAAGGAGAACTGTGAGCAGGTGATCAGGTATTCGCTCCTTACCGACAAGGCGATGCTCGAATCCGCCGCCGTGATCTGCCTCAAAGCCTGGCGCGCGCTCGGCGGGAGGGATGCCTGCCGCATGGACCTTCGGGCCGATGAGCGGGGCAACCTCTCTTTCCTTGAGGTCAACCCACTGCCCGGCCTTCACCCGCAGCACAGCGACCTTCCGATGATCTGCGAACGCATCGGCATGCGCTATATTGACCTTATCGGCTCCATCGTCGATTCCGCGCGACAACGTTACGGCTTATGAAACCGCTAACCCTCATTGTCCACAACCGGATAAGTGACAATCCGACCGAAGACGAAAATGATGTGATCGCACAGACCAAGGCGGTTGCGGCTGCCCTTGACCGGCTCGGCTGGCGTGTCGAGACGCTTCCCCTGACGCTCGACCTCGAGAAGGGGCGTAATCTTATTACGTCAAGGGCCCCCGACTGTATATTCAACCTCGTCGAATCGCTCGAAGGCGACGATCGGTTTATCGCCTCGGCGCCGATGCTTTTTGAATCATTACACATCCCCTACACCGGCTCATCCCCTGCAACACTTGCAGCGACATCGAATAAATGCGTTGCGAAAAAAATCATGCAGGCTACCGGGATCCCGACTCCCCGCTGGCAACCCATCGTTGTCGATTCCGACCCGCCCGCCTTCTTTCCGTTCATTATCAAATCCGCCACCGACCATGCATCAATCGGCATCAGTGACGATTCGATCATTACTGATGCCAGCGAGTGGCAACGATGGATCGGTTGCCATGGAGCGGAGCGACAACGGGGACTGTTCGCTGAAAGCTATATTCACGGCCGCGAGTTCAATCTATCAGTGTTGCAGCGCTTCGGGGGAGCAATTACCGTACTTCCCCCTGCGGAGATCGGCTTTGCCGGGTTTCCTGCAGGTAAACCCCATATCGTCGGCTATGCGGCAAAATGGGACAAAGACACCTTCGAGTATAACAACACTCCCCGTCTGTTTTCGAATGATCGGGCTGACGCAGCGCTCCATGAACGGCTGATTGCGACTGCTCGCGCCTGCTGGGACCTTTTTTCTCTTGCAGGATACGGTCGTGTGGATTTCCGTGTCGATATCGGGGGTAAGGTCCATGTACTGGAAATTAATACCAATCCCTGCCTGACGCCCGACGCCGGATTTGTTGCCGCCTGTGATCAGGGTGGTATTGATTTTGATATGATCGTGAAGGAGCTGGTCGCCGTTGCATTTGAATAAAAATGCAGGCTGACTTATTTTTTGTATCATTGAATAATTTATACTATAATTACAATTCGTCCGTACTTCCGACAGATGACCCATTGCAGATCACCTGTTAATCAACATGCAACCAAAGGCAGAGAATGTTTACACCGAATCCGAAGCTCCTTGAAAATTACGCCGCCATTCTCATCAACTTCGCCCTCAATGACGGGGAAGGAATCAAAAAAGGCGATGTGGTCTATATGGTTTCCCAACTGCCGGGTCTCCCGTTGGCCAAAGCAATCTACCGGACAATTTTAAAAAGCGGCGGCCAGCCGATCGTCCAGCTTCAGGACGATGATTTCCGGCTGATGCAACTTGAAGAGGGCAGTGATGAACAGATCGGTTTTTTTCCAAAGGAGTACTATCGCGGGCTGGCCGACAATATTGACCATTATGTCCGTATCCTGGCCGAAGAGGATCCGCTTTTTCTCGCAGGTGCCGACCCGCGCAAGGTCATCCTTTCAAGCCGCAGCACGAAGCCCTTCAGGGACTGGCTCGATGCCAAAGAGGATGCCGGAAGGTTCACTTGGACGCTGTGTCTCTATGGCACCGAAGGGGCTGCCCGTGAGGCGGGTATGTCGATCAAAGAATACTGGGAACAGATTAGCCGCGCCTGCTTTCTCCATGAGAAGGATCCCCTTGGAACATGGCGCGGGGTCTATGCCGATATGAAAGATCTGATCGAAATGCTCGACCGGATGCCGATTGAAAAAGTGCATGTTGTTTCGGAAGGCACCGACCTGTGGGTCCGAATCGGCGAAAAACGCAAATGGCTTGGGGGGCGCGGCCGTAACATCCCAAGTTTTGAGATATTTACCTCACCCGACTGGCGCGGCACCGAAGGGACCATCTTCTTTGACCTGCCGCTTTACCGGTACGGCAACATTATCAAAGATATCCGGCTGGAGTTTCACAACGGACTGATCGTGAACGCGACCGCAAAACAGAACGAATCGCTTCTGCGCGAGATGATCGCCCAGAAAAACGCCGATAAAATCGGCGAGTTTTCCCTGACCGACCGGCGCTTCTCAAAAATAAACCGGTTCATGGCCAATACCCTGTTCGACGAGAATTTCGGGGGTGATTTCGGCAACACCCACCTTGCGGTCGGCAAAGCATACCATGACGCCTGTATGGGCGACCTGAAAAATATGAATGAGGAAAAATTCATCGCGCTCGGATACAACGACTCTCCTGAGCACACCGACATTATCGCGACCGGCAACCGCACGGTCACCGCTACCCTCACCGACGGCTCGACGAAGGTGATTTACGAGGACGGGGAATTTCGGATATAAAAATCGCCGTGCAGGGGTTTGAATATGTAGGGTTCAACATTTTGAACCCCCCCCGTCCAATTCAACATTTGTCAATTTATTTCCATGCAGCTGCATATTTTCCCCGTAGTTGAACCGATTAAATAATTTATTGATTCTCTATGTCATAACGGTATAATTAAAGCAGCCGGTAAATCGGGTTATTAACCGGTTTTCCGGTTGAATTATTCAAATAAAAATCAGTAAGTTACGTTATATTCAACATGGTGTGTTAATAAGTCTTTTTGACCACAATATATGGTATCGGAATCGTTAAGTTTTACATCAGGAGGTTGTTGTATGATGCGACATTTTACCAGCGGACAGGTAGCAAAAAAGCTCCGGATCTCGATCTCTACGCTGAAGAGATGGTTGGAGGACCCGAACCTGAGCATCTCCGAACGGAGAAATTACAACGGCTGGCGGCTTTTCTCGGAAGCTGATATCGCCGTGCTGAAAGAGTACAAACGGCAGATCAGGCGCAACGGCAAACGATTTAACGATACGACGCTGATACCGGTAATCAACCGGACGGTTGCGGCGATGGAACGATAACCGGCAATCACCTATGAACCGATGCTTTGTAACAACAGTGATTATATTCATGCTCTTCACCTTGCCGGGATCCGGTCAGGTCAAGCGGGGCAGGAATGAAGGGACGTTCAATATTCCTGCATCAAATGTAATGGGAAACGGCAATATCATTGTCGCCGCGGCTTTTGCAGGAGGTTATGCCGCATCCGGAATACGGATTGATCCCGGTATGTATCTGGCGGTGGGCATCACCGACATCATGCAGCTTTCCGGAAAAACCGCTTTTACCAATTTCCGGACACTCGGCGGTACCGAGGGACATTTTCAACTTACCATGCCGGGAAACGACCATCTGCGATTTTTCGGTGTATCCATCTCAGGTGACCTCTACCTGTCAACTGAAATGGACACATTAAGCGGGACCGCGGTCACGGGCAAGCCGGAATACCACGCCTATGTACGGCCGTCGATCGTAATCGATCTCGACTGGATTGCCAAATTCAAAAAAATACCGCTAAAAAGCTACCTGATGGTGGGCGTGGTCGACAACCCCGATTTGCTCTATCGATATTCCCAGCTCTCGCTTCGTCTGGGTACCGAATTGAAACTCAATCGCAACAGTTATTCAATCGATCTTGGGGCCGGACTCTACAGGGAATTGCGGAGCGAACGATTGAATTTGCCGGGAGATCGTACCTTTAGTCAACAACGCTTCTGGATCGAACCGGCAATCAGATATCGCATCTTCGACGGGTTCTGCCTTCTCGGCGCCGTACGTATCCTTCTTTTACAACGTGTTAAACCTGATCGCCCTCTTGAGCCGACCTATGTCAGACTCTCTACGGCGTTTGAAATACCGCTTCTTTTCAGGGAAACCAATACTGAAGCGATCCGTACTATGGTTTTTATTGAACAGCATAAAGTGAAACAACCCAATGCCATTGATGTTTCAATCAAGGAGGGAACGGAGCTTAAAACCGGACTGAATCTGGATGTACAAAAGCTGGACCTTAATTTCACCGATCAGGAATCTGAAAAAGAGGTCTTGAAGCGACGTAAAGAAATTAAACAGAAAATGGATGAAATAGAACAACTATTGGAGGATCTCGAATGAACCATCAATCAACCGTCCTGTTCGTATTTGTATGTTTGGTGCTTACGGCGATCACTACGCCTGCTCAGCAGAACCAGCGGAGGAACCGCGGGGAAAGTTTTTACCAGTGCCAGAATTCCAATACTCCCGGACCAAAAGACATCTGGTTATCAATGCGTGGCGTTGGATATATCTGGGATGATCCCGCGACCAGCGTTTCCAAACGCAGTTGGATAAAAAACATCTTTGCATTCCCTGAAGTTTATTCTCAGTTCGGAATAACCGATTTTTTTTCACTTCATGCGTCCACACGGGTACTATCGCATGGATGGGTACCCGGCTGGTTCGACGGCGGCATTAAATTGACCCTTCCGAACAATCAAGACTTACGTCCCAACGGTATTGGACTCTCCATTGACTACCGGTATCAGACCCGGGAAGAAAATCCGAGTCTCAGCGGGTGTATAGGCTTTATGCCTGAAGGTTTTGTGGTTAAAGGGCATAACCTCGAAACGGTATTCATCTACGAACTCGACCTGCTTCCAAGATGGAGTTTCCTGCCGTTGCGGCTGCTTACCAATACCGGGTTACGTCTTCCCCTTTCCAAGCGGCATGATATGTATCAGTTGCTTCTGAATATCGCCGTTGTATACAGTGGCTACGGTTTTGATTTTTTCGCACAATACCAACTTGAATCGTTCGATAATCTGAATCCGAAAAACAATCCTAAAAAGGTCTATAATGTTGAATCTGATGAACGTTCGACCTTCTTTGTCTGGTTCTCTGAGAACCCAATGTATATAACCCTCGGGGGAGACGTACGGTACGATAATGGGGTAACGCTGTCGCTGGCGGTTCCCATTCTGTTAAGCTATAACCAAGGCTCTGCAAAAACCGAAGATCAAGGTGAACTTAATCGCCAAGAACAAAACGGCATTTTTACTGATGAAAAAGCGGCCGGCATTTTCAATCCCTTCGACCCCTGGTATCCCAAGTGGAAAATCGTCGCATCGCTTTCTTTTCCGATCCGTTTCAAGATGAGCGGCGCGGAAATGATGCGTAACTATCTGCTGCTAAAAAACCGGAAACAGGAAAAAAAGATCGATATCGACAAGCGGTTGCAGTTACAGGAGCCGGCCAAGCCGGCCGAGGATAATAAAGAAGGGGATGACGCGAAGCGCCGTCTTGAAGAAATAAAGAAGAAGCGGGAAACGATAACCAAATAGGGAAGCGACTGCATCATGAACCGACACGCTTTTTCATACCGCATTCCGGCTGTCGCCTTCATGGCGATGCTGCTATTTGCATTATGGAACAGTGCATGGTGTCTCAAGCCCGTCAAGAAGGACGTCTGGCACACGAAAGAAAACATTACGCTGCGGTTGAGCGCTGAATGGCAAAAAATCGGCATCCTGCAGAGAGAATCGGCGGCTATCGCCGATGTGCTCGCATCGATACGCGACATCGAACTCTACCCGACGTCGCTTACCGGTTATGACGATGACGATCTTATCAAATTCGATAAAGCGATCGAGGCCCTTGAAAAACAGAACCGGAAGATCGATGAACACATCGCCGCTTTCAAGGCACCCCTTATTGATGCGATCGCCATCTTGCGTGAACTGGTCGTCGGAGAACCGGTCGAGAGCATGTTTTCAACTCTCGAAAAAGCGAACATCAGGCGCATCACTGAGATGCTTGATGTCAAGCACGAAATCGATACGCTCTGGCGGCGGACCGACACCCTGCTTTCGGCCACAATGCAATCGATGAACATCGACACCGTTGAAACGGCATCTCCCGGTCCGATTGAGGATGAATTTTTCTCGATCCTGAAAGCCAATCTTGGCATGCAGGCCGAAAGCTATTATTCCCGGTTGAATACCTTAAAAAACTATCTGATACAAAGGGCAACAGCAGGCCAGGTGTCTGAAATGATACAGATCGAACGGCACCACGTCGAACAGTACCTTACGAAAGGGAAATATTTACTCGCGCGGCGTAAAATTAACGACGCGATCGACCGATTCTCCCGCTTTTCCGACATCAACGATTTTTATCTGCTTATGTCACGTGTGCAGTTCCAGGAAGGCGCTTATCGGGAAGTTCTGGTGACCCTGCAGAAAATTCCAGATACTATACGGTACGAACGGATAAAATTTCTTTGCCGCATACAGAGTCTCTATGCGCTGCATGAGTACGATACCATTCTTGCCGATACGAACCGGAAGTACCTTTACGATTTGAAGGGGGCCGACCTGAATCTTGCGCTCTGGATTGTCATCGAAAGCGCGATCGCGCTCCAAAAAACCGACAGGATCATACGGCTTGCCACCCTTATCGATAAAGGCAAACCCTATGGTCTTCATGTAGTACATGCCCTTGCCCGTTCATACCTTGCTATAAAAGATGATACGACGGCTCTTTCTATTTTGGAACAGGCGAATCGTTATAAAATCACTACCGATGACGACCGTATCGCATTGCAGGAAATCAATATCGCCATAGCTCAGATCTATTACGAACGGGGCAGTTACGATAAGGCGATCGAACTGTTTTACAGGCAGATCAATACTAGTAAGCTTTTCGAACGCGCACTCTCCGGAATCGCATGGTGTTATTTACGGTCGGACAGGTTCGATAAGGCTGAAACCGCTCTAAGAAAGCTGATCAATCAGGCGCCGGAAAAGTCTTGGGGCGCCGAAGGCATTCTGGTTCTTGCCCGACGCTATTTACAATTAGCTTCATTCGCCTGGAAAAAACAAGCCTTCATCACGAAAGAGAAGCAGCGGCTTACACGTATCCTCGCACGCCTTGACACACTGGGTGAATCGGACAGCGGCCGTAATGCTGCAGATATCGCTTATGCGCGCAAAGAGGTTACGGCGCTTCTCACCCGCGTCGGGCAGGAGAAACTCCCCGACTACGAAACAATCGCCGCCTATTATAAAAAAATCGACCGGCTCTGCACTTTCATTGCTTCCCATTATTATACCGGGACTTTTCAGGAGGTCAGTTTCTCTGAAAAACGGGAGCGGATCCTCAGCACCATCGACTCCGTCACTGTTGAAATCGAGCAATCGAAACGTGCCGATCCGCGGACCGGCATGCTTTCGAATGCGCCGCAGGAAAGGATGAAAATAAAGAACATCGTTGATCAGTCATCGATTTTTTCTGCAATCAGCCTGATTGACCGTTACCGCTGGGAACGGGAATATATTGACTGGCAGAAGAGCCAGATGAAATATGAATCGGGCCGCCGCGGCGATTCGGCTGGCGTGGAGGGCGGCCCTTCCGTTGCCGTGCAGACGCCGGTGGATCGGCCGATGCCGGGGTCGATGGATTCGCTCCTGGCGCGTGAAGATACCCTCCAGAAACGGTACTCACTGCTCCTGCAGGAGCGTATCGGAAGGCTGCTCTCTGCCGACCTCGACGGCAGCGATGCCTGTTATCTGAAATACCAGCTCGGCGAACTCTATTATCAGACGGAAAACAACAATTACGCACGCGCCTACGAACAGTATGATAAAGCCGTGGAGCGCTTCGGACGTGCCATGGAACGATACCGCAACGGCGAACAGATCGATATACCCAAAGAACCGTCCGCTCCGCTGTTACGCCATGATAAAAGTGTGGGCATGTACCTTGCCGCCATTGCATCGGATACGACGTCCCCCTTCTGCGCGGCGGCTCATTACAGTCTGGCATGGTGTTTCAACGACCTCGCGAAGTTCGACAGCGCCTATAAGCATATGCATATTGTTGCCTCCCGCTATCCCGATAACCCCCATGCCGCTCAGGCCTGGATGTTCTGCGGTGAATACCACTTTGATAAAGGCAATCTCAAGGATGCCCTCGCCGCCTTTTACACCGTGATGAAATACCCGGAGAGCGAGTGGTTCGACGAGGCACTTTACAAGGTGGCCTGGACTCAGTACCGGCTTTCCAATCCTGAAAAAGCCATCAGTTCTTTTCTGGCGCTCGTTGATCTCGGCGGAGGCAAGTTCGGCCACTCGCTTCTTGAAAAAGAGTCGATGGATTATATCGCCATAAGTTTCAGCGAAACCGATGTCTCCGGGGAGAAAGGCCTCGACCGTGCGGCCGCTTTCGCCCGAAAACTAGGTGACACAAAACTCGGCTGCCAGATACTTCACCGGCTTGCGCAGGTATTCCGCGACCAGGGACGCCATGATATGGCAAAAAAGACCTACGAACTCATACTCTCCACTTATCCGAATTATGCGAATAACCCGTTTGTCGAGGCGGAACTGCTGTCGATTTTGGAACGTGACGCATCCACCGAAATGTCAATCGATCAAAAATACGAGTATTTTAAAAAATATAACCATGAGAGCGCCTGGGCCGGGCGGCAGCCCGACTCCAGCCGCGCCGTCGCCGACAGCAACGCTTCTAGAATGCTCTATGATGCCGCCATCAGTTACCATCAGCTTGCGCTGCAGAAAAACAACGACAGTTTTTATCATAAGGCACTCACGTCCTATGCCGATTATATCGGTTTCTATCCACGTTCTCCGCTGGCCAATGAATGCCATTATAATCTTGCGGAAATACTTTTTTCTTTGGGCGATTACCGCAAAGCCGCCGAAGAGTATATCGCCGTGTCCAGGCGTTATCCGGACAGCAAATATAAAGAGACCGCCGCATGGAACGCGATTGTTGCTTCACAGAATCTGCTGAAACTCGAAGCGTCGCCGGTACGATAGGACCAATCTATGAAAATAGGCATTGACAACCGTTATCGAACACCCGGCCGGCTTCCCTTTCCGGTTGCCGCTCTCTGTTTACTATCAGCACTTGTTGCCGTACTCTGCGAAGGATGCATCGCGCCGCAAAAGAAGCTCGCGCCACAGGGACATTCTGACGCGCCTGCGCCGGGCGCGTCTGCGACGCCCGGAACAAAAAGTGAAGTGAAGGCCGCTGCACAAAAGCCCGATTCCCTCCCCGCACTTTCCGCGGCATCACAACTGCTGGTCAAGGCATGCGACAATTATTTGGTCGTTAATCCCGACAATCCTAGGGCCGTTGAGGTACTGACGATCAAAGGATCGCTTTTTTTCAACAACAAACTGTACGATTCGGCCCGGGCCGTCTATCAGCGGATCATTTCCGATCATGCGGAAAGTAACTATGCTTTTGACGCCATTCGCCTGGTCGCCCAGTCATTTTATGAAGAGAAACGTTTTAACGAGGCGGGAACATGGTATAAAAAACTTAGCGATGCGGCACCTGAAGGCGTTGATAAATCCGAAGCCCTCGCCCGTATTGCCGAATCGATATTCCGCATGGCCGAGGTGCTGGAATCGCAAAGCCGTTTCAAGGAGGCCGCCGAACAGTACGAACGCGTCGCCCTGGAGTATCCCGATGCACGAATCGCGGATGTGTCGCTTTTTAATGCCGGCCTCGCCTATGAAAAACAGGCGGAGTGGACGCGGGCGATTCTTGTTTTTCAGCGGCTGACGGCGAAATACGACCAATCGAAACTGCTCCCGAAAACTCAGTTCCGGATTGCTAAATGCCACGAAAAACTGATGCAGTGGGATTTCGCCGCCGAAACCTATCTGCGGCTTACCGCAAAATTCCCGAAGAATGAACTGGCGTCCACAGCCCTTTACAATGCAGGCTTTTGTTTCGAGAACGTTGAAAAATGGAATGAGTCCGCAGCAACCTTCGAAAAGATGGTCCAGCTCTTCCCGCAATCAGACGATGCCGCGGACGTTCTTTTCCGTGCAGGAGAGCTTTATGGAAAAATAAAGGACTGGGAGTCGGTAAGCCGGGTAACCCGGGTATTTTCAATGCGGTTCGGAAACGACGAAAGCCGCATTATTCAGGCGCTCTGTATGGACGGCATCGCGTTATACATGCGCAACCGTAACGATGATGCCGTCGACCGGCTCAATAACGCCGTTGACACCTACCGAAAAATGAAAAATCCCGGGACTATGAATGCCTACTACGCCGCGAAGGCGCTTTACACGATCGCCGAGATACACCATACCACCATGAACACTATCGCCCTCGGTCATCCCCGCGAACGGTATAAAAAACAGCTTTCCGATAAATCCGATCTGCTCGAGAAGGCGGTCGGCGCCTATGCATGTGTCATCAAGTTCAACATTTCCGATTGGACGACCCGGTCGATTTTTCAGATCGGGCAGGCATACGAGGACTTCGCCGTCGGCATTTTCAGCCAGGACCGGCAGTCGGGATTACCGCTTGATAAACAGATCGCTTTTGAGCTGGGGATCGCCCGGGCGGTGGAAAAATATTTTATCGAAAAAGCGGTCTACTTTCACGAACGCAACGTCAAACTCGCCATACAGGAAAAAATCGAAGACAAATTCATCCTGCAGTCACGTCAGAAACTGACCTATCTCCCGGTGATTGCCGCGGAAAATTATCTTGCACTCGTGGAAATCGCCCGCACGATACAGCATGGGGAACAGCTTGACGGCTTCGCACTTATCGCGCGTAAATTACAACTGTTCCAGAAAATCGCCCCATTCCAGGAACGCGCCATCGCACTTTTCCTCAAATGCTTGGAACTGGGCACCACCTATCAGGAATTCAACGACTATTACAAAAAAGCGAGCGCGTCGATTACCGGAATCTCGCTGTCGGTCGGTGAGACCTATGCCGATGTCGTTTCCATCGCGCGCGACGCCCCGATCCCCGATGGTTTTGACGATTACGAGCGTTTCGCATATAAATCGAAACTGCTTAAACAGATCGAGGAATACGAAAATCAGGCGCTTGAAAACTACCTTAAAACTATCAAGATCGCCGAAGCCTATAAAATCGACGACCAAAGCGTCAGAGAAGCAAAAGAGCATATCGGTCAATTGCTGTTCAACCGCGGACGGTGCTATGACCTGCTCTGCGTTAATGCATTCACCGATCCACCTTTCCCGTATGATATTGACGAAGCGGATAAAGAGGAGTATAAAGCGCGCTTTGAAGAGATCGGCCTGAGATATCAGGAGCGGGCGTTCGATATTTATAAAAACATACTCAATCTTTCCGCGCAATCGTACGCCGCGGGTGATTACGTAATCCATGCCTATATACGACTCTATCAGAACTTTCCCGACATCTACGGCTCGCAGGAAGAGCATATGACCCAGACCGCCATAAGCTCGGGTTCGCAATGGCGTGTACAATTCGATTCGGCAGCGCAATGGTTTTCTTTGAATTTCAACGACACCTCCTGGTATAAGGCACAACGGGCATCAATCCTCACCAGACCGATTGAAGGTTTTCCCGGCAACATGCCGATACCGATGTGGTTCGGAAAAGGAAATCCCGATACGGCCACCACCTACCGGCCGTTTCAGACGGTCTTTTTCAGACGGACGTTTACATTAGAAAAGATGCCGCATAAAGCGACACTGTACCTGGCAACCCAGGGAGTACTCGATGTGTATGTCAATGGTGAACATCTCTCGACCGATTCGATGCCGTCATTTCCGGCAAAAGCCATTCCGCGCGACCTCATGGGAAAAATTCGCATCGGCGCCAACATACTCGCGATGAAAGTGACTGCCGCCGACAAGTTCGACCGTGCGTTGTTTCCGCTGCTCCTCATGACCGTCGGGACGGATATTCCCCTGCCGAAGCCTCCCGGTTTCGACCGGCCGTTGTCACTTGACGATGTCCGTATCGACCGCTACGTCTTTCCCCGATTGAAAAATTTCACACTGCAGCCGACAGAGGCTTCACGATGATCAATTTTGTTTTGTTGCGACAAACAAAACGCCGTCCGGATGTCCGGCGAATGCTTGTTATGACGGGAGTGCTGCTGTTCAGCGTGCTGCTGCCAAACACTTCACATGCGACGGCGGCAGGTGTAGCCGACAGCACCGCCGTTACGGAACAGGGGTATCGCATCGATCAGCCGGGAACCATCACCTTTACCGTCGGTGTCAAAATCAGCGGCAAGGTTGAAAAACCGCAGGTTATGATCTTTTTACCGAAAGAGAAGACGCTGTACCGCGAAGAGGTGCTTACCCGTTCATTTTCCGACGAGCTCGCCCAGCCCCTCCCTTTCACGCCGATAACCCGGTAAAGCCGCATGGAGAGGGTGGTCGGAATTATTGACAGCGCACGGCACAGCATGGTAGACTATCAGGGAGTTTAGAAAGTATTGATTTTAAACAATATCACATTGTACGTCTTACGACGAAGCGGATGATTCGGTAAGGAGGAAGAATGGAAGCGAGTATTCGTTTTTTCAAGGAGGGCGGCGTCTGGATGTATCCGATCATTGTCGTATCGGCATTTGCGCTAGCCGTGATGCTCGAACGGCTCTTTTACTATTATGTTCACTGCCGCATTAACGCCAAAGCGCTTCTGACACAGCTTACCCGTATGGTACGTAACGGCGATGTTGAAAAGGCACGGCAATTGTGCGCACGAACAAAAACACCGCTCTCGGCGATACTGGAATCGGCCCTATGGCATTTCCAGCAGCAGGAACCCGACCACGAAATACAGAACGCGGTTGATGAAATTGCACTGCGTGAACTTCCGCGCATTCAGCGCCGGACCCATTATCTTTCACTGTTTGCCAACATTGCGACCCTGCTCGGACTGCTCGGCACCATTTTCGGACTTCAGGAAGCGTTCGGCGCCCTTGCATCCGCCGATCCGTCGCAGAAGGCAACCGTGCTGGCGCGCGGTATCGCCATTGCCATGAACACCACTGCACTCGGACTGCTCGTCGCCATTCCCTGCATGGTGATGTTTACGATTTTTGGATCAAAGGCAAACACCATCATTGAAGAGATCGATGAAAGTTCGGTGCGTCTGCTCAACTTTCTCTATGCACAACGCCGATCGTAACCGTATCCGGAGAGCGCATGATGTCCGAACATCCCAATAACGCCGATCAACAGCAGCAACAGGCCTTTCCGGCAACCAAACGGGCAAAGAAAGCGACCTCCCGCGACGTCGAGATGATCGACCTCGACGTCACGCCGGTGATGAACCTCTTCATGGTGCTTATACCATTTCTTGTGTCAATGGCGGTTTTTACGCATGTCGCGGTGGTCGATTTCTCGCTTCCGCCGGCCCAGACCGAGGGCGGTGCTGCGGAGGAAAGCAAGGAACTTGATATTTCCATTATTGTAACCTCGGCGGGATTCCGGATCGTCGGCACCGGAAAAAAACTCGATATCGTCCCCAGGGTGCAGGGCCAATACCAGTTCGATAAACTGCGCGTTCTGCTTAAGGCCATCAAGTTTGAGTACCCGTCCCAGAAAAGCGTTGTGCTGGTGCTCGAATCGGAAATCGTTTACGATGATATCATCGAATTCATGGACATATGCAGGGAATCTCAATTTCCTGATATCGGTTTGTCGGGAGATATCGGATGAGTTTTAAGCTGAAAATACGAAGAGCCGGATCAACGCCGGTGCTCATGATTGCCGGAGATATTACCGGAAGCAATGTCGGTAAAATCACCTCAAAACTGGAAAGCATCCGGAGGGTTTCTTCCGGGAGGATCGCCATCGATCTGAGCCAGACCACCTTCATCGACAGCCACGGTCTCGGAGTCTTTGTCTTTTTTTTCCGCCGATTCTCGGAGGATAACCGCCAGCTTGTTTTTTTCAAACCTTCGGACTTCATCATGGATCTTTTTTCCGGATCCAATCTCAACAAGATTTTCACCATCATCGACAGTGACGACGGCCTATGAGCTTTCCCGCGTCAAAATCGTCGTCCAAACAGTTGCGGAAATCCCGCGGCAGCGGCAGGGTCAAGACATTCAGACCGCAACTGACCTCGCTTATCGATGTCATGACCATTCTGCTCATCTACCTTCTGCAGAGTTTTTCCTCGGAAGGGGACATCGTCACCGTGCATAAAGACCTCATTCTCCCCGAATCATCCGCAAAAAAGCCCCCGGAGCTGCGCGTGACACTCATCGTTAACAATACATACATACTAGCCGAGGACATCAGAGTCGCCTCGGTTGACGATGTACTTTCTTCCGAAGAGCTTATCATCCCCGGTCTTTCCCAGTGGCTCCAGACCAGGCGTGAGGCCACCGAGAAAATCGAACAGTACTCGACAAAGACGAAATTCAAAGGGGAGATCACCATCCAGGGGGATAAAAGAATCCGTTTTCGCCTCCTCAAAAAGATCATGTACACGTGCGGCCAGCAGGGATATAATAATTTCTCGCTTGCCGTGCAGCGGCGGGAGGGATGAGCAGAATGCGGCATTCACCCCAGGTCGTCGTTGCCGGTGCTTACCACGCCGCTTCGCTCGACGCGGCGCTCATCAGGAACGTGAAGAGAAAATCGGGCAATTTCGCCGACCGTCGTTTCCTGCTGATGGCGTTTTTTTCCATCTTCACCCACCTTGTGTTCATATTTTACATTCGGAGCAAAGAGATTGCGCCGGTAAAAGCAGCGGCTATCGAGGATATCCCCGAACGGTTCGCCAAGTTGATCATCGAAAAACCGATCCCGAAAACCGAACCCGTAAAAAAAACCGCGGAACCCGGCGGTAAAGAGGGGAAAAAACCGGAGGAAACCTTCGGGACAAAAACGGATGCCCCAGAAGGCCCCGTCACACCGAAGGAGCACGCCCGGGTGCTGCGAGATGTTGACAGACGCGTTGCTCGAGTCGAGGAGAAAATCCGTACGGTCGGCGTGCTCGGGATGCTTACCGGTATGGGACCGACCGCCAAGGGCCCCGCCGTGGTCGATGTCCTCGGTTCCCTTAAAGACCGCAGGGAGAGCAGCGTGGACCTTGAAGCCGCGCTCGAACAAATGACCGGCCTGCAGAAAACGAAAAATATCGAAGTACTCGGCCGGAAACTTGTTAAAAGTAAAGACATCAGCATTTCCCACAAGGAGGACATCGACGATCTTCTGGCGAATGCCCGCGGCGTAACAACGGTCGATCTAGCCAAAAAAGGTTCGTTCATCATCCAGAAACCGGAATCCATCGAGGGCGCGGCTTCATCGAATGCCAAACGCGATAATGACGCCATCAACGCCATCGTTTCGTCCCATAAGGCGAGTATTCGCATGAGTTATGAAAAGTATCTCAAGCGGGATCCGGTTCTTGCAGGGAAAATCACCGTGCGGTTCACGATCGCCGCTTCGGGAAACGTCGCGATGGCGACCATCGTCAACAACACCACCGGCAACAAGGAGCTTGAGGAGGAAATCCTCCGTAAAATACGAATGTGGCGTTTCGAGGTGATTCCCGACGGTGATGTTACCGTCACGTATCCGTTTGTATTCGCCCCTGCCAGTTGAAAGATGCGGCGACCAAATCGCAAGGAGTTTTATGAAGGTAATTCCGTCTCTCGTTCTTCCGATGCTGCTTGCGCTCTCGGCCCCGCTCGTCGGGGCATCAATCATCAAAACCGGTGATGTACTCGATATTACCGTACTGCAGCACCCTGAATTTTCGGGCCGTTACACCGTCAATGAACGCGGATTCATCGAATACCCGCTGCTTGGTGAAGAACCGGTCATCAATATCAGCGTGACCGAGTTGATGAACGACCTTACGTTTTTGCTCGCACGTCATATCGACAATCCCCTTGTCCTCATTACCATAATTGATAAACCGGAAATTACCGTCACCGTTCTCGGGCAGGTGGTCGACCCGGGGCCGGTCAAGACCTTCGAGGGCGCCTCGATTCAGGAGGTGCTGAAAGCGGCAGGCGGCCCGACGCCGAGCAGGGCCGACCTGGCGCGCATCAAGATCATCCACCATGACAAATCGCGCACCCCCGACCTGTTCAATCTCGATTCATTTCTTGTTAATGGAAACGTCGATGACCTCCCGCATCTGCAAGCCGATGATATCGTCATCGTTCTGGCCGAGGGAAAATCACGTAAAGTCAAGGTGATCGGCGCCATCCAGAAGCCCGGCCTTTTCGAGCTTGAAGAAAAAATGAATCTCTTCGAGGTGATTTATCTCGCCGGCGGCCCCACCGAAAAGGCCGACCTCTCACGCGTCCGTCGATTTACGCGCCAGGAAAACGACAATGTCACCGAGGAGGTCATCGATCTGCAGGGGTATATCGATAAAGGCCGGATGGACAAAATACCCGTCGTCATGGAAGGAGACGTCATTATCGTGTATGCCAAGTGGTTCGACTGGAAAACCCTGTTGACGGTGCTCAACAATACGCTGCTCGTTATCGTCACCATCCAGGCATTCGCGGGAATTTTTAAATAATGGCACTTTCCACCATTCGGCGGCTGCAGTCCCGCACCGGCATCAAGGAATATCTCTCCGTCATTTTCAGGCGACGGACGGTCATCATTCTTTCGTTCGCGAGCGTCATGCTCTCGACCTTTTATTACGCGGCACGCATCCCCGATACCTATGAATCTTTTTCGACCTTCGTCATCGAGGAACAGACATCCTATGTCAACCAGATGGTCGGTACGCCGACCCGTTCGCTGAGCTTCTATGAAGGGATACTCAACAGCCGCACCTTCCAGGAAGCGGTCCTCGACAGTATCGGCGAAGAAGCGTTCGCCGCCCAGTTCCCGAAATTCACACGGGAAAATATGCTTGAGTTCATCAACGGCAATCTCACGTTCCGGAAAACGACCTATGCCTCTTTTCTGCACCATACCGCACGTGCGCCGACAAAAGAGCTCGCCTATGCACTCGCATCAATTGGTACCACGCTGTTCCGTGTCCGCTGCCTCGAAGTCACCAGCGAAGAATCGCGACGCGCGGTGGCCGAAATCGAGAAACAGTTGCTGCTCATCCGCAAGAATCTCGAACAGGCGGAGCATGATTACCGCAGTTTCTGCGACACCACCGGTCAGATCGAGGAGGGAATGACCCCCGCGCTGAAAACACTCACCGAGGCCTATGCGACCAGCCTTGCCCAGATCGGAATCAAGGAGGCAGATCTGGCGGCGGAAAAAAAACAACTCTCGAAACTTGAGCGTAAAATCACCCCTGAGAGCAACGCCCGATCGCCTGAATATTTACAATTACGCGCAAAACTGCGCGAACTTGAAATGGAGAAAATGCGTCTCGAGGGACTCGGCATCCGGTTGTCGGGCATTTCGACGGTTGACCGGGAAATCCAGGGTATCGAACGGCAGCTTTTAAAATTGAAACCGACGGGGAATTCGCCGCTCGATCCGGCCACCATGCACCAGTGGCAGGAGCTGCGTAAATCAGTCATTACAAAAGAGGGTGACCTTGAACTTTTCAAACGCCGCATGGAATCGTATGAAAAATCAATCGCCGTCTATAAAAAGAGCAATCCCGACATCCTTTCGAGGTCGCTTGAACTCCTCAGGCTCAAACGCTCGAAGGAGGTCTACGAAAACCTCTATACTCTCCTGCTGGAAAAAGCCGAGGAGGAACGTATAAAAAGCGCCTCGAGCAGCGTGGGTATCAAAATCGTCGACCTGCCGGTGATGCCGGTCAAACCGGTTGCCAAAAATCAAACGCAGCTGTACCTCGCCGGGTTGCTTCTTGGCCTGCTTCTGGGATTCGGGCTGGCATTTTTCATCGAGTTCAACGATACGACGATCAAATCCAACGATGATATCGAACGGTATATTGAGTTGCCGGTATTGGGTACGATCCCCCATATTGTGCATAATAAAAAGAGCGATGTCGAAATACGGCGACGTTCCTCCAAATCACATAAAGCGATGACCGTCACACAATATCCGCGTCATGTATTCAATTTCGACGGCGACGACTCGGTAAGTACCGAGGCGTACCGGTCGCTTCGTACCAACATTCTGTTTGCAAGCCCCGATAAACCGCTGCAGGTGCTGGCCCTTACCAGTGCGGGGCCGTCGGAAGGCAAGTCGCTCACCATCTCCAACCTGGCGCTCGCCTATGCTCAACTGGGAAAGCGAACGCTGCTTATCGATACCGATTTGCGCCGGCCGGTGCTGCATCATATCTTCAACCAGCAGCGAGAACCGGGTTTTACCGACCTTTTCATCGCCAATCCGGATTATGATCATATCATCAGGAAAGAGATTAAAACCAATTTTTCGCTCATCTCCGCCGGCATCTTTACCCCAAATCCCGCCGAACTCCTCGGATCGCATAAAATGATACAACTGCTGGACTATTTCCGCGCCCATTACGATATGATTTTCTTCGATACGCCACCCATCGTCGCGGTGACCGACGCAACGCTGCTCGGTACGAAAATGGACGGTTTGCTTATTGTCGTGAAGTCTCACTCAACCGATCGCGAGATTGTTTTGCGCGCCGCCAATATCCTCCGGAATGTGGGTGTCAAAGTCGTCGGCACCGTTCTCAATGACATTAATTTATCTCACCGGTACTCAAGCTACGGCTATTACAAATACTATTACCATTACTATAAAACGAAAAAAGATTGACTGCGATGCAGCAGGAATATTTTGAACGCAGCTTCTCCCGCAGGAAGCACCAATCGGGTCATTGGCATACGACTGACATTTCCGCAGTGAACCCGCTCGTGCGATGGTGCGTGAAACAGTTGTCCTTCAAACACCGGGAACTTGACGCATTTTTAAAAAGCTGTTTTTCCGGTGCGACCATTGTTGATTTCGGCACCGGTACCGGATCGTACAGCCGCTTTTTTTTACAGCGCTGCGCTGCCACCGTCATTGCCGTCGACTGGTCGTCAGAAGCATTGCGGGCGACAGCGCTTCCCCTGCGGGGAAAGATCCTGCCGGTGTGCGCCGATCTTCACTATCTGCCGATAAAATCATCCGCCATCGACGGGCTTTTTTCAATCGACACACTTGGCCATCTGCACCATCAGGAAAGAGCGCTTGATGAAATCAACCGGATCTGCCGGAGCGGAGCACCACTGTTTCTGCACAGCGAATGCTCCGATTACCGACAGCACTGGCCGGATCGCCGGCTGATGGAAAAAACCGGTCATGATCCGATTGCCGCCATTGACGGTCATGCGGCCGTCCGCCCCGCAAACGCCATGCGCTCGCTTTACGAACAGCGGTTTACGGTTCTGCGATTTTTCAGCCCCGCGGGTATTTTCGGGTGGTTCCTTGGTTATCCGGAAAAATATTGGCGCGCCTTCCGGGCCGCCCGGATGTTTATCCTCGCTTCGTTTGCCGGCGGCGCGGCGCTTATCAAACAAGCCCCCGGCATGAAGGCGGTCTTCCGTTTGGTGAATATGCTGACGAACCGGATCGAACTTTATCTCGGTATCGAGGGCGGCGGATCATGCTTTGCACAGTGTCGCCACACCATTCCCGAGCCGCGCACCGCAGGATCATATGTTCCTTCAATCGACATCGTCATTCCGACCTACCGGCGATCGGCGCTTCTCCAACCCCTCATTGACGACCTTGTCGAACAATGCACCGGCAACGATCGTGTCTTTGTCGTCTGGCAGGGAAACGAGCAGCCTTCAGTCAATGACGGCGCACGCGTGCATCTTCTGCAGCGAAAGAAACCGAACCTTCCGGCAGCACGCAACGCCGGTCTAGCAGCAGGAGGGAATCCGATTGTCCTGTATCTCGATGATGATTGCATTGTCCAGGGCGGTCTTCTCGACGCGCACCGCTCCTGTTATGCCGATCCCCGCACGGGCGCGGTGGGAGGATACGTCGATGACCCGCTGTTTCCTCCGGAGGCCGACCAGCCGTCGTGGTTCGACATTACCACCGGAGAATTGCGGCAATATTTCGCTTGTGCGCACAGCGGTCCCGCAATCTCGGTGATGGGCGCGAACATGTCGTTCCGGCGCAACGCCCTTGAATCGATCGGCGGCTTCGATCCTCAGTACCGCCATAACGCCATTTTCGAGGAGATCGATGCATCGTTTCGGGTGCAAAAGGCGGGGTATTCAGTTTACTATTGTGTACTTGCACATGTCAAGCACCGGCGCACCCCGGAGGGGGGCTGCCGCTCCGACAACGGTGGCAGCTATCTCTTCCATACGTTCGCCAACGCCGCCTATTTCGCCTGCACCTTCGCACGGGTGAAAGATCTGCGCACTTGGTGGCGCTACTGGAAATACCGGCTTGAATACCTGTCCCGATCAACGGGAAGCGCATCACCGGAAGCGAAAATACGGCACGATCCGCTGCTGGTCACGACCGGATTGATGGGAGTGTTTTCAGGAATTGCGAGGTTTATCATCTACGGGGAACGGTCCGCTTTTCCCGCAGCGGTATTCGATGCCTACAACGATCGGCGCCGGACTCGGCGGGTGAAGGCCGGATGGATCTACCCGCACCGTGAACGTTGCGGTATCGCGCGCTATTCGCTTGACTATATTGAAGCGCTTTCCGGAGCGGCGGACGTTGTGGATATCGACCCGCAGTGGTGGACTTCTGATCGTAAACGGTTCCGCCGTACCCTGGACGGCTGCGATCTGCTTCATGTCCAGTACGATACGGCCGCATTTTTTAATCGCGGCCGTGATTTTTATTCGGAAATGCTGCGTAGTGTTAAGATCCCCGTCGTCGTTACTCTGCACGAAGTCCATGACGAGGATCCGTCCATTTTTCCCCGTTCGCGGTTGACGGGGCCGTTTCCCCTGCGCCGGCTCAAACGGGCCCTCTGGGACCGGCGGCACCCGGTACAGTGTGCTTTTGAACGCCACCTTTGCCGCAATTTCAACGCCCGCCGCATCCTTATCCATCACCGATATCATGCGGATATTTTGATTCGTAAAGGTGTATCGGTATCGCCCCTTGAGGTGTTTCCGCACCCTGTTAAAACAATCGCGCCATTTTGTCGATTCGCTTTCCGCGGATTGCCGGGTGTACATATCGGCGCATTCGGTTTTATCAACCCCAACTACGATTACGACCTTCTTTTCTGTATCCTCGAAAAAATGGATCGTCCATGGACGTTTTCCTGGATCGGCGGAGTACGGACCGCCGATCAGCAACTGCTCTTCGATGCGTTGATCGCACGCATCGCACATAAGGGGTGGCAGGACCGTTTCCGAATCACAGGATGGATTTCCGAAGAGGAGGTGCCTTTACGGCTTTTTAATGTCGACATCGTCCTTGCGCTTTTCAAAAATCGCAGTTCGTCGGGAAGCATTGCCCGTGCGCTGGGGGCGTGCAAACCGGTGATCGCAACCGAGATTCCCCTGACACGGGAGATCGCCTCAGGGGGGGCGGCAACCGATACGCCCGGTGCAGACGAACCTCCCATTCTTCTCACGCCGGCGGATGCCGACGAAGTTATTGCACGGATCAACACACTGTTGACCGATACCGTCTATCAATTTCGTCTGTATCGCGGTATGTCGCGGTATGTCGAAGATATGTCATTCGAAAAGATGGCGTTACGCCTTACCCGCCTCTATCGGGAAAGCATAGACCGATGAATATTCTCTGGGATTTCCGTCTCTTTTCGTACGGCTACCGTGACCGCGGCATCGGAACATGGTGCCGGAATGTCGCCGCATCAATACTGAAGCTGCGCCCGGATTGCAGGCTGTTCGTCTGGGGAGACCGCTCTACCATACCCGCCCAGCTCCAAGCCAATTCGATCATCTGGATTCCCTACCGGAAAGGATCGTGGAAGAGCAGCATCCTGATCCTTCCCTGGCTGGTCCTTCGCCACCGGATCGACCTGCTCCATTACTGGGTAACGCTCGGACCGCTGCCGTCAATCGGCATGACGCCGTTTGCCCCATGCCCGTCAATCGCCACCGTGTATGATATGGGTGTCGAGTTGTGGGGCACTCCCTACGGCAATCACGTCCGATCCACCGCTTACTGGTCGATGCAGAAACGTTATTTTTCTTCAATCAGCGGGATTATTGCAATTTCGGGCGCTACAATGGAAGATCTCCTCCGTACCGTTTCCCCGGCTGCAGCCATTCGCGACGTCGTCTACATGCCCCTTATTGATACTTCACCGCAGCCCCCCCCCGCCACGCAACGCGGCGCCTTTTTCATAACCCTCGGGGGAAGCACGCATAAAAACTGCAGCAGTATCGTCGCCGCCTTCTCACGTGTCAGGTCACGCCATCCCGCGTACCGCCTCATCATACTCGGCCCCATCGACCCCGCTGAAGAGTCGCTTGCCATGCTTCCCGATGGTGTGACGTTGGTACCGTCGATGGAACGGTACGAGGAGTACCTTCGTACCTGCAGCGGCCTCCTTTTCTGTTCCCTTTACGAAGGACTCGGTATTCCTCCTCTCGAAGCCATGCGTCGGGGATGCCCACTACTGCTCTCTGCGATCGCCCCCCTGAACGAAACATGTTCAGGAGCGGGCCGGTTTGTTGATCCCCGTTCCGTTGACGGCATCGCCGAAGGAATCGATGCGCTTGTTACCGATACGGCGCTGTGGGCCGACCGATCGCTCTCGGGCGCAAAGGCATACCGTATGTTAAGCGATGACGCATCTGACCGATGTCTGCGTATGTACGAACGATTGACCGGAAAAACCGTTTCACGTCAGGCTTCCGATTCCCTTTCGCCGCCGGGAGGGCGACCATGACCCGTATCTCCATTGTCATACCGACCTTGAACCGGACGCTGCTTCTCGAACGCTGCCTGACATCAATCAGCCGTGAAGTCGGTGATGCACCCGATGTCGAAGTTATCGTTGTTGACGACGGCTCCACCACAGCAGCGGTTGAAAAAAACCGCTCCATCTGCACCCGGCATCACGCCAGGCTTCTGACTCCGGGCGGAAACCACGGTATGGCGGTCGCGCGCAATCACGGTATTTCATCTGCACGGGGAGAATGGGTTATCTTTCTCGATGACGATGTTGCCGTTGACCCGTTCTGGTACCGGCGCCTTTGCCACACATTACAACTGCTCCCCCCTGAAGTCGTCGGTTTCGAGGGGAAGATCAATTCCTCGGGAAACGGCGTCTGGGACCGTGAGGTGAGCAATCAGAGCGGCGGTGCCTACCTCACGAGCCATCTCGGCGTAAGGAAAAGCATGCTCGAACAGTGCGGCGGTTTCGATCCGGCGTTTGAATTCAAGGGGCCCTTTTGTGAAGATCAAGAACTTGCCGCCCGGTTGCTGTCATGGGGGGAAGTACCGTTCGTCGCGGAAATCTCCGTTACCCATGCTCCGCGCGGCGTAAAGTTGCTGAGCTATCTGTTGACCGCGCCGAAACGGAGCAGGCAACTCCTGCTTGCCGAGCATTATTTTTTCCATAAACATCCTGACCGGTACCACTGTTTCCGCAGCCACCGTACCTTTTGGGGGACCATGCGCTCGGTCATGTTCCGCAACATCATCAATGACCTGCGACGCCGTCTGCCGGAAACGCTCCTGCTCCATCCGCTTCAAACAGTGACGCTGGTGCTGGGCAGTCTGATCGGGCAAGCGGCCTCATGGATGCTGCTCCCCCGGCTTGTGCTGGGAAAACTGCCCCCGCAATCGACGTTCGGTTCATGCATCGATTCGCGGCGTACCACGGAATTATGGCGCCTTCCTGTTGACAGGATAGATATGCTTTATGTCGATCGACGACCGTTCGCCACGTTGTTTTTTACCCTCCTTCATCGACCGACCCACGACATCCGGACGACAATCAGGCGACTGGGGCGTCGTGCGAAGAACCGGCAATGCGATCTATTTTTACGGATCGACGACCTCTTTCTCTCCGACGGCGCCGATGTCCGGAAGCTTTGTGACCTCCTTGAACAGCACCATTGCCCGTTTCTCGCAGCCGTTACGGGCAATGATCTGCTCAATACCGCTTACCGGACGGTCATCGGACGGGTCCGGGAGGCAGGGGGGACGATCGGTGTTCACGGATTCTCCCATACCGGAAAATTCGGCCCCTTCCCCAGTGAATTGCTGCAGATGCGGTATCCTGAACTTCAGTCCAAGGTCGAATCCATTAGCAGCAGCATCCTTTTCGAGAAGGAACACACGCTCATCCTCGTGCCACCCTTCAACGCCATCGGACCGGGGCAGATCGTCCAGCTTTCGCGGTTGTTTAAAATCATCTGCGGCGGACCGGAGACGCTGCGTTTTACCGGCCGGATCCTCGGGCCGGTTGCTCTTGACGGAGGGGGCTGGTATTTCCCCTCTCTGCACCCCTTCTACGGTTCGGCGGAGAGCATCCTGCGTTCAGGCAGTATTAAATTTTTACAAAAGGTTTACGGGCCGGTCTGCATGACGACGCATTTCCCTTGTGAAGCCGCCGATGCGTTCCGTTCACTTTCACGGCTGCTTGCGTCATTACCGTTTCGCACGCAACCATGGCATCGATTATTTTAACCTCATGCGCATATGGTTTGCGGCATCGATTTCCCCTTCGGCATTCGGCGGTATCCACCGTTCGATGAACCAGCTTGCGTCGGAACTACGCCGCTACGGTCATAGTACCGAGATTATTTATGCGCCGCCGCACCATACCCGCCACCCGCTTCATTTTGCATTTACACTAGCGATTAAGCTTCTGTTCCTTTTCTGGCGGAGGCCGCACTGGATCATTGCCCGTTCGTCCGATGGGCTGGTAAGTGCTTTTTTCGTCCGCATGCTTGCCATGAAAACTAAAGTCGCACTCCACAGCCACGGCTGGGAAGAGCGGGTTACCGGTATTGAAAGGAGGCTCCCCTCGGGGCTTATCACCAATCCGACCACTTGGCGGGGACGGCTCATCGGTTTCTTCCTTCTGCGTCTTGCCCTTAAAAAATCCGCCCTCTGTATCTGCGGCACCATCGACGAGACGCGCTGGATACGCGACAAATACCCGCCGGCCCGTTCGAAAACAACCGTTATCCCAAACGGCATCGTACCGGGCAATAAACCGTTCTGGCCCCTCCAGCCCGCATACCCGCCCAGCCTCCTCATGGTCGGCGGTTTTACGTGGAAGAAAAATCTCGAGTACGGCATTGAGCTTTTCCGTCGGCTGCTCGAATCCGAACCATCAGCCCGACTCTTTATTGTCGGATGCGGAATGCTCTCCAGTCAGAAGCAACGTCTTCTTTTCACGCTCGGCGACGCGGTTTTTACCGTTGAATCGGAAACACCCGCCAAAATGGGCCGCTGGTATGAGTCGTGCCCGATGCTGCTCTTCCCCTCCCGCTACGAGGGAGGAAGACCGTTTACCATTCTTGAAGCGCAAAACAGGGGATGTACGGTATTCGCCTCCGACATCCCTTCCGTCCGCGAATGCATCACCCCGGGTGTCAACGGTTTTATTCTCTCTGGAGTCAATCCCGTCGCCGATGCGGCCATGATCCGGTCGGTCTGTGGCAATCCCGACCTCATCCGGCAGATCGGACAATCGGCATGGAAGAAGGCGAAGCGCAACAGTCTTGAGCGGCAGGGGAAGCGCCTGGTGAGGATCCTGCAGATGAAAATGAAACAAAGGAACTGACGTCATTAGCCATTATTCCTAAAGAGCAGTGGATTGTTTAAAATAAATTTTACAAATTACGTATAACCGGCATTCACCCGTAACGACCGACCGTTAACCGAAAGGCCCCCGCCATTAAAAAAATTGTTGATTTCCATCCTGCTTTCTGTGCAGTTTTTTTCATCATATGCCCGGGATGACACCTTGTAAAGGGCGATTGATTACCGTTTTATCATTATGGATGTTCCTGCGCAGCTTTTTACAATGCGTCAGGTGAATGAGTCGTATCTCTCCGGCTGCCGGTTGTTGACCCGGGGGCTGTATGCAGTAACGAAAAATGATAAGATCGCCGATATCATCCTGGTCGGGTTGCAGACCTTTTTTCTGACGTGCTCGGTTCTAAAAAGATCTCCCATGTCGGGGCGATTTTCCGCGTGACCGCATCGTTTTGATGCCTGCTGGTCCGGCGGCGGGATGGCCTGCCCAAAGCCCTTCATCCCGGGAAGAACGGAGAATGGTATGATCTTCCCGGAGAGGCGGGTATAGTGATCCTATCAGAAAGTGAAGAAGAATCCGAGGCTGATTGCCGAGTGGGTAATCGCCGAGAAAGAGAAGGTGCCGGTATACTGATCATCGACGCTGCAAGCGGTCTCAGTTTCCACCCTTGTCATCCGGACCGAGCATCTGCCGTACGACGACCCGGGCGGCCTTGAGGGCTTCCCATATATTTGGTCCCTCGACCGACAGCTCCCTGATCTCATCGGAGAACGCCCGATAGCACCCTTCGGAGATGCGCTGCACTTTGATGTTGATACGCGATTTCACGATTAAACTCCCGTACAATGTTCCTATCACCAGTATATCGTCGGGGAAGTGTGAATATCAACAGCGGGACAGATTTTTTTTCTGCCCGGGCGGCACGCCGGACGCCTCATCAGAATGCTGATGTGGCATCACCCCCCCCCAATCGACGCCCACCCGCCGCAGGAAGTCTTTGTTGTCGCGCCAGCGCGGCGAAACCTTGACATGGCAGGTCAGGCTCACCGGAACGCCGGCAAGGTTCATGATACTGCCGCGTGCCGCCTTTTTTATCCGGGAGATGACGCTCCCGCCTTTACCGACAATAATCCCGCGCTGGCCGCGCGTTTCGACGTGGATGGTCGCGATGATCTCGTGCCGCTGGGGCGTTTCGCGGTACGATTCGATCTCCACGAAAGTTGCGTGCGGCACTTCATTTCCCGCCGCGGCAATTACCTGTTTGCGGATATGCTCCGCGGCGATCCGCCGCATGGTGGAATCGGTCAACTCATCGGGGTCGAAATAGCGCGGTCCTTCGGGGATGAAGGGGTCGACGGAGGCGAGGAACAGCTTTTTCGCATCGGGATGCACTGCGGAGAGCCGCACCGACGGCAGTGTCGCCAGGTCGGGAAAGAGGCGGTGAAACCTCTCAACGGCATCATCAACCCTTTTCGTCATATCGGTCTTGTTGAAAACGATCAGGACCGGTACTCCTTTTATCGACCGGACCAGGTCTGCCGCCGCCGTCTCTTCTTCTGCATACTCCCGCGAAAGGTCAACAAGGTAGCAGATCAGATCGACATCATCGGCGACTGCCCGGCAAGCATCCTGAAGCATCGCATGGTTCATGAGATGCCTTCCGTGATGGATGCCGGGTGTGTCCACAAAGACAAGCTGCATCGTATTGGTTGTAAATATGCCGCGGGTGCTGCCGCGGGTGGTTTGCGGGAGGGCGGAAACGATGCTGACCTCATCGCCGATGACGTTGTTGAGCAGTGTCGATTTTCCGCTGTTCGGCCTGCCGATAAGGGCGATGAAGGCGCTGCGGAAGGGAGAACGGTCTGTGGAGGAAGTCATTGCGGTTGCAAGGTTGATTGGCCGGCACTGTCGGCGGTATCGAGAGCAGAAGGTGGGGCAGGTGGTGCATCGGCAAGTTCAATTTTCTTTTGCTTCTGCATTGATCGAAGGTAGATGCGCATTGCTTCCGCGGCAAGGTAACTCGAGTGTACCGTCCAGTAGGCGCCATGTACGGTAAGGGCGCACACAGCGATCCGTTCATCGGTTTTTTGCGGATGAACGGCGTACCCGACGAACCAGTCGACGCGGCCGATACTGTCTTTGTCAAGCGAACCGGTTTTTCCTCCACACATGAATTCGTCGAACCGTCGTGATCTACTTATGCCGCGGAACTCTTTTGCCGCCGTACCGTATCTGACGACGGCGTTCATCATCGATTGGAGTTCGTGGGCGGTCGAGCTGCTGATCGGCTGCAGCCAGGTGCGTTTTTCGGCGACGTACCGGATGGCGCCGTCACGGTTTCGCACGACACTATCAAGGAGGGAGGGAACCGGCATGGCCCCGTCTTCGGCAACGCATGCGGCAATGAGTGCCCCGTGAAGGGGCGATAGGGTGGTTTTCTGGTTAAACCCCGAAGCGAACTCCGCGAGGTGGTACTCTGAGTCGGGAGCGCTGATTGGTGAAATATCGCATTTAAGATCCCCCGGCGGCCGGGAATTGAAACCGAAGGCTTCTGCGACGTCGATCAGCGTCGGAGAGCCTAGGTAATGAATTCCTATACGGCCGAAGACCGCATTGATCGACCGGGCATATGCCTGGGCGAACGTCAGGTCGACGGCTCCGTCCAGCTCCGCCTTGAGCTGTGAGCGGAAGAGGGTGGAGGTGCGGCCTCGATGTTCGACAGTGCAGCCGGCGGTAAAACCGGCAGATTCTACGGCGGCGGCGGCGGTAATGGTTTTAAAGACCGACGCAGCGGGAAACAGGGCGCGAAGACAGAGGTTGCCGCCTAGGTCCGGCATGCTGTCGTTGCGATATGACACGAGCGACAGAATGCGGCCCTTGACGGGATCGAGCGCGACCAGAGCGCCGTAAAGCGGATGGTACCGCTCCATAAGTTTCATGAGGTAATGCTGCAGTGCGGTATCGGTACTGGTATATACGGTAAGGGATTCTTCCTCGAAGAAAGCCGCAATCCGGTTGTATGACAGGCACACGGGGTTGTCGAGCAGCAGTTGCGCCAAATCGGCGGACGGCAGGTGTCTCATCCGCGTTTTTTTTCCGGCCTCAGCGGCGTCTTCCGAAGTCGCGGGGTCGATTTCCTGTGCCGAAACGAATGAAGGAAGCGCGATCCTGTGTATGAAGGGCGGGCTGAGCCGAACAAGAAACGCCCCGAGAAACAGGACCAGTACGAACCTGATACGACCTTTACGGGGAAGCTGGGAAAGAAAACGGAACATCCGCTTGCGTTTTACACGGTGCATCATCGGAGAATCTGATTTCATTGCGTACTGCCGGAAAGTCCCTTTCTATTGTCAATATTGACGCGCCCGGGCGTCCGCCGCCCCCCCCTGAACAATTGTACATGAAAAAAGGCGCAGCGTAAAGCGTTGCGCCTTTTCCGGATCAGAACGTTATAGCCGTCTGCACGCAGATGTTGTTGTTCGGCTTGAGGTCGCCGTTGTCATCGTATTCATACCCGTAACGGGCGTCCCAGATGAGGGAGGCGCCGGCAGCGATTTCAAAACCCACCCGGTAGCCGAAATACATGAACGGCGTCTTTTCGAAGAATTCGTCTTCTTCAATGCCGATGCGCGATTTATAATAATAGATTTCGGCGCGGTTAAGCTTCGGAATTTTGTCGAGCAGCAAAGCTCCAAGCGACCCGAGCGCCTCGAAGCGCTGGTCGGTACTGGTCTCCTTTTTTCCGACCATATACTGGTAGTCTCCCTGGATGAGCAGCACGTCGGCGATGTTGAAACCGAGACGCCCGAAAACGCCGTTAAGGGTGTCGGAGACAAGCCGCTGTTCCTTCGTCGTGATGGACGGATCGCGGATAAGCCGTTCGTCAAGATAGTAGGTGCCGAAATAGCCGGGCTGGAACCGCCCCTGGACCCGCCGGTACTCGACATTCGCCCAGAGCCGCCACACCTTGAGGCTGACGCCCGGCGCTCCGATGCCCCAGCCGTGTTTCCCGTCGTCGCGCAGCCCCGCCTGCCCGTAAAGGTCGAGCCCGACAAGACTTGTCGCGATGAGCGGAATGCCGATGTCCGCGCCGATCAGGCCGAAGGGGTCGTCCGCCTTGGTTGCATTTTGTTCATCAATGTACTTTTCATTATCAACGCGCGGATCGTTACCCCCCCACGCCCGGGTGATCGTGTCAATCGCGGTGGCGGAATCCACCTGCAGCTGATCGTGAAGGTAATTCAACTGTTTGACCGAAACCGGTTCCTTGAGTTTCCACATCCTTGCCGGGGCGTACTGGTTGAGGTCGGTTGCGTACGATCCGCCGACGGCGATTCCTTTGACAATAGGTATGCCGGTCGGCTTGAGCGGACGGAATGCAAGTCGTGCCGCGAGTATCCCGCCGTCGCTGTCGAAGTCCTTGAAGTCCGCCACCAGTGTTTGAAGGGTTATTCCGATGGGAGAAATATCGTTCAGATCGAACTGGAAACCGAGCTGCCGCTGGTCGGGATAGTGGAGCATGTTGGTAAAACGATCGACAAGGAAACCGTACCCCAGTGAAACACTCGACAGACCGCCGAGTTTGATAAAGAGCGGTTCCCCCTCCTGGCCGAAGCGGATGTACCTGATCTTTCGGGCAAGCGCGTCGAGCCAGTCGTCCTTGAAGTTCCACCCTTTGTCGGAAAATTGTCCGTCATTGTCGATGAACAGCTCCACGTCGAAAAAGATGCCGAATTTCCAGATCGGAATGTCGACCCCGAGGGCAAGGCGCATCCACTGTTCGTCATTGACCGTTGCAGTCCCCGCACTGATCTCCCATTTCGGCTTGCTCGGGGGCGGCGGTGTTTTATCGACTTTCTGTGCAGTGGGTTTTTCCGCCGTTTTTTCAGCTTCGGGAGACTTTCCGGCGGATTCATCCGCAGCGGGTGCAGCGGCGGCCTTATCTGCTGCTTTAACAGCGGGTGGTACTGCCGGTGCCGCCGGCTCAGTTTTTTGCTCGATGACGGGAGATGCCTTCTGCGGTGTCCCGGCAGGCTTGTCTGTCGCTTCAGGCGATGATGCTTCAGGAGCTGCAGCTGGCGGCGGTGCGGAGAGGGCTGCATCATTAGAAGACGGTCCGACCGCCTCTGATGTCGAGCCTTCGGCAGAAGGCGCCTGAGCCAGCCACTCCCTGAGTGATTCGGTTGCACGTGGTGAGAGCGGACCCGTCGACAGCCTGCCGTCCGAACCGACACTACCGAAGTTACCCTTTTCGATGACCATAGCCTCCCCTGAAGGCGTCTGCATGCGCATCTTCCCCTCGATTACCGCGGTGGTCGGTTGAGCGTCTTTCAGGGTTTTTACCGCCGCAACGGTGCCCATGGGCAGAAAAGAGAATCCTTTGGCGCTAACGGTGACCGTCGAAAATTCGTACGGTTGTTTGCGGCTAAGAAGAATCTGGCCGTCATCAAGTGCAATAGTCAAGGCGTTTCCCTGTTCCGCAAGCGACAGGGCCGCCGGTCCCTTGATCAGGAGTGACGTTTTTTTTCCGATTGAAAGGCTCGCCTGCTGCCCCTCGGAAAGGGAGAGCATATCGTCGGCGTTCGCCGTTGCGGTATCGGAAATGAGGACCTGTTCGCCGGTTCCATTGCGAACGATCTCGGCCCCTCCCTTTTGTACGGAAAGGGGATAATTTTTTGCCGTAACCGGAAGTGAAAAGGCCAGCAGTGCTGCCGTAGCAACCATTGCGGTCCGAATCATTCTGTACCTCCTTCGTAGTGGTGAGTTACCTTGCTGTTATCGAAAAAATACAATGAATTCCGATGGTTTGGCCATAATTTACGATGAGAGAAAGATAAACGATCTCTCGATTACCGGTCAGACGGGAGTGAGGCGTTGCAGAAAGTTTCCCATCTGCTTCCAGGCTTCATCGACGGTAAGTTCCATAAGGCTTTTCCGGGGATCGATTCCGGCCGGCACTGCCCTTACCCCGACATTTGCCGCGGTCCAGAGCGGGAATCCTTCCATAGTTTTCCGGATACTGCAATGGTTGGGGCCGTAAGGTCCATTGCGTCGTTCGTCGGTAGGGCCGAAAAGTGCCGCGACCGGCACTCCGCTGCAGGCTGCCAGGTGCATGATTCCCGAATCGTTACAGAGGCACAGGGTACATTTTCGCAGAAGTGCAGCGGTCAGGGTGAGTTTCTGCGGTTCAATGATGCGGCAGGGCTGTTTCATGGCGGCCGCGACTGCCAGCTTCAGCCGCGCTTCATCGGGTCCGCCGAAGATCAGTGCCTCTGCGTCAAGACGTTCGGCGATACGGTCCGCAAGTTCTCCGAACCGCTCCGGGGGCCACCGCTTTACTTCCATACCATGTTCGGCGCTCGATCCCGGGTGAATGGCAAGATACGGGCGGGTGCCGGAGCCGAGCAGTGCACGCGCACTGTGCCGGTCTGCTTCACTGCAGAGCTGCGGAAAGACGACCGGTGCGCCGGAAAGGTCGCGATTGAGGAACCGGCCGGCGAACATGATGTTCTGCTGCACATCATGCAGGGTAACATCGACCGGCAGCAGATCGGTAGTGAGCCACGAAAGGGACGAGCCTCTTTTCAGGCAATAACTAAAAGCACACCGTCTCCCGATTCCCGCAAGAAAAGGCAGCAGGTTGTACTGCCAGGTATTTGAGGGAAAGAAGCTCATGCTCGCGTCGAACCGTTCCGAACGCAGCTTCCCGATGAATGAGGCCATGCCGGCCGTTCCCTGTTTTCTTGTCGGTTCAATAAGGTGGGCGCGGTCCCAGAGCGGGTCGCCTGCCGCCAGATCGAGGATCGGTTTCCTGAGCGCGAGAAGATGCATCTGCGCACCCGGGAGGTTGTTGCGCAACAGCGACCATGCCGGATAGCAGAGCAGGTAGTTGCCGATGCCAATCGGGCAGATGCAGAGTACTTTCATTACTCAATTTTTTCGCGGATAAGGTAGGTTTCTTTCGGCGCCATATTGATGAGAATCTCGGCGAGAAACCCGAACGAGAGGAACTGGATACCCACGATGATGGCGCTTACCGAAAGTAGCACAAGCGGCCGCATGTGCATCGATCCGGTGATGATCCATTCGATGCCGAAGTAGCCCAGAACCCCCGTTCCGAGAAGAATGAGTCCGCAGCCGAGCAGCCCGAAGAAGTGCAGCGGACTTCTCAGATATCTTCTCAGGAAAAGCAGCGTCAGCATGTCCATCAGCCCGTTGAAGAACTTGCCGAAACCGTATTTCGAGCGACCGTATTTGCGGGGGTGGTGGGGGACGGGCAGCTCGGTGACCGTATATCCGTTCCAGTGGGCCAGGGTCGGGAGGTAGCGGTGGCGGTCGCCGTAGATTTCAAGCGATTTCGCCGCGGCTGCGCGATACGCCTTGAAGCCGCAGTTGAAATCGTGCAGTTTGACACCGGAAAGAAGCGAATTGACGACGTTCCAGAGCTTCGAAGGGATTGTAAACGTCAATGGATCGTACCGTTTCTTTTTCCAGCCGCTCACGAGGTCCCACCCTTCGTCGAGTTTCGCGAGCAGTTCGGGTATTGCCGCGGGGTCATCCTGCAGGTCGGCGTCCATGGTGATGATCACATCGCCGTTCGCCTCTCTGATGCCGGTACTGAGCCCCGCCGATTTCCCGTAGTTGCGGTTGAACCTCACCGCGCGCAATTTTTTCCCGTAGCGTGCGCGCAGCTCTTTGATCGTTTCGAAGGAGCGGTCGGTGCTGCCGTCGTCGACAAAGAGAACCTCCCACGTGTCGGCGTTTTTATCCATGACCGCGCTGATCGCCTCCATCAGCACGGGGAGGCTTTCACATTCATTGTAAAGCGGTATGACGATCGATACGGTTCTCATGCTGCTCCCTGGAAATGGTCCGGTCGGTTATGTAAAATAGTCCACCGATGAAACTTGCGGCAAGTCCGACGAGTGAGGCGAGAAATCCCATGACATAGGCGGCATCTTCGGGAAAACCGGCAAGCGCGAAAAGCGTTCCACCCGCCGCTTCCCGCACGCCGAAAGGGAGCGGGATGGTCATGAGCATGGCGATGATGGGAACGAAAATGAAAAAATAGTGAAAATTATCGGCAGTAAGAAGTCCGAGCGAAAGGGCGGTAAGAACGTGCACGCCGATCCGCAGAAACTGAATAACCGTTGAAAGCAGCGCGACAACGATAAGAAGATGCCGGTCATGCGCCTCGATGAGCATTTCCGACAGTATCTCCCGCAGACGCAGTTTTCCGCTTGCAGGCGGCAGGTCGAGCAGAGAAAAGACCATACGCTGCATTGGTTTGCAGACAAGAAAAACCATGATGCCGGCGAAGAGAAGGAAGGCGGCGAAAAGCGCAACCACCGCGGTATCGATTTTACCGCTGACGAGCGTACCCTGGCGCGACATCAGAATAATACTGCCCCCTACGGCGAATCCGCACATGGCCCACAGTCCGGCGAACCGATCGAGCATCGTGGCGGCCAGCCCGGCCATTCCTTTGCCGTCGCGGCTTCTGATCGAAGCGATTTTCAGGACATCGCCGACAATGCCGCCGAGCACGAAATTGTTGAAGAACATGCCGATCAAATACAGGCGCAGCGACCGCCCAAGTGGCAGGGGGATGCCCCGGTTATGCAGGAGAATCCTCCATTGAATGACACCGACGAATGTGCTGATGATAAAGAGAAACAGTGCAGCACCCAGCCAGAGGGGCCGCGCTGTGGTCAGGGTTGCCGTGATGTCATTCCAGCCGAGCTTGTTAACCAACAGGATGACAATGCCCAGCGTCACCACACCCTTCAGGAGGGTCGTTAAAAATTTTCGTTTATTCCGCAAAAGTTCTCCAGGGCAGATTTTTTAAGAAGCCCTAAAAATAGGTCCGGCGGGGACGGGTTTTCAATGCGGAGAGGAGGCAATTCGCCGGGTGGGAGAATACGTACGGTTAAAAAGATTATTGGGCTTGATGCATTTCGGAAATGGGCAGGAAGACGGTGGAGTGCGCGCGGGGAAGAATCTCCACGGCTTTCGGCGGGAATCCGGTGCGTGCCTTGCCGGGAAGGAAATTGCGGCGGTTGCGGCATTATAATTTATCCGATGCTTGAATTCAAGCAGTGCATTGCTTGAAATTGAACTACACTTATTGCCGTCCCCACCGCAACCGATTCTCCCCTGTCGGAAGAACCGAATCAAGCGGTACTTCGTCGTTGACGAAATTACGTTCGACGCAGCGGGTCTTGATGACAGATGGGGGTACGATAACGAGCATGCATATCTATCATGCCGGTACGGGCGCCCAGATTGTCGTCGGTATCTACGACGACAATGCCGGAAGTCCGGGGACGCTGCTTACACGATCCGGTATTATGGGCGTGGAGATCATTCTATTCAGGAATGGAGGCTAAATTTTCTATTTAATAAAAATACCCTGAAAAACGCCCAATGAGGTCGGGGCAGCACCGTTTACCCTGATAGATCATACTTTTGCAGTCAATACCGCCGCCTGTACCGTAAAAAGCGTGTATATTGTGAATAGGGGAACGTCAAACGAAGGAATCGGAGATTCGTTGAATGCTGAATTCACAACACATCCCGGGAGCAATCAATGAATAACTTCAAGCATTTTCAAAAGGTTGCATTATTAGCGACCGGTGTGCTGTTTACTGTCACACAAGCCGGATTCGGAGCATTGAATGACGAGATTGAAGCTATCTCCTCGTCCATTCAAGGGTATATGATGAACAATGAAGCGAAAATCGACGAAGAAGCGGGGCGTCTGGCCGGCGCCTACGGCTCCGAATTGATCCCGTTTGTCCAAACACATATCAGAGAGATAAGTGGTCCGGCCTTATGGGTACTTCTTCGGGCCATTACAAAACTTCCGGATAAACCGGCGTTACAAGATGCCCTCTACGGCATGGCGATGTCGGAAAAGGGGATGTGGTACGGAGAAGTCATTACCGCGATTTATTTTTGCGATCCTGATGACGTAGTGAATATCGCCCTTCGTCTTGCCGAAAATACGACATGGTATGATGTCGGCTATACGGCACTGGAGTTGCTGAAAATCTTCGGGAACGATTCCACGATCACCTCATTGGCGCAATTAGAAGAGAGAATAAATGATGAGAAATTCAGAAATATGGTGGAAGCTGCCCGTCAAGATATCGCGGATCGGATGAAAGCTTCCGAAGAGGAGCGACAGGATTGGGAACGTTATGCACTGCCGTACTGGCGTGCACCCCATGAGGTTCCCCAACTTCATAGTGTAGTGATGGGATACTTTCTTCAGGCGGAATCGCTCAACAGGAGAGGCTATCGTTTCCCCTTGGCATTTTTAGAAGACAGGTTGCAAAAAAACGAGCCATTGGCGGCTGCGCTGATTGCCGTCCAGAAAGAGGCTGTTTTCATTGAAGACCTGAAAAGTCATTTATCCGACCAGAGTATAATGAAAGAAGTGTGTCGTATCGGGATTGATCACATTACCGGTGCGCAGACATTTGATTTTACTTCATATTTCAATCCGGCAGAAGTAAAAACCAGGCCGAAGTATCGTCTTCACAATAAATTAATTACACCCGAAAACGGCATGTTTAACATCAGGGGGCAGAGGTTTCCCCATTCCGTCGGCAGGTATCCTTCCGGGATTTATCTGCGCACGACGGGGAATGGTGATATCGAACCGGGGGTGCTGAATCTGAATCCGGCTTTTGACGGTAAGCCGGCCGACGGCCCTTGAGGTACTGCCGCGCCGGCCCCGGCAGAGGACATCGGCAAACACCTTCCGATTGACCCGGAACTGCTGCGTAAATAAAACACGGCCGTACACGTCCGCCGGCACCGCACCGTTCGCCGTGAGGACACGAACTCCGGAAGATTTTTTAATATCCATTCCCATTACTATATTTGAAGGGGAGGTATCTAAGGTAATGAACAACGCCGTCCTCGTCTTACGCCGCCTACTGGTTCCACTACTCTTTTTCTGCTCCTGTTTCGGCCCGTTTGATCCGTACAATCCCGCTCCTGACAAGCCGGGCGATAACGACACCCCCATTATTCCTACAACAACCCAACACCCTAAAGGGCTTGCCGGCTGGTGGACGTGTGACGACACTGCGGGAACCACGCTGACCGACAGTTTGGGGAAGAGCAATGGACAGATTATCGGATGCACCCGTGACAGCGGTAAAAGCGGTCTGGCGCTTGGTTTCGACGGAAGCGGCAACTACGTTTCCATCGCCCCGACAACCGACTCCCTCTTTGAATTCGGCGCCGGTGATTTCACCATCTCCGTCTGGGTCAAGCCGCGTATCACCGAGGCCCAGACCGATACGACACGCTACGATATCATCGCCAAGGGTGTTGCCCGTCAAAGCGGTTATTCACTGTCGATTCTCAACAACCGTTTCAGTGCGTTCGTTGGGCAGTATTCGACGGGGTCGATTGATACGGAATTTCCGGCCAATGCTAATATCTGGCGCCACTGCGTTATGCTGCGGCGCAAAGGAACGGTTGAACTTTACGTAAACGGAAATAGAACACAGACCTACCAAAGCAGCAGCAATGTCTCGTCGGGCCTTTATCTGCTTTTTGGAAAAGACGCTTCGACACGGCGGGACACCAATTACCCCGGTTTGATCGATGAAATCAAAATCCTTAATACCGCCTGGAGTGAGGCGGACGTCAACAACGAGTACCGGCGTTTCGTCGATTAGCGCCCCCGACAAAGGATCGCTTCATGGCACCTTCGGTGAGTCTTTACATATCAAACACGCTCGACGGATTTATCGCCCGTGCCGACGGCGCGATCGACTGGCTGACCCGGATCGATGAGATCGATACCGATTACGGGTATGCTGCTTATTACGATTCGATCGACGGGCTTATCATGGGAAGTACGACGTTTGAACTGATCAGGTCGCTCGGCCCCTGGCCCTATCCCGGCAAACCGTCGTTTGTTTTTACCCGGCGCGACCTGCAGGCGGAGAGCGGCAATATCTATTTCGTTACGGGGGACCCGCAGCAGATCGTGGGGTCGAAGGAATTATCGCGGCTTAAAAGACTGTGGCTTGTCGGGGGAAGCGCTCTCATTGCATCCTGCCTTAAAAAAAACTTGGTTGACGAATACATTCTTACCGTATTGCCGGTGCTGCTTGGTCACGGTCTGCGCCTCTTTCCATCACCCGTGGCGGAGCAGTGGCTCTCCCTTGTTTCGTGCCGGACCTATGACCGCGGGGTCCTTCAACTGCATTACCGGAAAATCAAAAGTGAAGAGGGACTCCCTCAGTAGAGGGAGTCGGTTAAGGCTGCCGGCCAACCTTGTTGCCGCTACTTCGTCTTGAGTGCGGTGTCGATCGGTTTCGGTGCCGCGGGTTCCTTCGTTGCCGGTGCGGGGCTCAGCGGTGACGGGAGCATGTCGGGTTTCGTTGCGGAATCAACCGTTTGCGATTGCCCCTTGAGACTGTTGAGCTGCTGCAGGTAGGCGGCGGCGCGGCGGTCGCCGGGATGGGTCGAAGCAAATTGCTGCATGACCGCAATGGCGCTGTCGAATAGACCGAGTTCCTCGTAGTTTTTCGCCAGCGAAGCGTGGGCGAACCACGGATCAGACTCATCCTTGAGGAGCTTTTTGAGCACCTCGTTGGCTTCCTGTTTCTTTCCGTTCCTTTCCAGAGCCTGGACAAAATATTTCATGTACTCTTCATTGTCCGGGTCGATGGAAAGCGCCTCACGCATGGTTTTTTCAGCCTCGGCGCTCATGTCATGCGTCATCAGCACCTCGTGCCGCAGCACGCGCGGCCGCCAGTCGGCGGGCATGAAGCCGATACACTGCTGGAGCTTGTCGAGCACCAGATTCAGGCTGTCCTTGTAAGTTTTTTCTTTCTGCACGAGTTCGGCTGCTGCTGCGGTTGATGCAGAATCAGCGGTGGAGTCGGTTTTCGCAAGGGCGAGCGTTCTGAGTCGATCAACCTCGGTTTTCATCAGGCTGAGCGGACGCCGCATCGAAAGTGCGATCTGGATGTAGGATGCCGCGTAATTAGAGAGCAGTTTTTCGGACGTGTCGTTGAGGCGAGCCGTCCCGTCACCCAGACCGCGGTAGCGGTAGACATTGTCGAGCAGGTGCACCGTACGGGTAATGTCGAGCCGGTCGCGCTCCGCGACAACCTTCCGCATAACGCGATAGGCAAGGCCCTGCATTTTAAGGTACGGCCCGAGTCCCATCAGATTGTCGTCGGAGACGGTCACGGCGAAGTAGATCGGTTTTTTCCATTTGTTGGCATCGACGATGTTGACGACCATCTGGTCCTGCACCCGAAGAGCGTTGAGTTCACTTCTGCCGGGCAGCATGACCTCGATGCCGGCCTTGGGCATGGTGTACTTCGTCGGAGTGACGATGGGGTTGAGCTGGTGTTTGAGTGCGCTTATCTGTTCGTCGGAGTATGAGATGGCCACTTTCGGTTCGAGGTGCTTGAGCTGCTTGATGTACCAGTCGGTGTTGAGGAGGCTCAGGTTGACTATACGGACATCCCTGCGTATGCCGTACGCCTCCTGTAGTGCCCAGAGGGGGAAGGTGTCGTTATCGCCGTTGGTGAATATGACGCCGTCTTTCTCGCACGATTGAAGCAGGTTGTAGGCGTAATCGAAGGGAATATAATCGCCGCGGCGGGAGGCGTCGTTCCAGTTTTGTGTAAGGGGTAGAGCGGGCGATGCCATGAAGAGCACCGCGACGATGGGGGCGAGAGTGGTTCGCTGGAATTTTTCTTTATGGGTAAACAGATAGTGCATGAGTGCGGTCGCGGCGATTCCGATCCACAGGCCGAAATACATGAAGGCGGCGCACCAGAAATAGTCGCGGATACGCACCTCCCGATGGACCACTGGCATCGGCCCCTGCTTTCCGCTTTTAATCCAATAGAAGTAATCGCGTTGTTCGGGCCGTGTTCCGTCGGCAAAATTCATGTAAAGGGTGATCACGATTGACGTGATAATAAACAGGATGATGAGGTAGAGGGCGACATTGCGGTTTTTCTTGAAAAGATATCCCCAGCCGAAGAGCATGAACGCCGTCGGGATAAGGTAGACCAGCAGTTTGACCGTTCCGGTAAGGAACCCGGCCTCGAAGAAATTTTTCCGGGTATCGTCGGGGCCGAGCTGGAAAAATTGCGTCAGGTGGAAACCGCCGTAGCCCATATGACCTTCAATGCCGAATTGATGGGCCCAGGTCCCCCGCCGCCAGAACATGCGGGAGAACATATCTTCGGCGCCGTATTGTTTACGCTGCAGATACTCTTTAAACGCGATCCAGTGATCAGGGTGGTTTTCGTTGATGATCGGATCGAGTGCGCTGCGGATCGGGATGATGAGATGACAGGAGAATCCGAGCAATGCAAAGAAAGATAGCCAGAAGCAGAAACGCCACTTGTGCTGGTTCGGTCCGGCCATTGAGGACATTGTCAAGGTAACGACGACAACGACGGGGGCGACGTAAAGAAAAAGGATAAGGTCTTTCATCACCAGACCTAACGGCAGGATGGTGGCCCACAGGCGCCAGTCGGTACGCTTATCGGCATCGGTAAGAGCGACAAACAGGGCAATTGCGGGAAGCACGATCATCGAATACATATGGATGCCGATGCCGAGAAAACTGGTATATACGAGGAGCACCAGGAGCCGATCGCGGTGTTCACCCTTACTCTGCGACCATATGAGTGCAAGCAGTGTGGACAATGCGACGAAAAACAGCACAACGTTTGCTTCCGAAGTCTCGACGGCGCTGAACCAGAAGGTGCTGCCGAAGACGGTAAAGAGTGCGGCAACAACGCCGCCGGTATAGACTGTAATACGTTTCCAGGTGGTGTCGGGGATACCCATGAAGGAGATCGATACCCGAACGGCAACTAAATAAATAAGGGCGGCGGTTCCGGCACTGAAAAGCAGCACGAGAAAGTTCATTCGATAGCCGATATCCTTGAAAAAGGAAAAAATGATGCTCGCTACTCTGAGCATCGCCATTAAAAGAATATTGCCCGGTGGATGGGGAACCCCCATCGATGCACCGGCGGCGGTATATTCTCCGCAGTCCCAGAAGGCGACCGTGGGCGCCATCGTAAAGAAAAAAGCGATAGCGGCGATTCCGAATACGAGAAGTGCAAAAATACGGTTATTTCGGGCATGTATCTGTTCCATGCGGAGAACCTTCCTTTCCTGACGCAGGGGTAACCCCATTCAGATTTTTATGAATCGAATCGATAATTCCATTGACGAATTTACCGGAATCCTCGGCACCGAATGCTTTCGCCAGTTCGACCGCCTCATCGATGACGACTTTTGCCGGTACCTGCTGAAAATAACACAATTCGGTTACCGCCAGCCTGATAATATTCCTGTCGATGACCGCCATCCGTTTGATGTCCCAGTTTGCCGCCCTTTTACGGATCAGCGCATCGACTTTCTCCATTGCACGGTAGAGTTCAGTACACAACTCACGGGCATAGTTGACGACCGTTGCGGGCAGGTTGCTTCCTTCCGCGATACGTTCGAGCATAACCGGCCATTCGGGATTTGCACCCACTTCGCAGGCATAAAGCGTCTGCAGAGCAAGGGTACGGCTGCGGTGACGGTTGCCGTGGGAGTCGGTGTGCTTTTTTGTTTCGCCGCTCATGTATCGTTTCTCATATGATGATCGCTTTCGTGCCGCTTTTTGCCCGATTACCATTTTGAAAACAGATCGGCCATTTCGATGGCACTGAGTGCTGCATCCCATCCTTTATTTCCCGCCTTTGTTCCCGCCCGTTCTATCGCCTGCTCGATGGTATCGGTTGTCAGTACGCCGAAAATGACCGGCAGGTTCTGCTGCAGCCCGACCGCAGCAATCCCTTTGGTCACCTCCGCGGCGATGTGGTCGAAATGGGGGGTTCCGCCGCGGATGACGGCGCCAAGGCAGATAATCGCGTCGACATTTTTCGACGCCGCCAGTTTCTGGGCGGCAAGCGGTATTTCAAATGCACCGGGAACCCAGACGATGGTGACCGATTCCTCGGCGACGTTATGCCGCAACAGACAGTCCATGGCGCCTTCGATCAGTTTCCGGGTAATCATATCGTTGAAACGGCCGGCGATGATGCCGAAGCGTTTTCCGGCTCCATCGAGGAGCCCCTCTTTTATGGTTGACATTTAGAACCTCCTTCAAGCAGGTGTCCGAGTTTATCCTTTTTCGTTGAAAGATAGCGGGCATTTTCTTTTTTCGGGGTGATTTCGAGCGGCACCCGTTCGACCACTTCGAGGCCGTACCCTTCCAGTCCGACGATTTTGCGTGGGTTGTTCGTCATAAGGCGGATCTTTTTTATTCCCAGATCGGCAAGGATCTGCGCGCCGATACCGTAATCACGAAGGTCGGGCGGAAAGCCCAGATGCTCGTTCGCCTCGACGGTGTCGAGTCCCTGGTCCTGAAGTTCATAGGCCTTTAATTTATTGATGAGGCCGATACCTCGTCCCTCCTGCCTTAGGTAAAGGACCACTCCGCCTTCCCGATTGATGGTTTTCATTGCCTGATGGAGCTGTTCACCGCAGTCGCAACGGCGCGATCCGAGCAGGTCTCCGGTAAAACATTCCGAATGGACACGAACCAGCGTGGGCGTATGATCATCGATCGGGCCATGCTGAAGAACGATATGCTGCGCTTTCGAAAGCCGCTCCTCGAAGGCGATAATGGTAAAATCGCCGAACTCGGTCGGAAGCCGCGCCGTGGCGGCGCGATAGACGAATTTTTCATGCGCGGTGCGGAAACGGATCAGGTCGGCGACCGATATGATTTTTATATCATGCTCCGTGCTGAATTTTCTGAGTTCGGGCAGCCGCGCCATGGAGCCGTCGTCGTTCATGACTTCACAGATGACCCCCGCGGGCGTGAGTCCGGCGAGCCGCGCCAGGTCGACGGAGGCTTCAGTCTGGCCGCTGCGCACCAGGACACCGCCTTTGCGCGCCCTGATCGGGAACATGTGTCCGGGCTTGACAAAATCTTCCGGTTTCGCTTCGGGGTCGACCAGCTTGAGCACGGTCGCCGACCGGTCGGCGGCGCTGATGCCGGTGGTCGTTCCCTCGCGGGCCTCCACCGAGACGGAGAACGCCGTTTCGAACCGGGAGGTGTTTTCATGCACCATCACCGGGATTCTCAGTGCATCAAGACGGCTCTCCTCCATGGCGATGCAGATAAGCCCCCGAGCGTAACGGGCGAGGAAGTTTATCTTTTCGGGAGTGCAGCTTACTGCCGCAAATGCCAGATCTCCCTCATTTTCCCGGTCCTCGTCATCCACGATAATGACGATATGCCCCTGCCGGAAATCCTCGATCACGGCCCGGATTTCATCAAACGTCTTCAAAATCCCGACCTTTGCATGAGGGAGAGCAGCGGTTCCGCGGTCGCCGCTGCGGGAAGATTGCCCGTCTGCATGAACCGGTAAAGGTACCGTGCGACCATGTCGCATTCGAGATTGACCGTATCGCCGGCTTTCTTGAGCGGCATGGTGGTTATTTTCAGGGTGTGCGGGATGAGCGACACCGCGATGCCGGCCGCTGCGGACTCTGCAATAGTCAAGCTGATTCCGTCGACGGCGATCGCCCCTTTTTCCGCCATGAAACGGGAGAGTTCGGCAGGGACCGCAATGGTGCGCACGATGCTTCCGTTCATTTCACGGTCGCGAAGGATCGTTCCGGTTCCGTCGACATGCCCGTAAACAAAGTGGCCGTCGAGGCGGCTTCCTAAAAGCGCCGCCCGCTCGAGATTGACGCGCCTCCCCGCGGATACCTCGCTCAACGTCGTCCTGTGGAGGGTTTCGGCTACCGCGTTGAACTGCATCGTACCCCCCTCCCGCCGCTCTAACGTCAGGCAGGTACCGTCAACGGCGACCGACCCGCCGATGTTCACCGGGAAGTCGTCATTTTCAGGCTTGATCGTGAGGATAATCGATGTCCCGCGATGCTGCACGCCGATGATCGTGCCGATACATTCAATGATCCCGGTAAACATAGTAGTGCACTTGCCTTGAATAAACGATGAAACAGGGATGATATGCCTGAAAGTTATTAAAAATACACGGACTGCGGTTGTTTTCGCAACTATTGAGGGAAATGGTGACTGTTTCAGGTCCCGCTTTTTCAGAAAGCGGAAAATGTAGAGTTCCAGGAAGCAGCAAAAGGTATTTTGGGGGCAATACGTCGTCACAGGAGCAGGGGTGTTCTCGATTAAAAATAATGTGGTATAACGGGGTAGATTAATGTCAGAGATCCGGACAGCACATCAACGGAGATAATGTATGGCAAACAGAGTGCTTGTTCTTTACGCAACCCGTGCCGGTTCCACAAGGGAGATTGCCGAATCGATTGGAGAACTGCTGAACGAATCCGGCATGCAGGCTGAAGTACTTCCGGTAAAAAAGGCGCGGTCGTTTGAGGAATACGATGCCGTCGTCCTTGGTACGGCGGTACGCATGGGAATGCTCATGCCTGAAATGGTGCGATTCATAAGGAAGAAAAAATCCCCGCTTGCACAATATCCGGTTGCCGCATTCGCCGTCTGTTGCTCCATGAAAAAAGAGATTTCCGAGCATCACCTGGCCGCCGAGGGCTTTCTCGACCCGATACGGAGGGAGATTTCGCTCATAAGCGAGGGGCTCTTTGCCGGGAAAATGGATTATTTGAAACTCGGTTTCTTCGCGCGATTTATCGTTAAGAAGATGGTGAAGAGTCCTGAGGGCGATTTCAGGGACTGGCGGAAAATCCAAAAATGGACGGAAGCACTCATCGAACAACTGCAGGCGGACCAAACCAAAGAGACGGTCATTGAAAAAGCGGAACTTGTCGGTGCGTGAGGTCAAAGGGGGTTCGCAGGCCGCGCGCCCCCCTTTTGTGGCAGTAAAGAGTGCCGGAGAATTCGCCTTCGGGCGACAGACGGATTATTTGACGTAATCGATCTCGCACCTTCCCACCTGCGCCTTTCCCCGGGGAAAGACGATGCGCACCCGGTTGCCTCTTGTTTCCGGAGCATTGACAGTAAAAAGCACCGGCAGCCGGAGCCGGTCGCGCGGGTCGGCGCAGCAGTAGGGGAATGGCCTTCGCCGGACAATAACCGGTGAATAGACATCACCGTCGGCGGAAATTTCGACCGTAAAATCGAACGGTCGCCCCGGAAAAAAGGCGAAGATTCTCACGCCGCCGATGATGCCCTCCACCCGGTATTCGATATACTCTCCCCGCGCTCCCCTGCGACGGTGGAAATCATACTTGAACCGCCACGGCTTCGCATCGGTAAAAGAAGTTCCCCTGGCCGCGATAAATCGTTCGCCGGAGGGTAGCAGTTCGTCAACCAGTGTCAACGAGGTGACCGCGACCGGACCGGCAACCGCCGAAGGAGCGGAACTACCGCCCGTGCCTCGGGCAATGACCCGGTAATAATAGGTTTTACCGATGCGCACCGACGTGTCGTTGAACAGGGGCCGGTAGGCAACGACGGTTTCGTCAATCGAATCGCCGGCAACCGTCCAGGGGCCTTCCGGCCCCTCGGCCCGCTCGACCGTATAAAAGAGGGCTCCCGTTGATCCCTGCCACGAAATTGACGACGGGTGATTGATCGGCAGCGGCGCCGGCGGCGCGGGCGGCCGCAGCGGCGGTGGGGTGAGGCCGCGGATCGCAAAGGCGCCGTTCCGTACTGCAGCGAGAATTTCCCGTTCATCACGCTGTTCCTCCCGTTTGAATCCTCCCGGCCAGTGGAGCCCCTGACCTTTATGCCACGTAAATCCGCCGCCGCGGTAACGGTACCGCAGCGACCAGACGAGCGCCCCTGACGCGGAGCCTCCGATGGTACGGCGGATGACTTCGCCTGTCTTCTCTTTGGTCCATCCCCACTCGCCGGCGATATAGGCTTTCCGGCCGTTGATTTTATCAAGGTCACGGGAAATGCCCTGCGCACACTTTGTATAGAAGTGGTTGGAAACGATGTCGACATTCGGGTCGTTGAGGGCTGCGGTGCGGACACCGTAATTGCCGTCCATCACCAGATGGTTGGGATCAATGCGCTTGATGAAAGCGGCCATTTCACCAAGCCATCGCGAAGAGGTCGGCATCTCGTTCCCCGTTTCCCAGCAGAGGATCGCCTTGTCGTTTTTATAGAGCGTTCCGGTGACGGAGTTGCGGCGGTTAAGCACGTACCCGACAAGGTGGCGGTAGTCCTCCCTTCCCCCATTGCTTTCGAAACCGTACCGCCTCCCCCGCAGCCGCGCGAAATGGTTCTTCGGCCCCCACCAGGGAGGACCTTCGAGGAGGGGAATAATGAGTCGTATTTCGTATTCGTTTGCAAGCGCAAGTACGGTATCCATCACTCTGAAGGCCGGTTCGTAGAAGGTGCGCCAGGCGGTGAGATGTTTGGGAAGAAATGGGGGTTCATTGCGCTTGTGGATGCGGAAGCAGTAGGTCCGCACCACGAGTCCGCCCGCCTCCTTTACTGACTGGAATGCATCGCGGATTTCGAACGTGGTGGGGAGCGACCAGTTGTTGACGGCGGTGAACGCGAAATCGTCCTCAAGCAGGAGGAGATTCGGCACGTTGAATGAAATGACCCGCAGGTCGCGCGCTCCGTCGTACAGCCGGTCGCCGCGCCGGGTGATGAAGTTGGCAAGCGTATCGGCCGGTGTCGCGCCCGGACACGCACACAGGAGCAGCGCGCAAAATACCATCAGGCGATGACGCACATCCGCTCCGTATCAGAACAAATACAACGGATGCGAATCCGGGTTTTTCCCGAAAAGAGTGACGTCATCGACCTTGGTGATTTTAGGACCTTTACAAAGAGCAAACAACGTCCGCTCGATGCCTATCCCGCCGCCGAATGTTTCCGGGAAGAGGAAATTGCCCTTTTCGTCTTTGAGCGCGGCCGCCATGAGGAACGGGCCGTAGCCGTCGAGCTCCTCGATGTTTTCGATGCTGCCGCGGCTGATACGCGGCCGGGCGCGGATGATGTTGTTGTCGAGGAGCCGTTCGATGATCGGTTCATAGAGCCATTCGCGGATGGCCCCCGAACCGATTTCGTAGGCATCGCCGAAACAGCCGGTGTCGCGCTGGAGCGATTGCACGCAGATGTCGTAGTTGTAAACCATGTCGGAGGTAACGTCGGTAAGCCTGATTTTCGAACCGTCGGCCTTGAGGTAGGGGTAAATGAGGTCGTAATTTTCACGCGGAAGGCCGGTGATCCAGAAAAACTGCGATTTCGCCTCCCTGCCGAGTTTTTTTTCATACCCCGAGGCACCGAATTTTTTATCCACCTCGTCTTTGCGATAGCGCGGAAACGGCGGTCGTGGTTCTTCGAGTGCGACGCCGAGCGCCTTGAGGTCGTCTCCGTTTTTTTCGACGATTGTCTTGACGCTGCGGGTAATGAGATCCTCGAAAAAATGAAGCGCGGTTTCCATGTCTTCCCTGAGAATGGAAGTTACCTTGTCGGGATTTCCATAATACTCCTCCAGCCTGATGTTTCTGTTGCGGCGGACCTCAATGTCCATCTGGGAGAAGTCGATCAGATATTTTCCCCGCTGTTTGCCGGTGGCGCTTTCCAGTTCCAGGCGTATGTTCGGAGAATCGACGAATATCCCCTTCATGTTTTTATTGAAGCAGGCGAGGAATTTGGAATAGATCATCGAATGGGTCCCCCGATAGACGTGGCCCTTGTAACTGATTGACGGGATATGCTCGATATCGTGGGCGAGCGGGTCGGTGACCGGGCTTAACAGTACCCGTTCCATATTGAAAAGACCGTAATCGGTGAGGAAATTGTGCAGTGCGTTGACAAAGGTGGTCCTGATTGCCATTGCATGGTAGAGCGCATCTCCCATCCATTTGCCGCTGTACGTTTCAGTGATGAAACTTTCCAGCGACTCGCCGTCCTGCCTGAGGGCGGACTGAAATCCCAGGAGGCTTTGGCCGATCGTTTTTTCATCCGACATGGTATGGTTCCTTTTGAAAAAGTGGTCGTTGCAGGATAAAAATACATAACGTTCAACTTACCCAGGTTACCGCTGAAAACGGCCACTGCTGCACGGCACCTCATTAGAACTTAAAGAATTATTCCACCCCATTCGTATATTGATCCGCCTGGCTTATGGGCTACTTCCGGCAGCCACGAGCACGGTAACGTTTACCGTTACGCTTCCACGGCAGATACGCGTGGCGGGAGTGGTGTGCATTCTCCGGGTATCCCGTTGGACTGGGCGGACATTACCTCAAGAAAGATAAACCTCCACCGGTAAAAAATTCCCCGTCAACCAGCACACCTGACTGGCCACGGACCCTCCTCCGGGTGAAAACCGGGGGAGGGTTTCATTGTATATACCGCTCATGTTGTAAAACACGCAAAAGGGATGCCTTTGAGCCTCCCTTTCCATTCTCTTCCGGTAAAAATGTTTCTTACTTGATCTTTTTAAACGCGATCTTCAGATCGTCGAACGTGATGAACCGGTCTTTCGCGCCGTTGGTGATGGTGGAATCGTAGGTCTTCTGATCTTCACGTCGCCATTTGTTGGTTTTGGGATCCAGAAAATGATAGAGCTGCTGCACGCATTTTTCACGTGTGATAAACTGGTAGATGGTATCGCCCATGAGATCGTATTTTCCCCATGAGAGGAATTTCCAGTCCTCTTTCCTGATGGGAGCGGTTTGCCCGTGCATCTCTTCGTGTCCTTCGAATGAACCGTCGGCGCCGAACTTGAAAATGCGTGTTTCCACCGCTTTCCATCGGTACCCTTCGTCCTCGTTGGGTCGCAGCTCATGGACGTCTTTCCAGGTACCGACCAGTTTCTTGCGGATCTCCTTTGCCTTCTCCTCGTTCTGCACCAGAACGCCTATGATCGTATCGAACGACTCCATCCTGGTACGCGCCTGTACCAGCCAGTTTTTTGCGATAAGTGAATCGGTTATTTTCAGCAGGCTGTCGGCGTCTTGGAGTTGCAGACCGCTCAGGCTCGCCTTGCGGTCGACAAACGATTTGCGCAGTTTTTCGACGATGGGTTTGTTGGTCTGCATTGCCTGATCATACCATGCTTCGGCAATGACGATGCCTTTTTTGAGCGAATCGCCGTAGGTGCGTGCTGCGCCCGCCTGTGAGGCTTTTCTGGCCGAGTTGACCTGGTAGAGGTACAGCTTGACATTTGCCAAAACGGTGTCGGGAACTCCCTTTTCTTGCAGTGCACTGATGCGCTGTTCGATGGTGGGCCCCTTTTTACCGCAATCGATCGCGATTGAGGCAACCATGAGAAACGAGAGAGCGCAGACTGAAAAAGAGCGTAGCAGTTTCATATGATCCTCCAGGAGCAGGGGTAAAATAGATACTGTTTGACAGGCATTTTCGACTCTGAAAAAGTGGCTGACTCTGGTAATATATATTGTTCAAGCGGCCTCGCGAAATCATAGCGAATAATTTTTTAGTAGTGATGCAAAAGACGCCTTTTTTTTATGCGCTTTTTTAATTTCCGCGATCCGTTCTTCGAAGGTCGGAACAGAGTTCTCCCAGAAGACGCCGATCGGAACGGGCGCATCATCCGAAGCATCATAATCGAGTGCCTGCACTGCCGCGGCAAGGGCTGCTTTTTTGTCGGCGGGGTCGTGCCGATGTTCGCGGTTGATGTCGACCATGCGGGGAGAGAGTGATGCAAGCGTGGCGGTTCGGTCGAACGTGCCGCAAGGGGCGATCACTTCGATGAATGAAAATCCGCGGTGGTCGAGGCCGCGGCTGATCGTCTCCTGCATATGTTGCTGCGAACCGGCGAAGGTGCGCGAAACGAACGTCGCGTCGCAGGCAATGGCGAATTCCAGCACATTGAGCGGCACGCTCATTTTTCCCCACGGCGTCAGCGACCCCCGATAGCCGACAATTGAGGTGGGTGAGGCCTGGTTCTTGGTCATTGCATACATGCGATTATCCATACAGATGACCGTCATATCGAAATTTTTACGTGCCGCGTGGACGAAATGGCCGATACCGATGGAAAAAAAATCGCCGTCCCCGGCAGCGACGACCACCGTCAGGTCGGGATTGACAAGCCGTGAGCCGATGGCGACCGGCAGTGCCCTGCCGTGGAGCGTATGCAGACCGAAAGTGTTGAGACAGAGCGTCATCCGTGAAGAGCAGCCGATCCCTGATACGACGTTCAGCCGGTGAGGATCGATCTGTTTTTCGGCAAACACCTCGGTGAGTGCCGCCAGAACGCCATAATAGGAGCACCCTTTGCACCAGGTCGGCCTGATACGGCTGCGATAGTCCTGCGTGATGTAGCGCGGCATCATGCGGCCGCCTCTTTGTTAATGATCGACCGGATGCCCGCTGCGATTTCCGGGGGCGTGAACGGTTCCCCGCGTGAAACGGTCAACGGGTGCGGCCGTGCCCGCGTGCTCATTCTGAGAAGCGCGCAGAACTGCCCCGTAAAATTGGCTTCCACGACGATCTGCAGCGTACAGAGATCCGCCCAGCGGTTGAACGCTTCAGTGCAGACCGGGAAGAGCAGACGGGGGTAAACGGCCGCGATGCGGAATCCCTCGCCGCGCAGGGAGGCGATTGCTTCACGGGTGATCGACGCGGTAAGTCCCCAGGAGCAGAGGCAGGCGTCAAGGGGGACAGTGTCTGCGGGTTCGAGGTCCCAGAGCACCGGATTATCCATTTCCATTTCAATGCGGCGCAGCTTTCGAAACCGTTTCTCCATCTGCGCGCAGCGTTCGAAGGGGGTAGTTGCCGGGGTTGAATCCTCATTATGTTCGATACCGGTGGCGCGGTAGGTGACGGAAGACACGCCGGGGATTGTCAGAGGATTGGTGCCCGAATCGGTCAACCGGTAACGCAGCCACGGGGTCGGGGTATCGTCGCTTCCGGTAAAGATGTCCCGGTTGATAATTACAGGGCTTTCCAGGGCGGATTTCGCAATGACTCTTTTCATCATTCCGAGCGTGCTGTCGCTCAGCACAATCACAGGGCACTGATAGTGCTCCGCGCAGTTGAACGCCGTCACCGTGGCGGAGAAACACTCTTCCACGGTGGCGGGAGCGATGACGATGCGCTGTCCTTCGCCGTGCCCCCCGAATATCGCGGCGAACAGGTCATCCTGGCTGTGTTTGGTCGGCATGCCGGTTGAGGGTCCCGCCCGCTGCACATCAACCACGACAACGGGCAATTCGACCATCGAGGCATAGCCCAGAAATTCCTGCATGAGGGAGAGGCCCGGGCCCGACGTAGCGGTCATCGTTTTTACTCCTGCAAATGAAGCCCCGATCGCCGCGCCCAGTGCGGCGATCTCATCTTCTGCCTGATAGGCGACCCCGCCGTGCGCCGTCATCAGGCGGGAGAGCGTTTCACCCACCCCCGTTGCCGGGGTGATCGGGTACGAGGTATAAAAGGTGCAGCCGGCTGCAATGGCGCCAAGCGCGACGGCCTGATTCCCCTCGAGCATGAAACGGTCCTCCCGGTCGGTTCGCGCACGGCGGCGCGGCACGGTCAACCAATATTTTTTGTCAATATGCTGGCGGGCCCATAGAATACCGGCGTCAAGCGCGATGCGGTTCAGCTCGATCAGCCCGGTCCCTTTTTCCCTGAATCGCCAGGCGACGGCCGCGCGGAGCTGATCGCCGCCCATCCCCAGCAGTTCGCCGAGAATACCGAGCGCGACCGTCGATCTGATGGCGGAGCTTCCGGCGGTTTCGCGCGCGAGCTGTAGGACCGGTACCGAAAAGATGGTCTGACCTGCGGCAGAAAGTTGTTTGAACCGGTCACGACCCTGTCCGTCGGCATGCGCGGTCGTCTCGACGAGGATGAGGGTGCGGGGCGTAAGGTGCAGCGTATCAAGGAGAAAAGCATTAGAGCTCAGCGCAAAGAGTATGGCGCAATCGCCGATCGGCGAAACAGCCGGTTTTTCGGCTATTGTAACAAGCGACTGGGAGTATCCCCCGCGTATATTCGACGGAAAGCTCTTGACCACCGTCGCATCGAACCCCTCGTGTGCAGAGGCCTTCATCAGTATGTCGCCGGCACTCATGATGCCGTCACCTGCCTCGCCGGAAATTGAAATTCGGCAGATAAAGGGCTGTGGGGAGTGTCGCATAGAAGAGCATTCGCTTTATTGTAAAAAGGTCTTGAATGTAATATATTTTCCGGCTCATGGTGGGGAGGGAGTGAGAAAGAATAATTATAAAGGTGAAGTAACTTTCCGCTAGTTATAGTCAAATAAAATCAGAAGTCCGCATCTGCGGGCTTTTTTATTTGTTGCACCTGTCCAGAAGCACTCATCGTCCGTTTTTCCGTATGCTGCTTCCCCTTGAAGCGGCTTTCGATTGACCGGAGCTGATCACCGGGTGTCGGCCCGTATCCACTGTTGCTCCTTCCGGCCCGCTCGGTTTCCGCTTTCGCAGATGATTGACGTACACATACGCCCCCGCATAGAGGAGCAACATAAACAAAAAGATGTTCAACGGATGGTGGAGAAGTTTGTAATACCCGAATCCATGTTCACAGATATAGGCAATAGTCGAGATGAGCGGTATATGGATCAGATAGGGATAGAAAGAACTGCGACCGGTTTTTCTGACGATGGGAAATGAGAGCAGGTGCGCGATGCTGCCCCGTTCGGTAGCCAGGCAGTACAGCAGAATGAAATAGAGGGGGATCATGAAGAAATGATACGACAGGTAGACAATGATTCGGTTATTGCTTGTATGAAGGAACAGATTGTGGTAGATAAGCATGATAGCCGTTGCTGTCATCAGGTCGGTCAACAGGCCGGCCGAAAACGAACAGTTTTGGAGGGGCTTCGATAGTTGAAAAAAGCGCGTAAGCACCATCCCGAGGAGAAATTCAAAAAACCGGACCGGGCCAAAAATGTGGAAAAATGGATAGAGCGGCTCCGGCGTGCCCAATGCCCCGAAAAGCAGCCCCCAGAGAAGCAGAGGAACCAGGCAGCAGAGTGCTGCAAGCATGCAGGTACGCTTCCTGTTGATTTTAATAACCAGTTTGAGCGCCGGCCCGAAAAGGAGATAGCAGAGAAAAAAAGCGCTAAGCGCCCATGAGGGCCGGTTCAGAGCGAAACTTCCGAAAGGACAAATCGACCAGAGCAGCGAGAGATGCATGAAAATGCTGAAAAGGAGTTTCGGTACATCGAGATCCCCGGCGGGAAGATGATGTACCACCTTAAGAAATACCATCGCGCCGGTTGTAATAACATGAAGCGGGTAAAGTTCTTTGAATCTTTTAATCAGGAAGGCGCGGTTGTCGAATGTCGACGCAACATCGGCAAATTTAATGGTAAAAATGAATCCCCCAAGCATGAAAAATATGCTGGCGTGAAATGCCGGTCCTTTAATGATTCTGAAGAGCCAGGAAGGCTGCCCATTGAGGTCATAGAGCCCGCCCAGCCCCTGAAGATGAAAAAGGACGATGTTGATCGACGCCAGAATACGAAGCCCGTCGACTGCGAGGAAATACCGTTTCGGTGCGGTGGCGGCTGGCAGCATGAAGGTCCCGGGAAAATTTAAAAAATAGATCGCAGACAGGATAAAAGGGGTTAGATTTTTTCAGGGCGGTGTCAAGAACCGGCGTCACCCCGCCCGCGCCTCTTTCGGCCGCTCCTTGACCGTCAGCAGTTTGATTTCGCACTTTACCTTCGAATCACTGCCGAGTATCCGTATCCTCATCAGCTCCTCATCGAAATCCCATCGCAACGGCAGATCGAGGTCCTCGCCGAAATCGGTCTTCTGTTTTCCCAGTTTCTCCTCGAGCTCTTCGGCAAACGGTTCGACGATACGGATGGCGATGCTCTCCATGGTGTCGCAGGCGAAAACGTTGTTGCGCGCGGTATCGATCAGTTCCTGCTTCTCCTCCGCGGGTATCTGCAGTTTATCGACCTCCTGCTCGTAGCGGGTGAAGAGTGCGCTGTGGAGCTTGAAAAGATACTCGTCGAATTTAAAATGTGAGCTGTTCGTTTCGCAGAAACGGTAGAGCGCATTGGTCGAAAGGTGGAGGATCAGATTCCGTTCAACAAGCGATACCCTCTCTTTGGCAAACAGGGTGCTCGCTTGTCCGGGCTGCAGACATTGGGCCATATCGAGCAGGAAACGACGTATTTTCGGGAAACGGGCTGCTGCAAGCGTTGCAGCCAGTTTTTCCTCATAGGTCGGTTCCGGAAGTTCCTCGCCCTTGAAGACCGCGACTTTCATCCCGAGCGCGGAGGCGCACTGGCTGATGAGACGATTCTCACTTTGCTGCGGCTCTTCAAGATAGGTGATTAATTCGACGGGAATTCCACATTTATCTGCGAAATCCTTACGGTTCAGCTTCAGCTTTTCGCAATTGGCGGCGATCATTTCGGCAAAGGTCATGCAGCAGCTCCTTTATTGGGAGGTAGTTCTAACCTCTTCAGGTCAATCGATGGTTCGCCCCTCACCGGGTGGCGGCTTATCAGCTAATATACCATCAGGAATACCGGTTGAGAAGGGAGGCGGCGCCATTCACGCATTCTTGCATGCATCTGGTAATCCCCTGCCCGAAAGGGCCTGAAGAAAGCTATGCGCAGACATCATGAATAAACGAAATCGTCCGTCGTTCGTGCCAGTAGATACCGTTTTCGCCCCTCCCCATGAATCCTACATGGCCGCCGAGGCTGCTGCAGGTGGGGGTTGCGGAGAAAAAAAGGAGCGTGGTAAGAGCTTTCGGCGATGAGCGGCATGGCATGAAAATAGTTGTTTTTCAGGAGTGTCCGGTACATTTGAAAATACCGGCTACAGGGCTTACATTCACACATTAACCTCCCCCATATAAGCTGCTCGCCGATTTCCATTGAAGGCAGCCTGAAAAATCGAATTTCCTCGACCAGTTGAACCCGCCTCCTCCTGAGAAGTACTTTTTCAGTTTACTACATATAACAATGTGATGTAAGGATCTGAACATTTTTATGCTTGAATCGCTCAAACCATTTTACAACAACACCCTCCGTCCGGTGGCGCGTCTCTTTCTGAAAATCGGCCTGCATCCCAACCATATTACTTTGCTGGGATTGTTGCTTTTTGTCGCAGCCGGCGTGTTAACTGCAAGAAAATCATGGTATTGGGCGCTCGCTACAGTAATCCTCGGCGCGTTCATGGATGGGTTGGATGGACTTCTGGCGCGGGAAAGCGGGAAAAAAAGTGATTTCGGGGCCATTCTTGATTCGAGCTGCGACCGGCTCACGGAGATGGCGCTTCTTGGCGGGCTTTCAATTTATTATTTACAAGCAGAACACTACCGGTTTTTCGGGCCGATGCTTTGTTATGCCGCACTCTGCGGTTCGGTAATGGTCAGTTATGTGAAGGCGCGTTGCGATGCTGCGGGAATTTTCTGCAGCCGTGGAGTTCTGCAAAGGCCGGAAAGGATTATTCTTCTCTGTATCGGGTTGCTTGCAGGTCCTCTCATCATGCTCTGGATACTTGGGGCGATCTTTATCCTTGGCGCCGTCACGGTTGTGGAGCGGTTACTACAGGCGGCTGCGGGGTGCGAAAAATTTGATACTTGAATCCCCGGCAACTTATAAGGATTACCGTACTCGATACAACCGGGCTGTTTTCATGTTTTTCCCGTATTTCAATCTCATGATATACATCCCCGCCGCCGCCTGCCGGCCGGAACTGCTTTCGCCGTTCCAGACGGTCCGGTAGATGCCCGGTCCGCGAGGTTCATCGACCAGTTTTCTGATATGCTTCCCGGTAATGTCGTAGAGTGAGAGTGAGAATGGTACGTTCCCGCTGCCGGGGATCGCACCGTCGCCCGTCCATGCATAAGGGAGGAGATATTCTATGGTGGCGGTTCCCCTGAAGGGATTGGGGAACGGCGCACGGAGCGTGAGCCGACCGGAGTAGAGCGCAAGATCTCCCGGATCGCCGGTGATGACGATATAGCCGAATCTATCGGCACTGTGCGGCGCAACGGTAATGGCGCTTTGTTCCCTCAGATTGATCACCCGGTTCTCCTCCACCCAGAACGCGAAAAGATCTTCGGGCACGTCGTTGATGTCGCTTATCGTCACAACGGATTGCCGTTCGGATGCGGTTATCCCGATCAACCACTCAAGTTTTTTCGGTTGCCCGGACACCGCTTTGTAAAGCGAAGCGAGTTGCGCCGGTTGACCCGCGGTCGAAGCATCGTCCGAATGCTGGCCGATGATGTAAAGCCGGGCGGCGCCGAAGGCGGCAGGCGGTTCCGGAATAGCGAGCTGTTTTACTTTAGCAAGTGCCGCGGGAACGATTCCGATGAAATTATCGGTGTCCCAGCTCATTTCATCCTGAAGGGTAAGCCGGAGCCGCCAGACGACCGGTGTTGCGGAAACTTTTGCAAGCGTCTTCGATTGATAGTAGGAAAGCGGCTGTTTTTTCCAGAGCTGCAGCGCCGTATCACGATCGGTGTATACCCAGTAAGCCCTCCAGGGGCGGAGCGTCTGCGCCTGCCGGTACCCGAGCGAGTCGGTGTTCCATTCCCAGGCGGTAAACGAACCGAGCCAGTCGGGGACGATCGCGAAGGGGAACGGGGAGGAGATCAGGTTCCAGCCGGTTTCCCCTCTCACTATATTGACGCTTACGGTCGTTTCGATCGATTTAAGCGCGGCAAGTGATGCGGTGTTGATGGTCAAAACAGTATCGATTGCCGCCTTGAACCAGTATCCCCTTGTCGACTGCAGTTGAATATCGCGGGTATAATGCGAGAGCGTCTTATCGGATGGCCGCTTATCATCCCAGCCGAAAACGGCATGGCGCGAATCGGCATTCATGCGTATCGTCGATGCGCCCTGCGCGCCGATCATATACCACTTCCCGGCGGTCAATGAGAGCCGGTCGACGGGATTGTTGACAAAATAGGTTGAAATGTCGGGAGGCGCGGGAAAACCGATCCTCCCTTCATTGCCGTCGGCGTTCACCGCGGCGACGACATAGAGGTAGGGTATTCCCACTTCGACGGTGGTGTCGAGAAAAACGGTTTTTTCAGTTGAGAACGAATCGATGACCGAGAACATCGAATCCTCCGGAATTTTCAGATCCCACTGCGATTCCTGATTGATATAGTAGAGTGCCGGATCGCCGGGGGCGCGGTAGATGCGGTATCGTTTGACGTTCTCTCCGGCGGGCGACGCGCTCCACCGGACCAGGACGGCATTGAGCCCCACGGCTGCCGCGGTAACGTTACGGACCGCAGTGGGACGGTTTTCATCCGAGGGCCCATCTTCGCCATAGAGGTTCCAGACATCGTAGCCGATCCGGGATTCCCAGGTTGTTCCCGCAAGCGGCGATGCCGCGGCGATGAACCACCAGGTGGAATCGATAAATCGCGGGTTGAGGGAGGTGGTGCCCTCTCTCGTTTCGATGCCGACGGAGCGCGGTGTCATCGACGTTTTCCAGATATTGCATCGTTCAAACGAGATACGCGACGTATTTCCCTGCAGCATTGCCGGCAGGGTCGTCTGCAGGCCGTTTGACTGATAGAAAGCTATAATCGACCGCTCCACCCTGGCGGCGGAACTCAACGAAACGCTCGGGGTAATGTAGAACCGTTCATATCCCGAATATGGTCCGCTGTATCCCGCCTGTTCGGCGATGCCGATCGCGGTAACGGTTGCCACCAGGCTCCCGGATTTTTTTGCAATGAAGGTGCAGTGACGAAGATCAGCTTCGATAACCGACGGGCTGAACGGATTGGCGATCATCTGCTGCAACATGGCGCCGCTGTCGATCGACATCGTCACAGCGGCGGAGACATTGTCGAACAGGCACGCTTCGACATCAACCGGCGACTGCGCTTTGATGCCGATGGAGCTGTTGCGGATCGTAAAACCGCTGATCCGCGGGCGGTCCCAGTCACCGCCGTATTTACAGTAGGGAATGGTTACCGCGACACCCCCGCCCCCGTCGATCACCGGCGGCTTGCCGTAATCCCAGGAACCGTTGATCGAGATATTCTTTCCGGCAAAGGTGATGTTTTCAATGTAGGTCCCGGGCCTGACTTCGATATGGTCGAAATCACTTGCCGCGGCGATGGCGTCGGCAATGCGCCGGTAGGTCTCGTATGGACCTACCGTCAGTTTTTTCGCAAGGGCGACGAAAAAACCCGCGTCGAGTGTTTTGGACACGCTGGGCGAGGCAAGCTGCCTTCCCGGCAGCTCGACGAAATAGGAAAAAGTTGTCCCCGAATCGCTATCGCGCCAAGTGTAGTCATTGATCCGGGTTTCCCATGCCGACCGCCGGAAGAGAAGCTTCGGCGTCTCGGTCCCGATACTCCGGTAGACATTCACCGAATCCTTTTCGGTGAAGGTGAGGCTTTTACCGCTTCCCCATTCAAGCTCAATGCCCGAGAGGTCGTTGTAGACCTCAAGCCAGAGCGCGGTGGTTGCGGCGGTGGAACTGTTGCGGGGATCGAAACCGGTACGGTTGGACCGGACGAGGAGGTTGCCGCCTTTGCCGACAACGATATACTCCCGGAAGTTGATTGCGGTGCGGAGGTCCCGGTATTTGTACATCGATGATGATGTTGTCCGGGGCAGCTTCGCGATCGGGGAGATCTTTCCGAGTCGATCGCTGCTGTAAAGGACAAAATTCTCGAACAGCAGCGATGGGTCGCTGTTCCAGGAAAGAAGCGGACACCCCAGTGAGTCCCCTTCGATCCAGAGCGAAATGGGTCCCTGAACATTGTCGGGGTCCATCCCCGCGGGATTGCGGACGATCGTCAAGTGCAGCGGAGTATAGGTAGCTGCGCTGAAACGGAAGGGTTGCGACGGGTAAGCGGTGTTTCCATCCGTCGACCAGAACTGGCCCGGATAGCCGTCGGCCCAGAGCATAAGGTAATAGTCTTCATCGTCGATTAATCCCGGCAGTTCGAACCGGCCGTCGGGAAGGATGACCGAGTTCCCGATACATATATAGGCGCTGTCCTGCCTGATCAACATGTTGACGCCGTAGCTGCCGGTGAGGACGGTATTGTTTTCACTCCGTAAAGTACCGAACACCGAGAAACCTTTTCGCAGGGCAAGCGTAAGGTTCAGAACGGTGTCGCCGGCGGTGATTGTTGTCGTCGCAAGCGCCCCGAAGGAGGTGTTGCCGCCGACGAATGAATAACCGAGCCCGGGAAGCACCGAGTTTGTAGTGGCTGTGGTGTCGTTGTCCCAGCTTTTCGGATGCGGGCTGAAGATCATCCGGTAGGCGCCCGGTCTGATCGCTGACGATTTGAACATGCCGGACAAGCCGTTTGAAGAGGTTGTTTCGAAAGTGATGCCTCCTGTAAATTCCGGCCAGAGCTGTTCATCCCGTCCGCGTGTAGTGTCTTTGAAAAGAGAGAGATTTCCCCGGAGGAATTCTTCGTCGAAGCTCATATCAGTGAGTGAAATCTGCGAAGTGAAGCTGCCGCTTATACGGCCTCCCTTCTCCATTTGAAACACTGGCACCTGCAGGGTCGTCCCCTCCGTGACGGTGTATTCCCGTTTCTCATTACTCTCGACGGTAAGATACGCATCATGACTCGCCCATACGTTCCATACGCCGCGGGGAACTCCCGGAACCCGGTAACTTCCGTCACTGCCGGTTGTTCCCTGAAACCATCTGCTGTTGTCGCTGCAACGGACGTCGATATACGCTCCGCTGATCGGCGCGCCGTTCATGTCCACAACACTCCCCCCCACCATGCCTCCCTTTCGCAGGCTGAAGTCGAGGGCGAGCGATGCGGTCGTGGAATCGACAATCAAAATAGTTGCATTAGGGAGCAGGTTGGCCTTTGGATAAAACTGGGCGACGAAGTTGAGGGAATCCGCTTCGGCCATGCAGCGGTAGGTGCCTGATGGGACATTGTTCAATACAAATGTGCCGTTGGAGTCGGTATAGGCGATCCATGGCGACCAGAGATACCGGGAGTTGTAATTATCCGGCGTGAAATCGAAAAGGACGATCCGCGCGCCGCGCAGTCCGGCATTGTTGCTCGCATCGTATACTTTGCCGGTGATGGTGGTTGTCGCTGTCGGGTGATAGGAGGTATCCCCGCCGGTCGTGTCATTGAAACCGATGAGATTAGCCTCGATACTGATCGTATCGCCCGCAACAATGAAGACCCTGTTTGCCGTCGTCTGGGCGAAGGTCATGCCCTGAGATGACCAGTACTGCAGGGGATAGTTGCCGGCCCTGATTCCTATACACATTTCCTGTACCGGCAATCGTAACATCCCGAATGATCCGTCTTCCATTGAATTCACGGACTGGATGACCGAGTAATTCAAATTAAATATAGTGATCGTTGCATTGCTCACCACGCCGTTCGAATCGCGGATGATTCCTTTGAGAAACCCGTATGCATTCACCGAAGTCTGGCCGGGGTTCATCGAGAGTTGGATATCAAAGGAAAAAGAGCCGTTCGAAGAGACGGTAAAGTAATACGCAGGGGTGTTTGTGGTGTTCGTTGGGGAGTAGTATTGTGTCGGGTATGGAGGGAAGATCAATTTTATGGAGTATTCACCGGCCGGAATATTCTGCACGATGAAATTCCGTGAAGTCGTATCAAAGCCGGGTGAATAACTCAGCTTGGTTTTTGCGTCGATAAGTTCGACGATTCCGGGAGGGGCCAGGTTGATTCCATTGGTGTCTTTCACCGAAACAATTACCGTTCCAAGGGCCGGGTTATCGATCGGTGAGGTCGACAGGCGGATCGTCATCGTATCATTCACGGCATGCATCGACCAGATGGAACTTTCCGGGTAACGGGTGGTTGCATTGCGCTCCATCGAATACCATTGTACCGGATAATCGTTGCCGCTGAATTTCAGATAATAATTCGTTTCCATGATGTTGACGAATGAATAAAAGCCGCCGGCGTCGGTCGTCTGTGAATAGACGACGCGGAACGTATCACCCGGCCGGCAGATCGCTACGGTGATCCCGGCCAGCGGTGCATCGGTTTCGGAAAGGCAGATACCCCGGAATCCGCCGTCGCCGACCGCGGGATCAACCAATTTCACCGTTTGCGCATACGATTGCCCGCCGCTGACAGGAAGCCAGTATTTCGGTTGCGAGGTATTGCGGTCGGGATGAAAATACTGCGGAGGATAATTCGATGAGCGGACCATGATGGCATACGAAGCCGCCTGAAGCGTATCAAAGATAATCGAAGTACCGGCGGAGCTGTTTTTCCCCTGCAGCTCATAGAAATCCTTTTGTCGGAGGAGTGCAACGTAGACTGATTGGTTCTGCAGCGTCCCGCCCGAGGAATCGGTAATTGAAATGATAAGCGTATTATCCGGCGGGTTGTTTGTCGGACTGGAAACTACCGGAATGTATAGTGTATCGGGCGTCTCCGCAATGTCGATTCTTGTCAGGTATTGCCGGTAAACGGTGTTTCCCCAATATGAAAACCATTGTGCTGGATAGGTTTGCGTGGTTACTTTGATCTGGTAATCCATTTCGGTCACCTCGGAAAATTCGAAATATCCGGCGGTATCGGCCTGGATGGAGTAGACGGGTGTTCCCTGATCCGGTTCGTACAGTTCGACGGTTGCTGCGGAATGCCGGTTTCCAAGTGAATCACTGACGATTCCACGCAGGGGTAGAGCGGTAACTTCCTGGGTGAATGCAAGAGCCGCAAGAATCGCTGTCGCTGATAATGATCTGATTTTCTGAGCGTTACCGAACATTGTACATCCTCCTCGGTTGGAGATCATTAAAGATCGAAGAATCTCCTCATTATACACCGACTTTAACGGTCAGACTGTGATGGAACGCACATTTTTGCGACTACCGACTTTCCCGCAGCCTGACCTTTTCCTATATTTATCAAAGGTGATGGGACTTGCCTCCATTCACCCCGGCACAGGAATTTCTTCATTATATCATGATCGACCCGGGAGTGGAAGATCGGCTATTTGATAATGGGTGTATGCAATCAACCAGGAAGGGGATAGCGTAATGTCTGAGCGCCTTACAATCATCGGATCAGGGCCTGCAGGACTCACTGCGGCGATCTATGCATCACGGGCAAATATCAACCCGCTGCTTTTTGAAGGTTTTCAGGAGGGAGGTATCCCGGGCGGGCAGTTGATGATCACCAGCGTGGTTGAAAATTTCCCCGGTTTTCCTGAAGGTATTTTAGGGCCCCAGCTTATGGCACAGATGCGTGAGCAGGCAATAAAACACGGGACCCGCATGATCATGGAAGACATTATCGAGGTAGACCTGCAGAAGCGCCCTTTTTCCCTTACCACATCAGGGGGGGAAACGTACACCACCGAGGCGCTGATTGTCGCATCGGGGGCAACTGCCCGAAGGCTTCCGCTCGAATCGGAAAAGAGGCTCTGGGGAAAGGGCATATCGGCCTGCGCGGTGTGCGACGGGGCGCTGCCCGTTTTCAGAAACCGGGAACTTGCGGTGATCGGCGGCGGCGACACGGCCATAGAAGAGGCGCTCCACCTCACGCAATTCGCCTCGAAAGTCTATCTGATTCACCGCCGCGACGCGCTGCGGGCGAGCAGCGTCATGCAGCAGCGGATAATAAGTCATCCGAAGGTGGAGATTCTCTGGAACAAGGTGGTCGAGGAATTTTGCGGGGATACAAAGCTTGCCTGCCTGCGCCTCAAGGATACGGCAACCGGCGCCCTCTCGGAACTGCCGGTGGTCGGCGCCTTCGAGGCGATCGGCCATGTCCCGAACACGGGATTCCTCAAGGGGCAGCTTGACGTCGGGGAGGTGGGGTATCTGAAGACCCTCCCCGGCTCGACCCGCACCAACAGTCCCGGGGTTTTCGCCGCGGGAGACGTGCAGGATGCAACCTACCGGCAGGCAATCACCGCGGCCGGAAGCGGCTGCATGGCGGCAATCGAGTCGGAGCGGTGGCTGCAGGAGCGGGAGTGAGGGGGGTAGACGGAATTTTTAAACGGGCGGTGATGTGAAGATGATGGTTTCACTTCACCTCTTTTTTTGAAAAAATCCGCCTGAAACAGAACACCGCGAGGCTCAGGATCAGCCCCCAGAAAAAAATCAGTAAACACCATCCTTCAGGCCTCATTGACATCTCCTCCTTTCTCACGGCGACGCCAGGCGATCTTTACCGCTATGGCCAGCGCCGCCAGAATCGAGATAAGAACGATCCGCGTTCCCAGAACATAGGGACGGTCGACCGCCGACACGTTCTTCATCACGATGACCGAAAGCCACTCCTGCCACATCCATACCGTAATCACGGTCAGCAGAAACAGCGGCGTAACGTATTTGATTATAAATTTGTAAATTTTCGGCACCCGCAGATCCGCCCCGCGGTGCATTTCGTCCCAGGCGTTGCCGATGCCGAACACCCAGGCGAACAGGATTACCTCGATGGTCGCGAACAGCACGAGGAAAAAGGTGCCTCCCCAGAAATCCAACTCGTCAACCACACCGTGCTTCAGCATGAAGACGGGAAAGTGACAAAGTATAAATGCGACGATGCCGAATATCCATACCGCTTTTTTCCGGCCGATATTGAACTCGTCTTCGATAAAGGCGACCGCCGGCTGGGCAAGGGATATCGACGAGGTGATGCCCGCGAGAAACAGCAGGAAAAACCAGATGAAACCGAACAGTTGCGAAACGGGCAACCGGTTCATTATAAGCGGCATGGTCACGAAGCCCAGATTGAACGTTCCCGATGCCGCAATGGAGCGGATAGTATCAGGACCGAAAAAAACGAAGGCCGCCGGGATAATGATGCTTCCGCCGAGAATCACTTCGGCTACCTCGTTGAGGCTTGTGGCGCTGAGGCCCGACAAGGTGACATCGTCGCCTTTCGAAAGGTAACTGGCATAGGTCAGAATCACGCCTATGCCGACACTCAGGGTAAAGAACATCTGCCCGGCCGCCTCGATCCAGATTTTTCCCGATTTCAGCGCATTGAAATCCGGGTTCCAAAGAAAGCCGAAGCCGTTGGTAATGTTCCACGACGGTTGCTGCGGATCCGGCGTTCCGAGCGACAACACACGTAACAAGAGAATAACCGCGCAGATAAACAGCACCGGTACGGCAATGCGGCAGATCCGCTCGATCCCTCCCCTGATGCCGTGATAAATAACCCCCATATTTATAAAGAAAGTAACGAGAAAGAACGCATACGCCGGCAGGATGCTGCTGAAAAATCCGTTGGCCTCAACACCCTGATAACCGCGTAGAAAGCTTTGCATGGTTTGCTGATCGGAAATAGGGGACAATTTCCCGAAAAGGGAGAAAATGCTGTATGCAAGCGTCCATGATTCGATATAGGAGTAATAAATGAAAATGACAAGCGGACCGAAGATGCCGATAACGCCGAAATATTTGATAAACCGGTTTTTGCGCCGTATGCTGTGGAAGATTCCCGGCGCAGTCCCGTGCTCGAACCCTCCCCCGTACCGCCCCAGGGTCCACTCAATCCACATAAGGGGAAGGCCGAGCAGCAGCAGCGCCACCAGGTAAGGGATCATGAAAGCCCCGCCGCCGTTGGAGGCGGCTTTTGCCGGAAACCTCAGAAAGTTTCCCAATCCGATTGCCGAACCGGCGACCGCCATGATAATGCCCAGACGGCTTGCCCAGGTGTCTCTTTTTTTCATTCTCCTCCTCTAAAGGGTCTGTCGAAAAAATAATATCATTTACGGGGGTGTCGGGAACTTTGATTGTTCCGGGATATGCAGGCCTGCGGGAGGGAGACATGAGGCCGGTAGGGAAGCGGTGACAATCAGGTCGCCCCGTTGGTTTCAGCAAATAATTCTTGCATAAAATTAAGCCAAATAGTATAATACTAAATAGTATAATACCTATTAGCATAACGTAACGGGGAAGCTCCCATGAATCCGTTTAAATACGGCAGGATCGTTGTGGATGAAGATTTTTGTTCGCGTCCGGTGATCGAGGAGCAGCTCACGAACTTTATCCTGTCAAAACAGAATGTTCTGATTGAAGGAGAGCGGCGTACCGGAAAGACCTCCCTGATTTACGAAACCGTACGGAAACTGAAATCGTACCGGTATCTGTATATCGATTGTTTCGAAATAAGGACAATTGAAGACTTCTGCCGTAGAACGGTCAACGCTATGATTTCGATGGAGAAAAGAGCGGGCTTTATCGAGTCGCTGGTCAAATCACTGGCGCACCTGCGGCCGAAAATGACCATTGACCCTCTCACCGGGGAACCTTCAATAGGCCTGGATGCCGTAACAGGCGCAAGGCCGGACTCGATCGAAGGTCTTATGGATGTAATCGCCGATGAATACGGGAAACGTAAAATAGTCGTCGTATTCGACGAGTTTCAGGACATTCTGCATCTCAAGGATGCACAAGCCATCCTTGCAGTGTTTCGTGGAAAGATCCAGTTTCATACGTCGATTCCCTATGTCTTTTCAGGAAGCATCCGCGGCAGCATGCATGAGATTTTTTACGACCCCGCAAGCCCGTTTTTCAAATCCGCGGCATCCATGACGGTTTCGAACCTTGAACGGGAGCGGTTCGGTGAATTCATTATTGCGAAATTTCTCCATAACGGCGGCCGCAGGATTCAGAAGGAATTGCTCACCGCCGTTTTTGAAATCGCCCAGGACACACCCGGAGACGTGCAGGAACTCTGTGCCGCCATCTGGGACTCTACATCAAGCCGTCAGTCCATCACCACCGATATCATCCCGGCCGCGCTCGATCTGATTTTCAGCAGGGAACAGAGAGTGTATGAAAATTATCTCGGCCTCCTTACCGGCCAGCAACTACGCTGCCTGGTTTCCCTTGCCCGTCTGAATGGTAAGGCCCCCTTTTCCGCAGAGTTCATTCAGGATTCGGGCATCAGGCAACCCGGCTCCATTCAAAAGGCGCTCGAACGTCTTATCGGTCTGAGGATTATCTACTTAGTCAATAGAGAGTACAAATATGTCAATCCATTTTTCCGGGCGTGGCTGCTGGGGAAGGGGTATTGAGGGAAGGGTGCCCTAAATGATATCGTCCGATAAAATATCCACATCCGGATAACCGGATGGAGGAAATTAAACATTATTTTAACGGTGGTGTTCCTGGCTCCATAGGAATGTATAGTTTAAAGTCGCAAGATTTTTGACAGCTCATTGGCATTCTGCCACCGATATAAATAGGGCTTACTGTGAATACATTAAAAAGATGTATTTTCAATAAAAAAGAATCGCAGCATCCAAATGATAAATATGAATGAAATTCACGATCGTCTAAAACAAGCAATCGCCTTTTACTGGCAAACTCGTGAAAACCAGAGTAAAAAGCAGAAAGATCAAGGCGCCAGTGACCAGGGCGCCCGCAGCGCGGTAACCGGCGGAGCACAGATGGATGGCATAATCAAGCTGCTCATGGAAATAATTCTTAAAGCCGGTATACCGAATAACTGTATTTTCCATAATAAATTTCTCCAGCTCCCAGGTTTCTTTCGACCTACCAAAGAGTGGGACTTGCTTGTCATTAAAAATGGGCAGCTTCTACTCGCACTTGAAGCGAAATCACAGGTCGGGCCGTCTTTCGGGAATAATTTCAACAACCGTACGGAAGAAGCTATGGGTAGTGCTATAGATTTATGGACGGCTTATCGTGAAGGGGCATTTAATTCAACCATCAGGCCATGGCTTGGTTATTTCTTTATGCTAGAAGAGTGTGAAAACTCCAGCCGGCCGGTAAAGGTACAGGAACCGCATTTTAAAGTTTTTGCCGAATTTATTAATGCTTCATATGCGAAACGATACGAACTCTTCTGCCGGAAACTTGTTCGAGAGAGACATTATACTGCATCATCCTTCATTCTTTCTTCTAAAAATACCGGCATTATGGGTGAGTACAGGGAGCCGGCATCCGACCTGAATTTTGAAATGTTTGTCCGGTCGATGACCGGGCAATTGTCCGCATTCGGGAGAAAATAATATGAAAAAGACAATTTATGAGATCCACACCTCCCACTGCCTGATCAACGGTGATGCACGCGACTTTTCATATATCAATGATGCATCCGTCCACCTAGTGATTACCTCTCCACCTTATTGGAACCTGAAGCAATACAATGATGGCCCCGCTCAAATGGGCCACATCAATAATTATGAAGAGTTCTTGTCCGAGCTATCTAAAGTATGGCGTGAAGTCCATCGGATACTTGTTCCCGGAGGGAGGCTGGTGTGCATCGTCGGTGATGTATGCCTTTCCAGAAGGGAATACGGCCGTCATCTGGTCATGCCGTTGCATGCAGACATTCAGGTAATTTGCCGAAAAGTCGGGCTCGACAATCTTAATCCGATAATTTGGCATAAAATATCCAATGCAAAATTCGAAGCGAACACCAGCGCCAAATTCCTCGGCAAGCCGTATGAGCCGAATGCAATCATTAAAAACGACATCGAATTCATTCTCATGCAAAGAAAGCCCGGAGGGTACCGGCAGCCTTCGGATATGCAGAGAAAATTAAGTATGATCCCTAAAGACAAATTTGACCGATGGTTCAGTCAGATATGGAACATAACCGGAGAATCGACCAGATTCCATCCGGCGCCTTTTCCTCTTGAACTTGCCGATCGTCTGGTAAAAATGTTTTCTTTTGCAGGGGACGTGGTTCTTGATCCGTTCTGCGGGTCGGGGACGACCATGTTGGCAGCAATGCAAAGTGGCCGCCATAGTATCGGAATCGAAATTGATCCGGAGTATTGTAAGCTTATCGAGCGACGACTGCACAATGATTCTCTTTTCAATACTTCATCGTTCATCAGGCTAAACCACGTAAAGAAAAAAATCAACGGTGAAATGGTTGATTTTTACAGTAAAGTAGAAAAAGCGTACTCTTCTTTAATTGCATAAATAATCCTGCATATGGCATAGTTTCCCTACCGACAGCAGGCCGAAATTACTCTTCATCAGAGGCTTTTGAAACCATGAGACCGTACCTTCAACCCCGCTTCGATTTCGCCTTGCTGCCCGACCTCTGCGATGAACTTCCCTTCTGGTCCGCCCCCTTCGGACTGAAGCTGCTCGACCTGATCGAATACCGGCGCAACATCACCGCCCTCGACATCGGCTTCGGTTGTGGTTTTCCGCTCATCGAACTGGCAATGCGGCTCGGGCCGACCTGCACGGTCTACGGCATCGATCCCTGGGATGAAGCTAAGTGTCCCGTTCGTGGCGGTTAATGCTATAATGAAATAAAAAGTGAGGTATATGATGAAAACTGTCGTTTCTCTGCTTATCCTCGTCAGCCTCGTTGCCGCCATCCCCGCCCAGAACGCCACCACCCCCGGGGTCGTCACCACCCCCTATCCAACCGTCATAAACCTCGCGGTGGAGTGGCTCATCGAGGGGGACGCCAACCTCAACTGTACCGTTTCCGTTCAGTACCGGCCGAAGGGAGCTTCGGAGTGGCGCAAGGCCATGCCCCTGCGCCGCGTACCGGCCGGGGAGAACCTCGGATTTTCATGGCAGAACAAATGTTCCGGGTCGATTTTCGATTTACAGCCCGGTACTGAGTACGAAATCAGCCTCACGCTCGCCGACCCCGACGGCGGTTCAGCCGAAAAGACGGTTACTGTGGCCACCCGTCCGGTTCCCCGCATCCCTTCAGGAGCCAAAATCACCGACCTCCCGGCAGGCACCTATGATGTCCTCACTCCCGAAAACGGTACGGAATCGTCACCGAGGGTCTACTGTTCAGCCGACGGTTCGGCTGTCTACGACTTCATCGACCTGCAGAACCGTCAATGGGTGTACCTCTGGGGCCTTACGATCAACAGCAGCGGCGGCAACAGCGCGCGTGCTATCAAGGCGAACGGGGCGAAGAACTGCGTCATCCGCTACTGCACCATGACCGGGCTCTACGGCATTACAGCCTACGAGGATGGGTTAACGAACTGTTACATCGGTGACAACACGGTCACCGGAACAACCGGGTGGTCCGATGAAACCATGGGCGCCGACGGCGACAACGAGGGCGAGGGCATCCAGTTTACCGGCCCAGGCAATGTCGTCTGTCACAACCGGGTGAAGAGTTTTCGCGACTGCATATCGACCATGGAGGATGAGGAGGCGAGCAACCAAATCTGCATCGACATTTACAACAACGACCTCTTTACCGGGGCCGACGACGGCATCGAAGCTGACTTTTGCTTCAACAACTGCCGTGTGATGCGCAACCGGATCACCAACTGCTATGTTGGTGTCAGTTCGCAGCCGGGGCTGGGCGGTCCCACCTACGTCATCCGCAACGTCATGTACAACATCGTCCACGGCGCCTTCAAATTCAAGCGGAACAGCCGGGGGGATGTGGCTTTGCACAATACCGTCATCAAGGTGGGCGCCGGACTCGCCGGCAATGATGTGATGGATTTCGCCTTTTTCCGCAACAACCTCGCTTTCGGGGGGCCGACGGGCGGGGTGAAGTGGGGCGGCTACGGCGCGGGCAATCCCTATGCGGCTGACATCATGGACCCGGGAACGCACAGCAGTTTCGATTACGACGCGGTGGGGGTCGAGGGGGTGGCTTACATAGCAAAGATCGGCGGCAAGCCTTTTAGCGAGGTGGAGCACCACGGCGTGGGGGATATCAAATTGAACGAGGTTTTCAACAATGTCGCGTTTCCCAATCCTCCGGTTCCGGAGAGGGACACGGTCGATCTTCGGCCGAAAGACGGAAGCGCGGTCGTCGACAAGGGAGAGACGCTTCCTAATATCAACGACGGTTTTTCCGGTAACGCTCCCGATTGCGGCGCGTACGAGGTCGGGGGGGAACTACCGATTTACGGCCCGCGTCCGCAGGGGGTTGATGAGGGAAGTGCGGTGGTGAAAGACACGTTTGTGCCGATGCGGGGATTCAATCAATGGAACGAAGGATTGTCGGTTGCTGCAATCGGCCGGAAATTATCGATAGAATTTACCGTTTACACTCCCGGCCGGGTAAAATTATCCCTGTTTGACGCTTCGGGGCGGATGGTCGGTTCCCTGGTCGACGGCTATCGGACCGCGGGGGCCTACCGGCAGGCACGTATTATTGACGATTTACCGCGCGGATGTTACCTTGTGTGTCTTCAGACGCGTACACATCGTCAGGTTGAGAAGTTCGTTGCCGGTATTGTAGATCCCGTCAATCAATCTCCCTATGCCAGGCTTTCCGGTCTGAGGTCAAAAAATTTCTGCGGTTTTCTATCGCCGTGACGGAACCATATGGCGTAAATCTCCTGAGGCGAAAGCACCTCTATTTCCGGAGTAATTCTGATTTTCGTTTTCAGATGCATTTTAACGCTTTCCACAACCTTATCGTTTTTTTCCTGTAATCCCGCCATGATCTTTACCGCGTCGCACCCGTTTGCATCCTTGAAAGCCTCAATTGTGTAGTTTTTAATACCGGGCTCCTGCATGAGCAGTTCCTCGATCTGCTGAGGATAAATGGAAGTCCCTTTTATTTTGAGCAGATGGTTGGCTCTGCCCACTATCGACATAATTCTCGGTGAGGTCCGGCCACACGTGCATCGATTGTTTTGCAGCCTGGTGATATCCCCTTGACGGTATCGTATCACGGGTATGGCCTCGAGCATCAGGGTTGTCGCCACCAATTCCCCTTCCTGATCATCCCCCAAAACTTCACCGGTTTCAGGATTGATCACTTCCAGATATAGCCAGTCCGCATACGAGTGATGACCGTTATGCATTTTACATTCAAAAAGCCCTGCGAGCATTTCCATGGAACCGTAGTCGCTGAAACATTCTATTCCCCAGATCTCCTCGATCTTTTTCTTCACCGTCGTGGGTCGGTCGTTTCGATCGAACAAAGGTTGTCCGAGGAAGATACCCTTTTTCAGAAAGAAGTCCTTTTGCGGATCGTAGCCCATTTCCCTAGCGGTTTCCGCAAGAGAAAACATGTAATCCGGACTTGCATGGATTATGGTCGACTTGATTTTTATCATCAGTTCAATCTGCTTTTTATTGTTGCCCGGACCCATGCGCGCCACCGTGGCGCCGATTTCTTTCAAGGCGTAATCCGACGGCATGCTGACCGAAAAGAGCTGATCGAAGGCAAGGGTAAGTTGAACGACATCGTCGGGGGTGATTCCGATCATGGAAAATCCACGCTTGACAATTCTAACAAAACCGTCCCAGTCTTTTTTTGATACGGGCAACAGTATGGGGCTGCCCGTCGTGCCCGTGGTCGTTCCGATATCGATCGTCTTTCGATTGGAAATACAAACGAAATCTTCATTTTGCAGCCTTAACTCTTCCTTAGTCGTGAAGGGAAGTTTCCTGATATCTTTCAACGTCTTGATATCATCCGGCGTAATCCCGGCGTCACTGAATTTTTTCCGGTAAAATCTCGATTTTTTCCAGACATAATCGAGCTGCTTTTTAAGCAATTGAAACTGCAGTTTTTTAATGTCGTTGAGGGGCAGCATATCGATTTTGTCAAATTTTTCGGTCGTCATATCCGAATAAACCTCCTTAAAATGTTGTCGGGCTTTGTTGACATTTCTTTTCAACCTTTTTCGCCGTAACCCCTTACCCCATTAACAGGGTTAGAGGTGAGGATGAGGGTAGCGACATATCATTATATGACCAATATAATTCAAACCCTGCGGCCGTGAAGTGAAAACAGAACCTTCCGGATCCGTCATATTTTGAAGGCCTTTACTCTTCATTCTCCGGGTTACTGCGTGCCATGTGCGGACTATTCCCCCAAATAGATGGACCGTATGTGTCGGTTTTCCAGCAGGTCGTGGTGAGTTCCCTCCATTGCGATCCTGCCGATTTCAAAAACATAGCCGCGATGACATAGTTCCAGCGCCTTCCGCGTATTTTGTTCAACGATCAGAAGTGCGGTCCCCCCCCTGTTGATTTCAACGAATCTGGAAAAAATCGTTTCAACGAAATTCGGCGAAAGGCCTATCGACGGTTCGTCCACCAGGAGGAGTGCGGGGGTGAGCATCAAGGATCTGCCGATGGCAAGCATCTGCTGTTCGCCGATCGAGAGGGTTCCGGCAGCCTGTTTTTTCCGTTCGCCCAGACGGGGAAAAAGGGCGATCACCTCGTCGATTTTACGTTGTACTGCCGCGTTGCCGGAAAGCGTATAGCCACCCATTTCGAGGTTTTCAAGAACGGTCATCGACGGAAAAACGCGATGAGTGTCGTGGACGAAGGAGATGCCGAGCTTAACCAATTCGTCGGTCCGGCGGCCTTTGATGTTTTTTCCCCGGAAGATGATGTCGCCGTTTTCGATTCTTCCGCCCGCATGAGCAAGTATACCGCCGACCGCCTTGATCGTCGAGGACTTCCCCGCCCCGTTCGGGCCGATCATGACGACGATTTCTCCTTCATTGACCGTAAGGGATACGTCGTTTAAGGCCCGTTGCACCCCGTAGGTGACGTTCAGATTTGTTACCTCAAGCAGCGGCATGGCTGCCTCCGCCGAGATACGCTTCGATGACCAGGGGTTCGTTGCGGATTCGGTGGGGTGCTCCTTCGGCGATTTTTCTGCCGTAATTAAGCACAATGATATGGCCGGAAATATCCATGACCGTTTTCATGTCATGCTCGATGAACAGGATCGTTTTCCCGCAATCGCAAAGACGGCGTATGATAGACCTCATTTCAGCAGCCGTTTCAGGGAACAATCCGGCCATCGGTTCGTCGAGCAGCAACAGCGAGGGATCAAGCGCGAGCGCCCGGGCGATCTCGAGAAGCCTGCGCTGACCGTGGGAGAGGTTGCGGGCACGAGCGTCCTTTTTCGCGAAAAGGTTGACGAGTTCGAGAAGTTCGAGCGCCTTTTCGGCCGTTCGCGCCTCCGCCTCCCGTATCGCCCGCGACGGCAGGATTGCGGCGAACAGGCTTTCATGGCGTTTATTGCATAATGCAAGCAGTATGTTTTCAAGCACGGTCATGCCTGAAAAAAGCCGGATGATCTGAAAAGTCCTTCCGATCCCCGAGCGGGCGATGCGGTGCGGAGCGAAAGACGTAATGTCGATGCCATTAAGATGGATGGCCCCTCCGTCGGGTTTGATCAGACCGGAAATGATATTGAAAACGGTGGTTTTACCTGCGCCGTTGGGGCCGATGAGCGCATTGATGGTTCCTTTTTCTATCGAGAAAGAGAGCCCGTCAAGCGCCGTCACGCCGTTGAAATGTTTTGTTAAATTATCAATCCGTAGAATTTCCATACATTCACTTGAAATGATAGTTCCCGATAATTCCCTGCGGTCGCAGCACCATAAGAAGGATCAACAGAAGTCCGTAAAACATCTGCCGCAACGGCGCGGCCACTGTGCTCGGTATCCCGATGAACCGGAGTGTTTCCGGGAAAACAATGAGGACGGCGGCACCGATGAACGAACCGGTCATATTCCCCAAGCCGCCGAAAACGGTAATAACCAGTATGGTGATCGATTCCATGACCGTAAAACTTGACGGATCAATATAGGTGATATAATGCGCGTAAAGGCTTCCCGCCACCCCGGCGAAAAAGGCGCCTACGATGAAGACCATTATTTTATAACGTGCGACATCCTTTCCCATGGTTATGGTCGCGGTTTCATCCTCACGGATCGCGCGCAGGACCCTGCCGAAAGGTGAGTCGACTATCCGGCCCAGAACGACGTAGGTCAATGCGGCCATGACCGCAACGAGAACGAGGTAGCTTCCGGCTGATGACAATTGAAAACCGGCGACGGCGAAAGCCGGAATGCCTGCCAGCCCCATGGGTCCTTCAGTAAGCTCCGCCCAGTTTAGCGCGATCGAGTAAACGATCAGTCCCAGGCCGAAGGTCGTGAGCGCAAGATAGTCCCCCGTGATCCTCAATGCAGGCAACCCCACGAGTGCGCCGATACCCGCCGCGACACCGGCGGCCAAAGGCAATGCCAGCCAGGGTGAAACACCAAGGCGTAATGACAGAAGCGCCGATGCATAGGCGCCGATACATGAAAATGCCGCATGGCCGAGCGACGGAAGACCGGTATAGCCGACGATGAGGTTCAGGCTTGCCGCCAGAATGGCGTATATACCGGTAATGACAAGAATGTGGAGGAAGTATTCCATCGCCTTGTTAGTCCTTTTTTCCCACGATCCCGTAAGGTTTTACAAGAAGGAAACCGACCAGTATCACGAAAGCGATACAATCTTTCCATGCAGCCGGTAGTTTCCAGATGCCGAAGTTTTCCGCACAACCCAATAGCATACCGCCGAACGCGGCGCCGGGTATGCTTCCCGCTCCGCCGACGACCGCTGCCGTTATGCCCTTGAGCATCGCGGTCATGCCCATGGTCGGCTCGATGCCGGTTTCGAGCGAAGTCAGGATTCCTGCGGCTCCGGCAAGAACCGACCCCGCAAAAAAAACGATACCGATGATTCTTTCCGGATTGATACCCACAACGCCCGCGGCAACCGTATCATCGGAAACGGCACGCATGGCTTTCCCAAGTCGGGTATAACGGACGAAGAGCGTGAGCGCCGCGAATAAGAGTAAACTGGTGCAGAGAATAACGATCTGCATGTCGGTGATTGCGCCGCCCAGCACCAGATGCCCCGCTTTGACCGGGCCGGTGTTAAGCGACACTATCTGCGAACTGTAGATCAGTAGGATTACATTCTGGAGGAAAATAAAGGCTCCTAGGGAAGCGATCAGCAGTACAAGGTACGGGGCTTTCCGCCTGCGCAACGGTTTATACACCATCGCGTCAACGGCTGATCCCACCACCCCGGCGCATACCGATGCGCAAATGAAACCCGCCGCCGGGTGGAAGCCGAGTTGGTTGATAAAGGCATACGCCGCATAGGCGCCGCAGGTGTAAATGACACCGTGCGCGAAATTGAAAAACCTGACGGTGCGGTAAATGAGGGAGAATCCGAGGGCGATGAGGGTGTAGATGGACCCGGCGATCAGGGAGTTGAAGAGAAGTTGGGTGAACATGGGTAAATTTATTAATTAAATTAGCAAAGTCCCGCGACTTTTATACCTGCGATCCACAAATTATTGAGGTTTCCTGTTCCCATGTCGATACCGCAGTTCTTCGATTTCTTTGGGTGTTAGAACCTCGATCGCCGGAATAACCCTGAGTTTTTCCATGAGATTTATTTCCAGCTTTTCGACCTCTTCAACCGGCAGTGTATCGATGTCATGGGTTGAAATAATCGTCATATCCCTTGTATTTCCTTAAAATCTGGATGGCAAAACAGAGAATGCGTATGGTGGTGTGGTGGCCGATCTCTTTGATGCCCGAGGCCCGGCTCGCCACCCGTGATGCCTGGTTGTCGAAGGCAATGCTCCCGTAGATCCTCCTGCAACCCGCCCGCCTCGCCTGGTCGATCGACTCGCAGGTCAACGCCCGGTAGATACCTTGCTTATGATATGCGGCAAGTATATAAGCGTCGATGGCCCAGAAATCCCTCTTATCAGTCTTCATAATCGAAACCACGATACTGTCGAATTTACTTGCCGGACAGATGCATTCGTAACCGATGATGTCGTTCCCGGTTTGCGCGATACATAAAACATATCCATCGTTTATCCACAGTGAAAAGTCTCTTTTCCGGTAGGCCGTAGTGATCGCATTCAATTTGGGAATATCCGATATTCCGGCGGGCCTGAACGATACGGGAATTTTTGGAGCGGTGCATGTCGGTTGGTCGTTTTCGGAAACACAGGTCACCACTTCCCGTTTGTAAGAAAAAAAGGCGTCTTTCGGTTTCAGGATGCATGCCCCGAATAATTCCATCGTGCCTTTTTCCCGTTGAAAATTTCTGATTTTGGCAAGGCTCCTAATAACCTCCGAATGAAACATGACGGTTGTCCGTTTGCTCTTCATATTCTTTATCTTTAACCCCCATCCACCTTGCTTTGATAATGATCGAATTATTTCGACATGTCTATTCTGCCGTTTTGAACGCTCATGGTCCGCGCTCCCCAGTTAACAGGTAAGTATGAAATGGGATAGTATAATATAAAGTCGGCAGTCGAGGAGTGCAAATTATGATTTCCTCAACTGCTGATAGTTGAAAATCATCTGAAGTCCGTTGTCACTTTTTCACTTTCTGATACAGCACCAGTTTCCCATTAATGACGGTCTTCCGGTCAAAGGTCCTGTCCTCCGGGCAGTTTTTACCGTTGAAGGTTAGAACTCCCGATACCCCATGAAAATCATTCATTTTTAAAAGTGATTCCCGTATCTGGGGGCCGCTTATCGCTTTATCGGCGGGGATCGATTTCATAGCATTCAGTGCAAGAAGCATTACATCATATTGAAAGGTCGCAATAGCATCCACATTGTTGTTGTATTTCTGCTTTAATTTCGCGGCAAAGTTTTTATATTCAGGGCTGTCGGGATATGCCGACATCATGGGGTAACATAATCCTTCAACCGTCGAACCGCCCGCTGCCACCAGTTCCGGGCCGTCGCACGTACTTACGCTGAAGAATTGCTGTTTCATTCCCATTTCCCGCGCCTGCTTGGCAACCAAACCGACGCTTTTCGGATACATCGGTATAAAAATCGCATCGACGTCGGCGCTTTTGATTTTTGTCAACTGGGTGCGGAAGTCGGTCGCGCCGGGATCCGCCGACTCGATTATCGCTATCGTGCCGCCCTTTGCCGGGAAGACTTTGGTGAACGACTCCATATGGCCCTTATGCCAGGTGCTTACTTCATAAAGAACCCCCACCTTTTTCAAACCGAGTTCCAATGCCCAGTCGGCGACCATGGCTGCCTGAATATCATCCGACGGCAGAATCCTAAAAATATAGGGCCCGGCCGTCGCCACGACCGCCGCAGAGGAGCCCGATGAGAGAATCACCACCTGATCCTTGTTCGCCATCGGCGCGACGGCCATAGTCTCGTTGCTTTTCGTCAATCCGACCACAATAGGCACCTTATCGACTTGAGAGAGCTTTTTGTAAGCGGTTACGGCAATCCGGGGATCTCCCTTGTCGTCTTCATAAATGACGACCACTTTTTTACCCCGTATGCCGCCGGCTGCGTTAATGTCTTCCAACGCGATCTCGGTGGCGCGTTTTCCCGATTCTCCCCATGACGCTATATTCCCGCTCAGCGGCATTATGAAGCCGATTGTGATCGTCTCCGGCGCTTTCTGCCCGCACGTCATAGACACCGGAATTACTATTCCGGCAATTAAGGATGCCGTGATAACGGATGGTATGATTTTCATTTTTCTCTCCTTTGATATGTGGCCGGCGTATACCGGCGATTGTTTTCCTCCGCCGCTCGGACGGAGGTAAATATCATTTTAAAAACAGGTGGTGATTTATCAGAATCGAAAATAGAGTATCGCCTCGAACGCCCCTTGATCAATCCATGTATCCCCCTTCACCCTTGTATGAAGATTGAGATAGATGGGCGCTATTGCCAGAGGCGTTTTCGGGATCGTGAATATTACGCCGCCGCCGTATTTCCAGTAATCCAAACCGATATTGTACACCTTGAGCGTGGGCCTGATGTATGGGTGCACGGCAAAGTTCATTTCCGAGGTCCAATAATCCCCTGCCCAGCCGTGCGATCCGATCTCGTAAACATTGTACCAGCTGAAGTTCTGTATGCGCAGTCTTCCCTCAATTGCAAAGCGCCACCAGTCCCTGTTGGCATCGCGACCTTTAGGGTTTGGATAGGTATTGTAAAATTCAACGCCGGTATAGGCGCCAAGAAAAAAATAATTGCTGAACGCGTAGCGGGCGCCGACAAGGGCTTCGGCCCAGTTTTTATAGGCGCACGCGAACGTTGCGAAGCTCCATCTGGAATCCTTGAATTGATGAACGGCAAAAATGTCGATATTGGGATTCCGGTACAACGCCTCATTTTTCTGGGCCGAATTCGTCCTCAGTTTAAAGGTGTTTTGCACCCAGCCGGATATTGTATTCTGAGACGGGGGAGGGGGCGTAGCCTCGGCGAAAGAAGAGGAAAGGATCGCTGCGAACAGCGACAACAAAAAAATACTGCGAACTCGTTTCACACTGCCTCCTTGAAAAGATATAAACCGCCGTTACTTATTTGACAAGGAAATCATTTGATTAACGAATTTACGCGCTTTGTTTACGTTGGAGCGCACTGCAAGATGATAAAAATCCTCTACGAGGAACCGGTACGATCTTACAAACCGACTGCATTCAACCCTGTCCACTTCCCACGAGGACTTCAGAAATGAATAATATAAACTCAAATGATTTATTTCGCATCTTTGTCACGGGATTGATGTGGTTTTAAGGCCCGTAAACGACAATAACTAGTCACTACTATTTATAACTGTGGAACTATCATTACCATTCTTACGCGAAACGTAAATGAAGCATTTTAAGGCTTAAACGGTCTTGACGACTTGTTAAGGCCCTATCCAAACATGATTACCATGTTTAGGAGTGTGGAACTATATTGGGAGAAATATATTGTTTGCGTATTATATGATTTAAATAATTATAATGCGCAAATATAATTATTAATTTTAACCTGCGCATTTTATATTTTTAACATTAATAATACGCAAACAGGAGTTACAATGTTTGTCGGAAGAACCAGGGAGTTGCAGCTTCTTGAAACGGCCTATTCGTCGGACAAAAGTGAACTTGCCGTGATTTACGGCAGGAGCGGTATCGGCAGAAGTGCTCTGGTGGCGCAGTTCCTTCGGAATAAATATCAGTTTTTCTCATTCGAGGCTCCGGAAACCGTCGGCACATCGACGCAGCTGAGTCATTTTACCCGCCGACTGGCACGACATACAGGCGACCCCTCACTTGAGGGAACCGGATTTCAAGACTGGTATCAGGCTTTTGACTATGCAACCAAAAAAGTTTTCCTCCAGCAAAAGGATGGAAAAAAGTACATATTATTTCTTGACGAACTCCAATGGATGGCGGTCGGCAAAAACGCATTGATAGGTTTGCTTGCACATTTCTGGGACACCTACTGGAAACAACACCCCACCATGCTTATTCTTTGCGGATCGGTTTCTTCTTTTATGATTAACAATGTACTCCGGTCAAAAACGTTTTACGGAAGGACAACACTCGAGATTAATCTTAAAGGACTGCAGCCCGCCGAAGCGTATACCATTCTTGGTAAAAGGCGTTCTTTTGAGGAAGCGATGAAGTACCTTCTCGTTTTCGGGTCGGTTCCGAAATATCTTGAACAAGTCGATATGCATCAAAGTTTCAATGAAAATATGAACCGCATGTGCTTTTCGAAAAACGGCGGCATGTTGCAAGAAGCGGAAACAATCTTTCACCGCCAGTTCCGAAAGCCTGATACCTATATCAAAATTATTACCCTCCTCGCGAATAATCGCTGCACCAGTCAAAAAATCAGTAAAACAAGTGGGATCAGATCGGGTGGAGGACTTTCAAGTTATATCGATAGCCTGATTAATGCCGACATGATAATCCCCCACATACCATTTGATAAAGAACAAGGTACAAAGCTCGTAAAGTATGAAACGGGCGACGAATTCCTTCATTTTTATCTGAAGTACATGAAGCCCAACATGCATATAATCAGACAGTCCGAATCATCCAACCTGTTCGAGACAGTGACGCGAAGAGGATTTCATACCTGGCTCGGCCTTGCTTTCGAGCGGTTCTGCCATAAGCACATCGGGTACTTGGCAAAAATCATGTGTTTCTCCGATGAAGTGATGCGGGCCGGCCCCCTGTTCGGGAAAACCGATGAACGGTTCCGGATCGACCTTGTTTACAAACGTACCGACAAAGTGGCTGTCGTGTGTGAAATCAAATACAGCATCAATGAAATTGCCACGACCGTCATACCCGAAGTACAACGCAAGTGTTCTCTTTTGAACCCCCCCCGGGGGTTCACCATCCGGAAAGCGCTTATCAGTCTCTACGGCCCCGATAAAGCTCTTGCGGATAGCCGATTTTTCGATCATAGTATCACCTTAAGGAACATTTTTGAAGAGTGAGTGATTGCCTGAAACTGATCGGCAGGTAATGGCTGTTGTTGTTTTTTACCCTTTCGATACCTATATTAATTGTTGAGAAAGCCGCAACAGGATCTGCCGGACGTCGTGCATTCGGTGGCGGATTATGCCCGTTTCGGCTACGAACAGCCATTTCAGTAAGATCGTCTTCAAAAACGAACATCTTGAGGAATTAAACCATGGACGATAAAATCCTGGTAATCAATCCGCCCTATCAAATGTTTCCGATCGGTATCGCCTACGTTCTTGCCTGTCTGGAAAACCATGGCGTCCGTTTTGATTTTGCTGATGCGCAGTTCGGAAACGGTTATAAAAGACTTTTAAAAAAAAATGATTATCGCGCAGTGGCCACAGGAGGTTTGATCGCCCAATTCAAATTTTTTCAGGATGTCTTCCGCTCCGTGCGCGAAATCAATCCGCAGACGCCGGTGATTTTAGGGGGCAACATCACGAAGGACATGCGCTCCGAATTCCTGTTCGATAAATTGGGCATTACCTACGGGATCATCGGTGAAGCTGAAACCTCTCTGCCGTTTTTGCTCGATGCCATGATGAAAAAAGAGACCAGCTTGGATACGATTCCCGGTTTATTGTATAAAGATCTCAATACCGGTGAAATCAAAAAAAATCCGGTGCGCCGCCTGGATCTCTCAAACACCAATATTCTTCCCGCATGGCATTGGATCAATGTCGATTATTATATCAACGTCTGGGAATACAGCATATTCGGCCGTCGTCTGGCCATGCCCGTGATAAGCGCCAGAGGCTGTATCGGGGCCTGTACGTTCTGTTCGCCCTTGATGGGCGCCTTTCGAAAACGACCCGTTGAGCACGTCATTCAGGAAATAGAGTTTCTTAATGCGCGGTATACGTTCGACTGGATAGCTTTTTTCAGTGAGATGTTTTATGCGACCAAGAAAGATATCGTCAATTTTTGCGAGGCGTATAAAATGGTAAAGCCGCAAAAAAAATGGTTATGTGACCTGCGCGCGGACGCCGACATTGATGAGGAAACGCTTCGATTGATGAAAGAATGCGGTTGCGCCGACATTTTCGTCGGGATCGAGAGCGGGTCGAATAAAATCCTTAAATCGATGAACAAGCGGACGACGAAGGAACAGGTCATCCATTTTTACCGGATCGCGAAATCAGCGGGACTGCCCTGTGACGGTAATATCATGGTGGGTAACGAAGATGAAACTGAGGCTGATATAAAGGAAACCGTCGATATGGTCATCGATGAAGAAATGAATGCCCAGGAGAGACTGACAAATGCATATCCCGGCACGAAAATGTTCGAGAACGCGGTAAAGTGCGGGTTGGCCGCCGATGGCTGGGAAAGTCTGCAGCGCTTCGACTTCGAATGCTACATCTGGGATTATAACTTGACGAAAAAGCAATATATCAACATTACCGGAATCCCCAACGAAAAGTTTTGGGAGATCATCATCAGGGAATTGCGACGTTTCAATACGCATATTTCAACTCGCTATAATGCAAAAGACATGACCTATGTCTATAAGTTCGGGTTGTTAATAAAAGTGACCGGCGTATGCGCTGATTGTGGAAATGCTGTAACTTTAGCTGTCCCCCGGAAGACGCTGGGTATCAGGACCTCCTGCAGAAATTGTTACCGACCGGTCATGTTCAATTTATACGAACTGAAGGAATTCAACGGTCACTACAGATTGTTGTGCGCTGAATTGCAGAAGGCGAAACAACTGGCAATCGCTGGCACGAAGATTGAAGCGTCATTCATGCTGCGGTACGATTATTTCAAATTGAGCTACGGATCATTGCTCGGTTTTATCGAAATGGACCAGAGGGCGCCCGAGGTTTCCGAATTCATCCATATGCCGCGATATCGGATGACTGATCTTCTCGATGTGCGGCCGGATACCATTTTAATCGTTGATGACCCGTTCGGCGATGCTGAAATGAAGCTCAGATATTTTTATTTGAGGAAAAAACAGCCGCCGCCCCGAATACTCCACCTGTTGCCGGAAGTGAAACGGCCGCATAGAAGGGTAATCGATTTCGTACGGAAACATGCCGCCGCGACGACGGGGAATATATTTCTTGTCACTATGGCGATTCAATTGCCGCTCTTCATATCGGGAACCAAAGCGCGGATCTTAAACTCCATAAAATCGAATTACATTGCATTGAACAGAAACAATTGGATTCGATCAATATTGACAAAAGTGCAACAATAATGCAGTCTCACTCCCGCCCATCGGGGCAAAGGTGATCAACGACAAAGGGATCCTATGTACAGCATTGCGGGCGTCCCGAGGAAGAACATCCCTGGGGAACGGATAGACGATATCAGAAGCCCGCTCATGGGGGAGTCAAAATGCCGGGACTGATCGGGTTTACCACCCCGTCCATCACCACGTGCAAGCCGGCGCCAATAATTTCAGCGATGCAGGACTCACTTGTGCATCGCCATTACCACTCCCGTGATAAACTCTTCGAGGATTCCTGCATCTGCGCCTCACGGGTGCATCTCGATTCGTTTCGGGATGGACCGCAACCCTGCAGCAGCGCCGGGATATTCGTTTGGCTCGACGGTGAGATGTACAATAAGGAAGAATTCGGCGGTTCCGGGCTGTCGGACGCGCGCCTGGTGCTCGAACAGCACCGAAGCGGCATGCTTGTTCAGTTTTTAACAAGAGTCGATGGCATTTTTACGGCGGTCATCTACGACCGGATGAGGAAAACGGTAACGATCGTCAACGATCGCTACGGGCTCCGTTACCTCTATATTTCCCAATCGCCCACCGGTTGCGTCTGGGCATCGGAACTGAAAGCCTTTCGCTGCCTGCCGTCGCGATCATTGACGATCGATCGCGGCGCCGCGGCGCTCTTTTTCTCAAAGGGCTATCTTACCGGCAATCGTACCTGGTTTCGGGATGTGGAGTTGCTTGCGCCAGGAACAATGCTCACCGTCAGGTGCGATACCGGCGAAACGAGCGCTTTACGCTACCGGGATTTGAATGCGATTCCGGCAAGGAACGAAGTGAATGACCTGCCGGAACTCGCCCGTGAACTCGGTGTACGGTTCAAACGCGCCGTGGAGCGGCGGTGCCGTGAGGGTGAACGCGTCGGTCTCGGCCTGAGCGGCGGTCTCGATTCACGCGCCATATTCGCCGCCATGCCGCTTCGGTGCGAACCCATTCATACGTTTACGTTCGGCATATTGGATTCCAGTGACCAGCGCATCGCCCGGCAGGTGGCGGCTTTTCGTCCGTCGCAACACCGTACGTATGAACTCTCCGCGAATAACTGGCTCCGGAACCGTTCTGATGCCGTCTGGTGGACCGACGGACTCTTCAATGTGCTGCATATGCACGGGGTTGAGCATGCCGACACGATCAGGGAGGGGTGCGAAGTTGCACTGAACGGATTTCAGAGTGATGCGCTTCTCGGCGCTTCATACGAAAGCCGTGAAGGCCTGGAAATCCCGAAATACATTGATCGCGACCGACGATTCTATGCCATGGGCACCGTCTTGGCTAGTCAGGGCATTATCTACCGAATGCCTTTTTTCGATAACGAGCTTATGGAATTAACAATGTCGATACCGCTGAGGTATCGTCGTAACTCGTTTATCTACCACCAGATGCTTCTTTTAACCTTTCCGCGCTTCTATCAGAGTATTCCCTGGCAAAGAACCGGCATACCGATTTCACGCAACGGCCCGATCGATAAAGCTTTCCTTATGGCAAAGAAGTGCGTCGGACGGCTCGCGTCGAAGTTCCCGGTCCGATTGCGTGCCGGCGGTTACACCGATTATCCCTCATGGATTCGCCGATCACCGGCCCTCGAATTCTTTACCGAACTTTTAACACGCAAGAATGCCCTTATTTTCGACTTCGTCGATCCGGCGTTTATCCGACGTGACTTCGACCGTCACCTTCACGGATTCAATTGTGATGAGCGGATCGGCCGCTACGGTACGTTCGAACTCTGGCTCCGACGGCTTTACAAAACCGGCGAAGAACCCGCCGACGACCGTTGCGGCTAATACGTCCCCCGTTCAAGAGAGGAGATGCGATCGGCGGAGCGCCGGTCCATCCCATGAAGGCCGACAGCGCATTCGAACCATGTAAGGAAGAGGGTTGTCTGCTCCGCTTCCGCTTCGTGTTGAACGTCACCTCAATCCATTGTTCCGAGAAAGCGGTATACTAAAAACGGTGCCGGAGGCACCGGACTCTCTACGCTTCAGGAACAGCGTGACAATAACCCTCCGTACTGTAGCTATTGCCTATTCTTGCGTTTAATAACTATGGCGACCTATTTTCCTCTTGAATGGTGTACCTGGGTCGGCTGTAAGCAGGGAATTCTTTGTATAAAGCAGATCAAACGTTAAACGATATTCCGGAAAGCTGCCGGAACTGAAAATAAGAAAATACCTATCAGCTCCCCGTCTTAAAACAATGCAATTGCAAAATATTGACGTATATTTCTGAACGCAGTCTGTCCGATGAGTTCTCCAATAGCGGCGGCACCTGCTCCGATCGAAAAGCCAAGTGAAAGAGAAATGATGGGGAACAAAATATTAGTTATAAAACCGCCCTATGCCTTCTATCCGATTGGTTTCGCCTATGTGCTTTCCTGTCTTGAGCGTCATAACATTCACTTTGATTTTATCGATACTCTTTTCGGATACGACTATAAAAAGCTCATAAAAAAGAATGATTATGCCGCCGTTGCGACGGGCGGATTAGTCAGTTTTTTCAAATTTTATAATGAGGTTGTTTCCAATGTCAAAATGATCAATCCTCAATTGCCGGTTATTATAGGCGGGAATATCACCAAAGACGTCAGGCCGGACTTTCTCCTTCATAAAATGGGCGCCACCTATGCCGTTGCCGGGGAGGCTGAGACGTCGCTTCCGTTTCTGGTCGACCTGATTTTAAAAAAATCCGATCATTTTTCCGATGTGCCGGGATTGATTTTCAGAGATCCCGCAAGTGGTGAAATAACCATGAATCCGGTTCGTCGCCTCGATCTCTCGGTTGACAATATTCTTCCCGCATGGCATCACATCAATATCGATCATTATATAAAAATTTCGGATGCGCCGTTTTTCGACAGATACCAGGCGCTGCCGGTCATCACCGCACGAGGATGCAGCGGGAAATGCACCTTCTGTTCACCGAGCATCGGTTCCTTACAGACACGTCCGATAGACCATATCATCCAGGAAATAGAATATTTAAACACTCACTACGATTTCAGTTTGATAGCCTTTATGAATGAAATGTTTTTCAACACCGGGGAGGAAATAGAGCAATTCTGCGACGCATACAGGAAAATTATTCCGAGAAAAGGGTGGGTATGCAATTTACGCGTCAATGCAGGGTGTGACAGCGACGCGTTTCGCTCCATGAAGAGCGCCGGATGCGTAGGTGTAACCGTCGGCATCGAAAGCGGATCGGATAAGGTTTTGAAACTGATGCGCAAGGGAACGACCGTGGAGATGACCGCCAAGTTTTTCCGCAATGCAAAGGCGGCAGGATTGCGCTGCAGTGGAACCTTCATGATGGGGAATGAGGGAGAAAACGAAGCGGATTTGAAGGAAACGATAGATTTTGTTATCCGTGAAGAAATCAACGGCGGGGACTGTTTGACACTCACCTATCCCGGAACCGCCATCTATAAAAACGCAGTGAAACGGGGGCTCATCGCCGATGAATGGGACAACCTGCAACATCTGCGATTTGAATTCTCGCTGTGGGATCCGTTCTTCACGCATCGTCACTACGTGAACATAAGCGATATCCCGAATGACCGTTTTTGGGGCGTCATCACCAGGGAATCAAGACGTTTTTATACTTTTTTACTCCATCATTTCCAGGTAAAAGACTTACACTATAAATTCGTCCTCGGGTCGCTGCTCAGGGTAGCGGGTTCGTGTCCTGATTGCGGATGCAGGGTAACGCTGTTGAAGCCGCGTTTGATTCTGGGGATACACTGCTTTTGCCCGGATTGTTTCAGACATCTCTTTTTCAACTTTTACGAATTGGAAGAATTCGAAAACCATTTCGAACTGCTGTGCGACGAACTGTCAAAAGCAAAATCCATCGCTGTTTTCGGCTTGCAGTACGAGGCGCTGTACCTGCTCTGCTATGATTACTTCAATCTGAACTACGAAAGGATCGCGGGTTTTATCGACTCCGTCGCTTCTGCAAATGACACCTCCGACTTCTATCTGTTCCCCCGGCTGCATATGACGGATCTTTTTACAATCCGCCCCGACGCCGTTTTGATCGCCGACGATCTCTTCGGTGATGCCGAAATAAAGCTGCGGCATTTTTACCTGCAACACGATGCCCCCCCTCCCCGGATACTTCATTTGTGGCCTGATGCAAAACGGCGAAAGAGGTTCCTTACCGGGATCGTAAAAAACTTCGCCGGGTCAAACCGCCCGAGTAAAGTCTTTTTTTTCGCGATCATTTCCGGCGCTTTAGCATTGTCAAGTATCCATGCGCGATTGTTCAACTTCAACAAGCTGAAACGACTTTTTGCCCGCCTCCTCAAATCGGACTATTTCAAATGGATCGCGTCGCCGTTGTTGCATGTGATACGGAACGTCGAAAGGAAATAACCGGGTAGAAATCAACCACTCCATCTAAAATTCACAGGACAGCATCAGTCCGTCGGCGCCCCGGCAGCGGAAAGGAACGATTTGAAAGGCGCGTCCCTGCGTCTTCAGGGTGTTTTTTTCGGCCTTTTTCCCGAGGACTACAATATAGACAAGCGAATAAAGGTTGGGGGCGGCCCAGGCGATGGTGGAGGCATTCATCAAACCGTCCACCAGATCGCCGTATTTGTCATATGAACCGTCATTTTCGCTGTTGTCCCGGTAATCTTTGAACATTCGCCAATAGGCGACCCCCACTGCGCCTATGCTGAGTCCTATGCCGACACCAAGCAGGGGCATGGCGAAATTGCGCGGTTTTTCATTGTAATAACGGGAATAATTGTTCCGCGCCTTGTACGACGTCACCGCCGACATAGGAAGACTGGCGTACATCATGAGGGTTGTAAGCAGATTGAGCGGCAGAAGCTTCATGGATTCCCCCATATCATCCCCAATTTCCTTCGAGCGGGGCATCACGACCCCATGGTACAATCCGAATCCCGCGGCATAGAGCGCGTTGGTGATAATGACTGTTCTCAGATACTTTTTCTGAAGGACCGAAAAAGATCCCAACTTGTCGGGTTGAGAAGTTGCATCCCCGGTTGCCGCCGGTACGGCGGAAGGAAGCGCTATAACCGCGTGTTTTTGCGTCGCGGTTGTCGAATCGGAACCAGACGCGAGGAAGACCAGACTGCAGCAAACGACCATCCCTTTGCTGAACCGATTTCGCATTTTCATCGTAACCTCCCTGAATCTTTAAGGTAATCCTGTGAATAGGTAAAGAAAAATCGGGTACGGTAAACGGACGAACCCGTCGGGTACAACCGGGAGCCCGGCGCTTCGTCGCGCACCTGGACCCACACGGCACATCGGTCGACAGCCTCGGTGGCCGCGGGAATCAAAGGAACTATGGGACCATCCGAAGTATTATATAATGAGAGCCGCTCTTTCAATTCAATTGTATCGACTCCCGTGAAATCCTGCTGAAAGAACCACTCGAACAGGTGGGTCTCGGTTATCGGCACGCCTGAAATGGATAGCGCCTGCTGCTGCGAATCGCTCTCAGCAAACAGGAAATACGACTCGTCCTTTTCAATGGCAAGCGTATAATCGGACAAAGTGATTCCCGCGGCCGCATCGAACAGGACGATCGGCTCGTAGGGTTGCGTATGGATTGTTGGATCGAAGTAGGTGAGATTGTTCTGCCGTACCCGGTAAATCCCCATCCGGGTAATGACCGGATTCTTATTGCAGATGACCGCCGTATCAAGGTGCCGGAAACTGCGATGGTACCGTACCGTGCAGTAACTGAGGATTTCGTAGTTGCCGTTGACAAAGGCCTTGAGTTCGATTGACGCGCTGAACAGCTGCAGTATCGTTCCCGCAGAGGGAAGAAACTGCGTGCGGTACATCGACGAAAGGGAATCGTCCGCCGGGTCGGCAGTGTCGCTACTCGATAAAGAATCCATCCCCTCCATTTCGGAAAACCGCTCCAGCATCGCGATAATCTCCGTTTTACTCATCGAAGCAATCGACGAGGGAATAGTGCTTCGTATTTCAACCGGGAGGACGCTTACCCATTCGTGTTCGGGGAGAAATGAAGAGGTTTTCAGCATATCACGCGGGATTTTGAATCTGAAGGCAAACGTATCGGCCTCGGTGGCTCCCGAATCCTGCAATGAGGAACGGGTAACAGTATAGTCAAGCGGTCCTTCATTGAATGATGAAGCCTTACCGTACATGGACGTCTGGACGTCGAATGATGCCGAGAGCGCGATATCATGCACCTTTTCTCCGGCGAACAGGGCGATGACCTCCATGCTGTCGCCGGGCGCGGCCTCGCAGAGCGTCGTGTCGGCACGATTGCGGTAGACGAAGTCGATCGTCCGCACGCGGTCCTCTTCGACCTGTTCGAAGGAGGTCGGCATCGGACTGCAGGCCGCAACAAGCAGCGCAAAAAAAAGGTTGAACCGGTTTTTGCACATAAGTGTCATTTTTATAACCTGTCAATCAGCATAAATTCTCTGCTCCCGTCAAAATTCCAACCTGATTCCCCCCATGATCATCGGGATCATAGTGAAGGCTTCCCGTTCAGTGTAATCGTAATTATAGACGTAAAACTCGGGGCTGCCGTAAAAGGTGCCGAGAAGGTCGGGAAGATCGATAAATGTCGAGTAAATAAAGCGTTTTTTCACGCGGATGTGATCGAACCGCAGACCAACGGTAAAATAGGGATCAGTCCGATCGGAGAGCGGTTCTCCGTATTTCGGGACGAACACCTGGCTGTTTTCATAGAGGGTACGCCCGACGATCGGCGTCTGCGGTTTCCCTGTCGCGTACTGAAGGCGTACACCCGCGTCCCATCCGAACGGCAGATGGACGCCGCCGACAAGCTGCAGATAATTGGGAATATCCTCTTCGAAAAGGGTCCATTTTTTATCCGACGGACCCTTCCGTTCGCTGTGCGACAAGGTATATGCCAGCCAGCCGAAGAAGTGTTTTCCGTTCATGTAACGGACCATAAGCTCGGCACCGAACATTCTCCCTTTGACGTCGGAATACCAGAAGCGGTCATTGGATGCCGCAGCTTCGTTCGTATCGAGGCGCGGGATGTCCCATTGAAAATTGGTATATGTCTGCACATCGACACTGAGCAGGTCGGTGATGTTCCAGAGATACCCAAGTACATAGTGCGACGCCTTGGTGGACGGGAGACCGGGCTCGCCCCAGGTCGGGTGAATGACCAATACGATCGGTTGGGGGGTCTGGCTGTAATTGCCGAGTGCGGCTTTGAGCACGTGGCGATTGTTGATCTTATACTGTGCGGTAATACGGACCGACGGTTCTCCGGAGCCGCGCCACTTCGGCGCCTTTTCGCCGTAAGGTCCGAATTGCGGCAGCACCGATCCGTTATATGAAAGTTCTGGGAAATAATCGAAACGCAATCCGGGAAAAAGAGACAGTTTGTCGGTAGCTTTGTATTCGGCAAAGAGGTAGGCCCCGACCACGCCGAAAAGCCAGTTGTCGACAATGTCTTTCCGGATCATTCCCGTCCCGTCGGGCCGTATCATGGTATGGTCAAGCGGATTGAGCAGGATATCGATTCCCGGCGAGATGGTAAGCTTGTCGGATATGGTGACGGCAAGTTCATCATAGATCTGATGGGTGGCGCCGCGGCTCATCACCTTCAGATTTCCGAACGAAGAGAGATTCCATTGGTCGAACGTCAATCCGTACTGCAGGACGTTTTTGGCCGACGGGGCGATGTTCCATTTCCAGTCGGCCATGATCATATTGAACATGCGCGTATTGTTGAGGCGGTCGGTTGTGCTTTCAATCTCTTTGCTGCCGCCCCGGCTTTGATTGAAAATGAACGACATACTGTCGCGGGCGCCGAAGCCGCTTATTGAAAACGTATGGTCGTCGCCTATCCGAATATCCGCGCGTGCCAGATAGTCCCAGTAGAACAGCAGAATCCACATCGGCAGGTTCTCGCCCCACTCCTGAAGTTTGTTGAAAATTTTCGACATGACATCACCGAAAAAACTTCTCCGGCCGCACACCAGCAACGAAACATTTTTGTGCAGCGGTCCCTCAAGGGAAAAATTCACGTCCATCCCGTTAAGTTCCGCGAAACCGTGCAGGCGGTCGGTTTGCGCTTTACGGGGGATGAGCTCTATGATCCCGCTCGTATAGCCGCCATGCCGCACTCCGGTACCACCCGGATAAAAATTCACTGTTTCAAGAGCCTCGGTATTGTAGGTGGATTTGATGCCGTCGAGATGGTAGAGCAGTGGTATGCGTAAACCATTGATGAAGAAGCCGGAGTCCCACGGCCGGCTCCCCCGGACGATGATGTCGCCGTTTCCCATGGTCGGACGACCCACGCCCGGCAGAGCCTGTACCACCTTAACCGCATCGCCTCCCACACCGGGTATCCGCTTGACCTCGGTTTTAGACAACTGCCTTCGGCTTACCTCCCGTTCGTCGGCTTTACCGTAGATAACAATCTCATATTCGGAGTACGATTCACGTTTAGGCCGGTAAACAACCGAAAGACGTTTGTCTTTCACGATGACTTCACGTCGCCAGAACTGCTCATATCCCGGAATGAGACAGGTGACGAGTATGCTGCAGGCGGGAAAAGCTCTGAAGGAGAAATTGCCGAGCGAGTCCGTCGAAGCGATGAGTTTTCCTTCCTCAAACGACTGGCCGTCGTAGTTGCCGATGTTCCGCAGGTAAAAAGAAAACGGGACGGGAAGCGTCGTATCCGACAGCGTGTCTTCGAACTCAATGAACACCACCGCATCAGGGATGGGGTACCGGGTCCCTTTCTCCAGAAGCCTGCCGGAAAAATTGACCGAGGCATCGTTCCGTACCAGTGCATCCGAAAGGGTAAATTTGTACTCGTATTCGAGCAGCACCGCCACCGGCTCCCCCTGTGCCTCAGCCGGGGTGAAAATAAACCGCTTTGCCGCATCGGCAGCGTTCCGGTCAAGAAGCGGGTGGCAGCTTTTAATAATGCCGACGCTGTCGACAATCCCTTTTTCGGAAATAAGCAGTGCAAGCAGCACCGTTCCCTGAACTCCCGATTTCTGCAGCCTGGTTGGATAATCGGCCTTGATGAAGGTCTGCAGGTGCGGCTCACTGTCGAGCCGGAGTATGGTATCTTCCGGGGATTCGCCGATGGTGGTTATCGAAGTGTCGATTTCAATGGTGACAGGCGTTTCGGAAACAGTGTCCCGGGGCGATGCAGAAAAAACCGCGGCTGTAAAAAGCAGCGGTAGTAGAGGGCAATACTCTGCAATCAATAATTTTTTCATTCTTCCGTGACGAGCGACAATCGAAAAAACGCAAGGCCGTGTATAATAATCCGGCTGACTTTATGCAAAATAAGTACCATTCGACCGATAACCCGAAATATGCCGCAAGGATCTGCCATTTTTCCGGAGGAGCATATCAAATCGATAAGAAATATATTTGTTTGATATGACACCAGTCTGAAAATGATTATTTACCAGCATCAAAATGTACAGGTTAACAAAAGCCCCTTGCCTTTTCTATAGTGAAAAGGCGTTATCCGGAAATTTAAAAGAATACGACACGGAGCTTTCATTATTGTCGGTTTTCTTCCAATGTGTCAAATATGGGTACCTTTAAATATTCAGCAACAACCTGACATGTAAAGGATTAGCAGCAATGCACGATTATTCTCTCCGCTTTCATTCGACGGCAGCTTTCGTCGCCGACATCAAACGGGCGGAGCAATTTTACACCGACGTCCTCGGCCAGGAGATCGATCTCGATTTCGGGAATAATGTCATTCTGAAATGCGGCATCACGCTCTGGCAGATCGAGCCCGCTGCAAATTTTTGACAATGAAAGGATTGCCATGGTATAATAACATCCGTAACAAAACAACGGCGGTGCGTGATATTCACTGCAGCGTTCACCGGTCACCCGTTTGAAACGTTGATGCCGGTTCCTTCTCATTTCACACAAAGAGGTGCATGCTTGAAAGGTAATCCCATTAGATTGATTTCTGATAAAGCAGTCTGCCAGATGCTGCATATAACACCTGAAATCCTTGATAAATTATGTGCTGATGGAAAACTGATTAAGTATAAAACGTCGAAATCCCTCTACCAGTATGATTTTGCGAAAGTCATCGAATGCAGGAAAACGATGTGCGTGGCCGTTCCCTGTACTTCCTCTTCAAATACCGACGCTGCCGCTCCGGCAGACATACCAGTGCCGGTCAAGGCACCGTCGCTTTCGTCCTTTACGAGCGATGATTATCAGAAAATCGCTCAGGACCTTATTATGGAAAAACAGCTTGAAAAACAGTTCAAATCCCAAAAATACCGGAACATGGAAAATTCCACCTATCAGTATTTCATTAAAACGCCACTTTACTGCAAATCGGGAAACGCTGAAAGTTATTCTCTTTATAAGTCCGCCGGAGAATCAATCCCCAAGGAAAAACTGGATTCACCACACACTCCGGACCTGTATATCCTCGAGAGCGACTGGAACGAGGCATATACCGAATTGCGGCAGGGAATGATCTCCCGGATCAGGTCACTTATCAACAATAACGAGTTCGACGAAGCTAAAAAAATCATGGTCATGCTCCTTGATTTCATTTTATTTGAACACGATGAACAATCCATTGAAGGACTTGAAGAGGTGGTCGAAGTGCTGTATATAGCATCGTCGAGAAGCAAGGAGATGGTATTGAATCTTGTGCCGCTCCTTGAACAGAACCTCACTCTGGGGCTTCATTCTTCCAGGATCATGGCACTCGCTATGAAATTCTGCATTAAAAACAATTATTCTATAAAGGATTCCAAATTACTTTGTACGAGCGCCCTGCTGCATGATATCGGTAAAACCATGCTGCCGGCACATCTGATCACCGCTAACCCAGATAATCTCACCAACGATGAAGACATAAGGGCATTCCGACTCCATCCGCAGGTTGGATTCAACCTGCTTGAGGATTGCGGGATCAAAGATAAAATCATCGACTATGGCGCATTAGAACATCATGAACGGATTGACGGCAGCGGTTTCCCCGGTGGGAAAACTAAAATATCTTTTTTAGGCCAGATCATCGGTATATTCGATGTCTATGACACGTTGAGAAACGGCCGGAATCAGGCTGGAGTGGCACTTACATCAATAGATGCGCTTAGAATCATGAAAAAAGAGTGCGATACGGGAAAATTCAGCAGAGAACTCTTCCAGACCTTTGTTTACAGTCTTTTATAAATAAATTTTAACAACAATTAAGGACACCTATGGACCCGCACAACAGCATCAAGGATTCAATGATCGAACTTCGTGAAGTATTCCAGAGAAGTGCTATTGAGTTGCTGTCGGTGATGCTTAATGTTCATGCTGATGTTATTGACGCTTGGGAAATTACCGAGATCTCCGACGCCCGGTACGATTATATTTTCAGGCAGATCAGTGAAAACAAGCACTACAAAGCGAATGCCATCATCGGGGCGTCGTACCCGGCACTTGAAAAGGTGCTCGGTCCGGGCATCAACCTCAACGAGGCAAAGGACGCTTTCGGGGAATTCGCGAACTGCTACCATGCCATCCTTATGGAAAATCAATCGTTTGTCGATAGATTCGGAATATTGACGCAAAGAGTCCCCGAAGATTCCACGGCGCTAGCCTGCTTTCCCCTTGCGTGGGGTGCCCAGGGCAAACTACTTCTGGACACCGAAGAACTGTTTATGCGCTTTTCCATGGAAGAGAACAAATTCGATAAGGATATTCTGGCGTTTCTGGAAGAACACGGATGATGGCCGGAAACGGTTCACCGAGAGAGACTGATTATTAAGGCCTCTTGAACCCATACCGCAATCCCGCGGTATTAGTTTAAAACAAATCAATTTATATTCGATTATACGGCATAGAAATGGCAGGAATACCGGTGACGGTTCTACCCGATATGGACTAGTCGCAGCCCAAAACTTATATATAGAGAAAAATTAATCGGACCAAAATATGAACAAAATTATTCATGGACTCATCGTTGTATCTTTGATACTAATTCTTCCGGGGTGTGGAAATCTATTGACCGACAGCCCGAAGAGCAGTACCAAAGAGATCACCTCATTCAGTTTGTCAAGACCGGATACGACCGCGGTCATCGTTGATTCAACGCGTACGATTATCGTCAATGTCCCCTTTGGTACCGCGGTAACGGAATTGACGCCGACCATTACCCATACCGGAGCGGGCATCGATCCCTTATCGGGCGCGGCCCGGAACTTCTCGAACCCGGTCACCTACACCGTGACCGCAG